>CABUNJ010000011.1 GCA_902492935.1 uncultured Collinsella sp. | reverse complement strand
GCGAAGAGCGTTGCTGCCTAGGCTAGCCCCTTGTCACACAAACTACCGAAGCCTCCAAAATTACCGTTCGTGTCTTTACCCACATTACTGATGACGAGCTGGCCATCATGGACGCACATGCCGCGGATACCGGTAGAAATGCCCTGCTTGTAGGCAGCACCGTAATCCTGCATGCTCGAAAGGCCCTGATAGACAACTTTCCAATCATCCGTCTTAGGATCGATCTCATATACAGCAGGCAGGCCGCTTTTGCCGCCATTGGTCCTGACGCTACCGCAGAAATAGAGCTTGCCCTTATAGCTCACGGCATTGCGGAACAAAGGAGCGACGCCGTTGAGCGAATCAGAGAGCAGCAGCTTGGTCTCACCGGTCTTGGTATTGATCTTGACCAAGATGCCGCCGCTGTCCTTGTCGGCCGTGCCGTCCTCCTTCTGCTGTCCATAGAAGAAGGTGCCGTTAAACATGGCCTCCAGCGTCAGGCGCATGGTCTCGGCATCAAAGGAATCGCCCAGCGTGCCGTTCATGAGCGTCAGCGTGTTGCCCATCGCCGCATAGCAGGTGCCCACATAAAGCCAGTCACCATAGCTCGCAGCCGCCCAAGTGTAGCTCTGGCCGCGATCGCCTTCGTTGTTGGCCGTATTACCATCGGCGCCCGGAACGGCAACGGCACCGTTACCCTGGTAGTCGACGATGCCATCCGGCTGCGACGTTCCTACCGTAGGATGCGAGAGCTTCTCAAAGGAATACCCATTTCCCGCATTGTAGGTAACGGCACCCGAAGCATCTTCGGCATGCGCCGGCAGCGGCGATACCAAGATAGCGGCAAGCGCTGCCACCAAGCCAAGCGCTCCCACTCGTCTCATAAGGCTATAACCTCCCCTGTCCTAAAGCCCAGCTTTAGCATTCTTCATTTCTGTCCACGGTTAATTGCAATCTGAGCACAGCAATAATCAGCGTATAAATATACACCTGTAATTTTTTGGACGGGTTAATAGATGCTCGATTGGTAGCGAATTCCGCGCAAACCGTCACCAAACTCCACTTTTGCCGCATCTAAAGGTTATTATTTGCGCAAATTTTTGGATGCCGATAGTCACAATGAGCAGGAGTCCGGTATCCACCGGAGAGGGCAACGCCTACATTTTCATAACGTAATAGCCCGCGCCCCTCACCACCGTCTCGAGTGTGTCGCGATCAACCGGGCGCTTCGAGCGTACGCGCGCCGTGCGGTCCGCATACGTCACCGTAGCCCACACGCCATCAAGCGCATTGAGGGCATTCGTCACATTCCGAGCGCATCCGTCGCAGCTCATGCCGCCGATAAGCAGCTCCTCACGATAGGGGTAGTGGGACTCGTCGGTGTCTGCCACCACAACCTTCTTGGCTTTCTTGCCGCTCGCGCCATCACTGCAACAACTCTTTCCATGCGTCGACGCCGCAATACGACGCAGCCCAAAAAACATGCCGACGGCAATGACGGCCAGCACGATGAGATTCGCAGGGTTGAGCAAGTCACTCATGCGTTCCCCTTTCAAGTAGCCCTATCTAGATACCCCCATGGGGTGTTCCCATCTTAACCCAAAATCATGTCCGTTCGGTCAATTAGTTTCCCTCTTCAAACTTTTTAGTTGACCAAGGCTTACTTTCGTGTATAAGTTTTCCTAGGCTAACAGTTTAGATCCGTAAGGAGCGTCGTGACTCGAACCATAGACATCCCAACGTTTCAGGCGGCAGTCGTGCGCAACTGCTCCCCCACGCTCGCGGGCATCAAACCGGCATCGCTCTTTACCTATCCAGGAGTCTATGCCGATCAAGACGGCTCAAGCGTAACTGCGGCGATCGAGGATCGCCGAGCACGCCTGCTCAACGTTATCGCCCAGTGCAACCGCGAGCTTAACCCGCTCGGCATCCATCTGAGCGTTTTGGTCTGGCGCCCCTGCGGGGCGCTCGTATACGCATATCGGCCCAATAGACTCGCCACTTACCTTGCTGACCCGCGCGCCAAAACGGCACTCGCCAAGGAGGGCTACGACACCGGCAACCTCTCGGCATGTCTTGTGCACCTGGCATCGCGCATCACGCTCGCAAGCAATAACGCCGCGGAATGCGCATGCGGCCAAACCCGATGCGCATTGGACCATCAAGCACACTGCGACAACGGCTGCACCTGCGAGTTTCCACACGAAATTGGCTACTTCCTGGGGTACCCCTACGACGACGTATACGAGTTCATCGCCCAGCGTGGCGAGAACTACAAGGTCTTTGGAGCCTGGAAGGTCTATACGAATGTCGAGCAGGCGCTTGCGACGTTTGATGCGTACCGTGCATGCACCCAACGCCTCACCTTTATCTATCAGCAGGGCTGCAACTTGGCGCAACTTGCCCAGGCGACCCGATAGAACGTACAAACCGCGGCCGCACGCCGCACAACCGAAAGGACTCAACATGAGCAAGATCGCCGTCGTCTATTGGAGCGGCACGGGCAACACCGAGGCCATGGCAAACTTTGTCGCCGAAGGCACCACGTCCGCGGGCGCCGAGGCCGAAGTCATCCCCTGCGCCGACTTCTCTGCCGACAAGGCCGCCGACTATGATGCCTTCGCCTTCGGTTGCCCCGCCATGGGCTCCGAGGAGCTTGAGTATGACGAGTTCCAGCCTATGTGGGACGAGGTCAAGGAGACCCTCGGCGATAAGAAGGTCGTCCTCTTTGGTTCCTACTCGTGGGCCGAGGGCGAGTGGATGGACAACTGGAAGGCCGACGCCGACGAGGCAGGCGTCAACGTGGTCGACTCCGTCATCTGTTACGACGCCCCCGACGATGAGGGCGAGGCGGCCTGCCGCGCCCTTGGAGCCGAGCTCGCCTAGCGGCAATGAGCTCCGCCCGTAACGCGCTCTGCGCCAAAACACATTCGCGTCCCAACAAAAACGGGAGCCGGATCACATCCAGCTCCCGTTTTCTGCTATGTCAGTCATATAAAGCGGCTAGGAGATATTGCCCAGGAACGCCTTGGTGCGCTCGCTCTTAGGATGGTCGAAGACCTCGCTCGGCGTGCCATCCTCCACGATAACGCCGCCGTCCATAAAGACGACGCGGTCGGCGACGTCGCGGGCAAAGCCCATCTCGTGCGTCACCACGATCATGGTCATACCGTCATGCGCAAGATCGCGCATGACGCCCAATACATCGCGGACAAGCTCAGGATCGAGTGCCGACGTGGCCTCGTCAAAGAGCATCACGTGCGGATTCATCGACAGGGCGCGGGCGATGGCCACGCGCTGCTGCTGACCGCCCGAAAGCTGACTCGGCATAAAATCGATGCGCTCGGCCAGGCCGACCTTGGTCAGCTCCTCGATGGCAATCTTCTCGGCCTCTTCCTTGCTGCGCTTGAGCACCTTTTGCTGCGCAAGCATGACGTTCTTTTTGACCGACAGGTGCGGGAACAGGTTGAACTGCTGAAACACCATGCCCAAGTGCGTACGCACCTTATTGAGGTCAACGCCCCTGGCGCACACATCCACGCCCTCGACGACAATCGAACCACTCGTGGGCTCCTCGAGACGGTTAATGCAGCGAAGCATCGTCGACTTGCCCGAACCCGAAGGGCCCAGGACTACGACGACCTCGCCCTTGTGCACATCAAGGTCGATGTCGCGCAGGACCACGTTATCGCCAAAGGCCTTCTGGAGATTCTTGATGCTGACGACGACCTCGTTCGAGTTATTGGTTTCGCTCATAATAGAACCTCCTTACAGACCAGCGATATGGTCGGCGGGCGTTGCGACGACCTGTCCGGCGCTCTTGGTGGGACGCTTCTTTTTGGTTTCGGCCGTACCCAGCAGCCTCGCCTCAAGACCGCTCACCAAGCGCGCAAGCGGCAGGGTAATGACCAGATAGAACAGGGCGGCAACCACATACGGCGTGATGGACCCCGTCGTGGCCACGATGGTGCGGGCGTTCATGACGATCTCAACCACGCCCACGGCGGCGAGCAGCGACGTATCCTTGTAGAGCAGGATGAACTCGCTGGTCAGCGTGGGCAGGACATTGCGGAACGTCTGCGGAATCATGACGTAGAGCAGCGTCTGGAAGGCATTCATGCCTAGCGAGCGCGCGGCCTCGTTCTGGCCCTTGGGGATCGACTGAATACCGGCGCGGAAGATCTCGCACAGGTACGCAGACGAGTTCATGGCCATGACGATAACGCCCAGCACATAGTCGTCAACCTTGACGCCGGCCAGCGGCAGGCCAAAGAACGCGATATAAATCTGCAGGAACGCCGGCGTGCCGCGGATGATATTCACGTAGATGCCGGCAAGGCAACGCAGGATGCGCGACTTGGAGATGCGCATGAGCGACAGGGCAAAGCCAAAGGGAATTGCCAGCGGAAACGCCACGAGCACGATCGAGAGCGACATGAGGAAGCCTTTGAAGACGATCGGCAGGCTCTGGACCAAAATGACCGGGTTCAGGAACAGGCGAAGGAACATGTTGGAATTCCATGCCTCGACCCACGGCTGCTCCTTAAGATCGGCCAGGAAGTTATCGAATGCCGTCACGCCCTTGATCTCGACGGAAGGAATCTTGGAAATCTTCTTGGTCGAACCGTCGGCAAGCGTATAGGTGCCGCTAAAGGCCTCTTCGCCGCCCTCGACGGGAAACGTCACGCCGTAAACCTCGACACGGAAAAAGCCGCCGGCAGGCGCCGTCTCGCCAAAGTCAATCTTGAGCGTCTGGCCGTCAGCCTTGCACGTGGGCTTCATGGGCGTACGATCCATGAGGTCCTCGCCCGAGAGCATCGTCAATCGCGTGTCATCGGTACCAAACGTCGTGCCGTCGACAAACGTCAGCGAAAGACCGCTCAGCTCCTCGTCGGCATCGGCCTGGACCTCCCAGGTAATGCGCGTCTCGGTACCGCCGACCACAGCGCTGCCCGAACCGGTGTTGGGTCGGGCGGTAATCTTTGCGGTCTCAAGCGCCTGGGCGGTCGTGGGCGCATATGCCCCCGCGCACACCAGCGCGAGCGCCACAGCCATGACGCAGACTAGCTTTTGGAGCAAGGTGGGCAGTGGAAAACGCTGCTCTGCGGCCCCTTTGTTCAGTCGAGACAAGGTGGCTCCTATCGTAGAAGTTGCCGGCAAAACGAGACGGAAATGCTCTCCGTCAAGAGAAGCGCAAAGGCCCTCTCCGCCAAAACGGAAAGGGCCCGCGCGCAATCAAGTAGCTATTTTACTTGATGTTGTACTTAGCCATGAGGGCGTCGACGGTACCGTCGTCGGTCAGGTCCTTGATGGCCTGGTTGATATCGTCCTTGAGCTTGGTGTTGCCCTGGTTGATGGCGATGGCGTACTCCTCGCCGGTGCTGATCTGCTTAATGGTCTGGCAGGTGTTGAACTGCTCGGCGGTTAGCTGGCTGGCAACGGAGCGGTTGGTGACTACGGCGTCGCCCTTATCGGACTGCAGGGCGCTGAAGCACTCGGTAGCGTCCTTGTAGGGGACGATCTTGGCCTTGGGGAAGTTCTCCTGGGCAAAGGACTCGGCGGTCGAGCCAGACTGGACGATGATGGTAGCGTCGGCGTTGTTGAGCTTCTCGCTGTAGTTGTCGGCCGTGATGTCGGTGTTATCGACCTTGGTCACGATAGCCTGATCGTCCATGTAGTAGGAATCGGAGAAAGTGACTTCCTTCTCACGCTCGGGCGTGTCGGTGATAGCCGCGATGGAGACGTCATACTTAGCGCCCGAAGCGACGCCCGGAACCAGCGTGTCAAAGTCATTGTTGACATACTCGACATCCAGGCCCAGCTTGTCGCCGATAGCCTTGATGAGCTCAAGGTCAAAGCCCTGATAATCACCGTTGTCATCCTTGTATTCAAACGGAGCGTACTCAGCAGAGGTGCCGACGGTCAGCGTGCCGTCCTTGACGAGCGCGTACTCCTTGGAGCCGTCGACCTTCTCGACCTTAGCGTCGTCAGAACTGCTGGAACCGGCATCAGAACCAGAGGTGGCGTTGGACGAACCGCAGCCCGTCAGAGCGAGAGCGAGCGCCATAGCACCCGTGGCGGCAAATGCGCCAAGCTTCTTCAGCTTCATAATCAGTCTCCTTCCAATGACCCCACGTGATTCAGAGGTCTGCAAAAACTGAGGGTTATTATGCACCCGCTTGGAAGAATCTGCAATTAGAAAACTGATTGAAACAAACCCATAACGTGAATGGAGCACTTCAGTCTATGGCAGCCATTACTGCTGCAACGACCTTAACAGTTTGATTTCAGCCGCATAACCTGCAAGTTCGTTCGGTGTCTCCAAAATGAATGGCAAAGCGCGCAAGCGGCCATTCGATACAATATTCTGCATAACCTGCATACCGCCGCCAAACTCTTCACTACCCAGGTAGCCCTTACCGATGCATTCGTGGCGGTCCTTATGGGCGCCGCAGGGGTTCTTCGAATCGTTGATGTGTACAGCATGCAAGCGATCGATACCCACCACGCGGTCAAACTCGTCGAGTACGCCGTCCAGATCATGGATGATGCCGTAGCCGGCGTCATTCACATGGCAGGTGTCCAAGCAAACGCCCAGCTTGTCCGATAGCTCTGGACGTCTGGCAGCAACACCCTCGATAATGCGCGCCAGCTCTTCAAAGCTACGGCCCACCTCGGTACCCTTTCCCGCCATGGTCTCGAGCAGCACCGTCGTCTGCTGCCCCTCAAACATCACCTGGCACAAGGTGTCGACGATCATCTGAATGCCGGCATCGGTCCCCTGCCCCACATGCGCGCCGGGGTGGAAGTTGTAGTAGTTGCCGGGCAGCGCTTCCAGACGCTGCAAGTCCTCGGCCATTGCCTCCAAGGCAAACTCACGCGCCCGCTCTTTGGCAGAACAGGGGTTGTAGGTATAGGGGGCATGCGCCACGAGTGGGCCAAAATCATTTTGTGCCATAAGGTCACGCAGGGCCGCCACATCATCCATGTCAAGGTCTTTCGCCTTGCCGCCGCGCGGGTTGCGCGTAAAGAATGCAAAGGTATTGGCGCCAATGGACAGCGCCGTCTCCCCCATTGCCCGATAGCCCTTCGTCGTCGAAAGATGGCACCCAATCGTCAGCATCTCCAGCTCCCCCTCATCAGTTGCGGTGAAATAGTTCCTGTTTGGCCCCTATTCTGCCGCAAACAGGAACTATTCCACCGCAACTTATCAAAGGGTCATGAGGAGCGCGTTTTGCCGAAGGCCTTAAGCACCGCCGTCACGGGGCCAGGCTGAAAACGGCGGCGTACGTCGTCCAAGCGCCCGGGGATATCGATGTGCTGCGGACAGTGCCGCGCGCATTTGCCGCACTTGACGCAATTGCTCACCAGCTTGGGCTCGTTCGTCCGCACCGCGCTCGCCGTAAAGTATTGAGACAGCCCCGTAAACCAACTATGCGCGTAGCTCGCGTTGTAGGCACCAAAGCAGCCGGGAATATTGATGCCCTTGGGGCACGGCATGCAGTAGCCGCACCCCGTACAGGGCACGCGATTCGATTTCTCAAACTCTCCCAGCACACGCGCGATGGTATCGAGCTGCTCTGTCGTCATCGAATCCGGCAGGGCCCGATCGGCCAACGCCGCGTTCTCATCCACCTGCGCGGCATCGGTCATACCCGAAAGCAGCATCGTCACCTGAGGATGATTCCACACCCACGAAAGCCCCCAGGCAGCAGGGGTGCGCAAATGCGGGTCACGGGCGCTATCGAGCACAGCGCGGGCCCGCGGCGGCAGTTTGCCCGCCAGACAACCGCCCAGCAGTGGCTCCATCACAAACACCGCGAGCCCGCGCTCCGCAGCCGCCATGAGTCCTGCCGTTCCCGCTTGGTAACGCTCGCCGGCATAGTTGTACTGGATCTGGCAAAAATCCCAGTCATATGCGTCAAGCATCGTCAGGAAATCCGCCGCGCTGCCGTGATACGAAAAACCAATCTGGCGAATGCGCCCCGCCGCCTTTTGACGCGCGATCCAGTCCTCGATGCCCAGCGCCACCACACGTTCCCACTGGGCGGGCGAGGTGATGTTGTGCATAAGGTAATAGTCGATATGGTCGGTCCGCAGCCGACGCAGCTGTTCGTCAAAGAAACGGTCGAAATCCTCTGCGCAAGTACACGAAGCGTGCGGCAACTTAGTCGCCAGTAACACCCGGTCGCGCAGCCCCAGGCGCTCAAGCGAGGCGCCCACGCACGCCTCGTTACCGGGATAGAGATACGCGGTATCCAGATAATTAATCCCCTGCTCCACCGCACGGGAGATGATAGCATCGGCCGTCTTCGCATCCGGATGGCCCGGCGCACCGGGAAACCTCATACAGCCCAGGCCCAGAGCAGATATTCGGTTGCCACTTTTGGGGTCAACGCGGTATTGCACGGACCCTCCCTTCGCCATCAGCGTTCGGCAAGGCGAAACACAATGGTCACGCGGCCGAAACATCGTGGAATCGCAATCGAGAACGTATCGTAACGCAGCAGAAATCGAGCTGTCACGGCACCGCTTTAACATCAGCAAAAAGCCCGATGAAAGGAGTCGCCCATGCCCGTGCTCGACCTTTGGAACCTCGCATCCCAGCTCAGAAGCACCGATTATCGCTGGGTCGACCTCACCCACACGCTCTCGTGCGACACCCCGCACTGGTTTGGCTTTAAGCCATTTGAGTCCACCAAACTCTTCGACTACCTGCCCGGCACACCCGAAGATATGCTCGCGCCCATGCGTTGCTTCCAGTATTCGGTCGCCTCGCAGTACGGCACCCACGTTGACGCACCGCGTCACTTCCATGTCGACGGCCGTTCCCTTGGCGAAATCGAACCCATCGAGTTTATGCATCCGCTCTGCGTAATCGACAAGCACGAGGAATGCGCCGCAAACCCCGACTTTATCCTGACCGTCAACGACCTCAAAGCTTGGGAGGGCGAGCACGGTCGTATTCCCGAGGACGCTTTCGTCGCCTTCCGCTCCGACTGGTCCAAGCTCGCCGACCTCGAAAACAAGGACAAGGACGGCCAGCCCCACTACCCCGGCTGGGACCTCGACGCCATCAAATGGCTTGTAGAAGAGCGCAACATCGGCGCCATCGGCCACGAACCGGCGGACACCGACCCCGCGTCCGTGACCACACGCGAGAATGCCTACCCCTACCCCGGCGAGCAATACATCCTTTCGGTCGACCGTTACCAGATCGAGGTCATGGACCATCTGGACGAGCTTCCCGCCACAGGCGCTGTCATCTTCTGCACCTTCCCTAAGGTCCGCGATGGCGTCGGATACCCCGCACGCGTTTTTGCCATCTGCCCTGCGGCGTAGCGTCCAGGCAAACGTTTCTTTTTTATAACAGCCGCCCCGCGCGCCCACCAATCACCCTGGCAGCATACAATCCATCAGGCGCCCCTTACGCGGGCGCCCTTTTTATGGGGAGATGATTCACATGCAGATCAACAAGGTCGCCTTTATCGGCAAGGGCGGCGTCGGCCTGCTCTACGGCAGCATGATCGCCCGGGCGCTCGGCAACGACGCCGTCGAATACGTCATGGATGACGCCCGTTTTGAGCGTCATGCGAACGACGCGCTCACCGTCAACGGCGAACCTTGCGAGCTCACGTCCGTCCGCGCCAGCGAGGCAACGCCCGCCGATCTGGTCATCCTGACGGTCAAGACCACCGGTCTCGACCAAGCACTCAAGACTATGGAGCACGTCGTGGGTCCCAACACGCTCATCGCCTCGCTGTGCAACGGCATTACGAGCGAGCAAAAGATTGCCGAGCGCTTTGGCTGGGAGCACACCGTCCTGGGTATCTGCCAGGGCATGGACGCCGTGTTCCTCGACGGCGCGCTCACCTTTACCAACACTGGAGAAATCCGCTTTGGCGCGGCAGCGGGCACCGAGCCCGCAGCCGTTACCGCCATCGACGAGCTCTACACGCGCTGCGGCATCGCCCATACCGTCGAGAGCGACATTGCGCACCGTATGTGGGCCAAACTCATGCTCAACGACGGCATCAACCAGACCTGTATGGCCTACGGCGGGACCTACGGAAGCGCCACGGAGCCGGGCTCCGAGCAGCGTCGCTGCTTTGTTTCCGCCATGCGAGAGACGCTTGCGGTCGCCAATGCCGAGGGCATTGAGCTGACGGAAGCAGACCTGACGCAGATGGTGCATCTCATCGAGGGAATCGACCCCGCCGGCATGCCCTCGATGGCTCAAGACCGCGTCGCAAGGCGCAAAACCGAGGTTGATGAGTTCGCGGGCACCATCTGCCGTCTCGCAGCCAAACACGATATCCAGGCACCGCAAAACGAGTGGCTCTATCGGCGCATCCGCGATATCGAGAAAAGCTGGTAGCACCAACGCGCCGCATTCAACAGCCTTAACAGCAAAGCCGCTGCAAGGGAACCTTTCCCCTGCAGCGGCTTTCATCTTCGTCTATGACCGGCGGCAACCTCACAACAGTTAGCGTTGCGACTCCGGCACCACGTCCTCGTCATCGCGGCAAAGAACCACGCCCGCGCTTCCCAGCAGCGCGGCCGCGATCAGCGCGCCAACCACGATTGGAGCAGCCCCGCATGACCCCTGCATGCCCGCAACGAGCGCGGCCGTAGGACCAAGGCAGCCAAGCACCAACGCGACGGCGGCAACGGCAATATCCCGAGCGTTCACAAGACCACTTCCTCCACGAGAAAGACCTTAATTCTCATGAACCAGTGTGCCCCGCGCCCATATGCGCGGCGTACTGCCACGGTAAGCGCTCTGTTAACTCATGCACGCACAAAAAACGGACGCCCTTACGTTGCCCATTGGCTCGGTAAAGACGCCCGCCCGTCATGTCCTATTGGCTTATGGCAGATTACCAACCGGTATAGTAGTCGGTAGTTCCGGCTGCGCAGCCGGAGTCATAGACCTTGCACTCGCCCTTGGAACCGGTAAACGTGGAGCCCTGAGCCTTATCGCCCGCGGCCACGACGTAGTAACCATCGGAATCGCGCCAAAAGCCCTCGGAATCCTGAGTCCACTCGCCCGTGCGGTGGTGATACAACACGTTGCTGCTGTAATAAGTCTCGCGGCGGCCGTTATAGTTATTGACGCCGCTCGAGCGCGTCAGGCCCGAGCCGTTCGCGTAGTACGCAGCTGCCGTATAGGATGGGACGTAGCCTGCGTTGCCATATGACGCCTGGGCGGCCTCGGCGGCTTCTGCCTCGGCGGCCGCAGCCTCGAGCGCCTCGCGCTTAGCATCCTCGAGCGTGGAGCGAAGCTCGTCGAGCTCGGACGACTTCGCGTCGACCTCCTCCATCGTCAAAAGCCTGCCCGCACCGTCGATGCAACCCTGCAGTACAGCGCGCTCGTCATCGGTGGCATAGTCACCGTACATGTTCATGATGATCTGGGCGCGAACCTCTAGAGAATCGCGCTTGGCCCCCATAGAGGCGTTCCACTCTTGCATGGAGCCAAAGCCGTCGCCGCGATAGTCGACGGGCTGCATCAGCGTCGCCTCGGACGGCGTGGATCCGACCGTGTCGGACAGTGTTGCCGCGTGGGCATCGGTTGCGCCGGCGCCCGCCAAAAGTGCCACGGTCAGAGCGGCGGAAAGGGCGGCGGCTTTCGGTTTTCGTGAATCGATCCTCATGTAGCTGGAAACCTCCGTAGTGCGTTTTTGCTGCGTTTGAGCTGCGTGCGATTCAATCGCGCTGCATAGTACCCGAGCAAATCGCGACCTACGGTTTTTCTCAAAAGGTGCACGTCATTTGCGTAAAACTCACATCCTCTCAACAGGAGTTTTCCACATCTCGATTGCATAAAGCATGCCAAAAAACCTGTAATAGCGCCCTGCCTATGCAAAAAAGGCACCTGCGCAAACATTGTTCGCACAGGTGCCTTGAGCAGGCATTTTATGCAGTTATACCTATCGAGTCGCAAGGGGTCCTTGCACAAGTCGCCTTACTCGTCCAGCGCGGCGAAGGCCTGCTTCAGATCCCAAATGATGTCCTCGGCGTTCTCGGTACCGATGGAAAGACGGATCGTGGAGGGCGTAATGTTCTGCTCGGCGAGCTCCTCGGCAGAGAGCTGGGAGTGCGTAGTCGTAGCCGGGTGCACGACAAGCGACTTGACGTCGGCCACGTTGGCGAGCAGCGAGAACACCTGCAGATGATCGATGAACTTCCAAGCTGCCTCCTGGCCGCCCTTGATCTCAAAGGTAAAGATCGAGGCACCGCCGTTGGGGAAATACTGCTTGTAGAGCTCATGATCAGGGTGCTCGGGCAGGCTCGGGTGGTTCACCTTGGCGACGTGGCTGTCACCAGCCAGGAACTCAACGACCTTCTTGGTGTTCTCGACATGGCGGTCGACGCGCAGCGACAGGGTCTCGGTGCCCTGAAGCAGAACCCAGGCGTTAAACGGGCTAATGCAAGCGCCCTCGTCGCGCAGCAGGATGGCGCGGACATAGGTCGCGAAGGCGGCAGGGCCGGCGGCCTCGGCAAACGAGACGCCATGGTAGGAGGGGTTGGGCTCGGCGATCTGCGCATACTTGCCGCTCGCCTTCCAGTCGAAGTTGCCGCCATCGACAATCACGCCACCCAGCGAGGTGCCGTGGCCGCCAATGAACTTAGTTGCGGAGTGAACGACGATGTTGGCGCCGTGCTCCAGCGGGCGGAACAGATACGGGGTGCCGAAGGTGTTATCGACAACGACTGGCAGGCCATGCTTCTTGGCGACCTCGGAGATAGCGTCGATGTTGGGAATATCGGAGTTGGGGTTGCCGAGCGTCTCGAGGTAGATGACCGTGGTGTTGTCCTTGATGGCGCCCTCGACCTCGTCCAGGTTGTGGGCATCGACGAAGGTGGTCTCGACACCGAACTGGGAGAGCGTGTGCTCCAACAGGTTGTAGGAACCGCCGTAGATGGTCTTCTGGGCCACCACGTGGTCACCGGCCTGGGCAAGGGCCTGCAGGGTATAGGTGATGGCAGCAGCGCCGGAGGCGACGGCAAGACCTGCCACGCCGCCCTCGAGTGCGGCGATACGGTCCTCGAAGACGCCCTGGGTGGAGTTGGTCAGACGGCCGTAGATGTTACCGGCGTCGGCAAGACCAAAGCGGTCGGCGGCGTGCTGGGAGTTGCGGAACACATAGCTCGTGGTCTGGTAGATAGGCACGGCGCGGGAGTCGGATGCGGGATCGGCGCTCTCCTGGCCAACGTGAAGCTGCAGGGTATCGAAACCGAAGGTGTGCTCGGGGTTGTTGATGAACTGGCTCATGATGATCTCCTTGATTGAACAAAAGTTAATAAATTAGAGAGAAGTAAGTCGCTGTCTCCTGATCACGCCGACGGGCGCAAACAGGAGCCCGGCATTCGTCTTGGTAAGCAATTCATATGCGGGCCTCCTTTCGCATCCCGGTTCCGTGGTCGGCTTAATTACCTACCGCCTTTGTGTGTTTTGAATAGTACGAGCATTGTTTCCCTCGGTCAATCACTTAAAAGCGCTAACCTGTTATCGGTTTTATAGATAACACTCGAAAGGATGGCGCCGATGACCCTCCAGCAGCTTCGTTTCCTGATCGCCGTAGCGGAGTCCGGCTCAATCAACGCCGCAGCTCAGCGCCTCTATACCGCTCAGTCCAACATCTCAAACGCCGTCAAAAGCCTGGAACAGGAGCTCCACCTGGAGATCTTTACGCGCTCCAGCCGCGGCGTCACGCTCACCAACGACGGCACCGAGCTTTTGGGCTATGCGCGCCAGGTCGTAGAGCAGGCCGACATGCTCGAGGCGCGCTACGAGGACGGCGGCATCCCGCAAGCCCGCCTCGCCATTTCCGCCCAGCACTACGCCTTTTCGGTCGAGGCCTTTGTCAACGTGGTCGAGCGCTGCCGCGACAGCAAGTTCGAGTTCATCATGCGCGAGACCACCACATCGCAGATCATCGATGACGTCCGTGCGTTTCGCAGCGACATTGGCATCCTCTATCTGGATGACTTTAACGCCCGCGTTCTGCAGAAGGCCTTCGCCGATGCCCGTGCAAGCTTCCATCCCCTATTCGACGCGACGGTCCACGTCTTCGTTAGCGAGCGCCACCCGCTCGCACGCCGCCCTCAGCTGTCCCTTGCCGACCTCAAGCCCTATACGCGCTACAGCTTTGAGCAGGGAACCTCAAACTCCTTCTATTACGCCGAGGAACCTTTTAGCTATATCCCTTGCGACCGCAACATACGTATCTCGGACCGCGGAACACTTACTAACTTACTTATCAC
The DNA here is from genome assembly GCA_902492935.1 of uncultured Collinsella sp. Taxonomy (GTDB): domain Bacteria; phylum Actinomycetota; class Coriobacteriia; order Coriobacteriales; family Coriobacteriaceae; genus Collinsella. Next base: position 60,536 of record CABUNJ010000011.1, on the reverse strand, counting down.
GTCGAACGGTTACACCCTGTCGACCGGCGTCCTCTCCAATGAAATGCAATGGGGTATGGCATCGATCCCGTTAGCAGACGCCCCAACGATGCGCGTAGGCTATATCATGCACGACGAACGCAAGCCCTCTCCCCTCTTGCAGCAATACCTCGACGAGCTCAACCGCATCATCCATGCCAACTAACTGTCGGAAGACGGGGTAGAAATCGTAGATTGCCAACCCCCGGCGGGCATGGCGCTACAATGGTCACTCGCACGAAACGTACCCAACGAAAGGAACCATGTGAAGGTCATCATCTATACCGACGGCTCGGCCCGATCAAATCCGGGACGCGGCGGCTACGGCGCCGTGCTCAAATACACCAATCCCGCCGGCAAGACCTTCACCTCCGAGCTTTCACGCGGCTACGCCAAGACCACCAACAACCGTATGGAGCTCATGGCGGTCATCGTGGCACTCGAGGCGCTCAACCGCCCCTGCGACGTCGAAGTCCATTCCGATTCGCAGTACGTCGTCAACGCCTTCAACAAGCACTGGATTGACGGATGGAAAAAACGCGGCTGGAAGACCGCCAACAAGCAGCCTGTCAAGAACCGCGATCTGTGGGAGCGTCTGCTCACCGCAAAGAGCAAGCACGAAGTGGAGTTCATCTGGGTTAAGGGCCACGCCGGCCATGAGCTCAATGAGCGCTGCGACGAGCTTGCCACCACGGCGGCCGACGGCAGCAACCTCGATATCGACGCCGGCTTTAACGAGAGCGACCTGTAACGGCGTTTTTGCACGCTATTTCCTATCCCCTCGCGCTACACTCATCCTGTAAACCGAACGGCACGAGGGGGATACATGCTGCGTATAGCGACCATCGGCACATCCATGATTACCGACGACTTTATCCAGGTCGTCAACGCCAACGACCAAGCCACATTTGTGGGCACGCTCTCGCGCGATGCAGATCGCGGCGCCGCCTTCACCACTAAGCACGGCGGCGAGCGTAACTTCACCGCACTTGACGAGCTTGCGTCCGCTGCCGACGTCGACGCCGTCTACATCGGCAGCCCCAATGCGCTCCACTACGAGCAGGCGCTCGCCTGTATCGCCGGCGGCAAGCACGTTATCGTCGAAAAGCCCTTTTGTGCCACCGAGGCGCAGGCGCTCGAGGTCTTTCGTGCAGCCGAGGCGGCGGACGTCGTAGCCCTCGAGGCCATGCGCCCGCTCCATGACCCCGCTTTCCACGCCGTCGAGGACGCACTGGGCGAGATTGTGCCCATCCGTCGTGCATCGTTGCGCTTTGGAAAGTATTCTTCGCGCTACAACGAAGTTCTCGCGGGGCGCGCCACCAACATCTTCGACTGCCATATGGCCTCGGGCTCCCTCATGGACATTGGCGTCTACACCGTCGAGCCCATGGTCGAGATTTTCGGCATGCCCTCCGGCCTCACCAGCATGACCACGCTGCTCGACCCCTCAACGCAAGAGCTCACCCATGGTCCCATCGACGGCTGCGGCTCCATTCTCGCCAGTTATGGCGGTGGCCGTATCTCTGTCGAACTTGCGCATTCAAAGATCACCAACGATCTGCTGCCCTCGCAAATCGAAGGCGAGCGCGGCACCATCCAGATTGACCACCTGTCGACGCCCCGCAACGTACGCATCGACTATCGCGGTGACGTCGTGCGCGGATCGGCGACCGAGGCGCCGCGCGAGCAAGGCGACAACGGACGCGCGCTCGACCTTCCCAAGTCAAGCAACACCATGGAATACGAGCTCGCGGACTTTATCACCGCCATCGACGGCGTTCATCACGTTAAAGATGAGATTTGGGAAACGCCGGCAGGACGCCACGAACTCGGACACTACCGCGATGTCACGCTCGTGTCGCTGCGTATCATGGATGCCGTGCGCCAGCAGGCGGGTATCGCCTTCCCCGCCGACTCTAACAAACAGGCATAGCGATGGGTTTTTTCGACAAGCTTTTCTCGGGCGTCGCCGGCGGCAGCCGAGAACCCCAAAAGCCTTCTGGCGTCGAACTCGAGCTGCGCCGCAGGCTTACTGTGCTCGCAAGCGACGAGGCCACTCAAGACGCCCCGCAGCGCTATTTCCTGCGGTGGGAGGGGCAGGTCCAGGGCGTCGGTTTCCGCTTCACCAGCACCAACCTCGCACAGGCGCGCTCCCTCACCGGCTGGGTGCGCAATATGGAAGACGGCTCGGTTGAGATGGAGCTACAGGGCACGCCGGCAAACATCGTGTCTCAGCTCGAGGCGCTTCATGCCTCCTACGAGCGCATGGGGACACGTTTTCGCCTTGTAGACGCCCAGACTCGCACCCCGCTTGCCAACGAGGATGGTTTTAGTCCTCATTATTAGTATTGTGTGCTAAATACGGTATCATTTACCTACGACCGTTGATAGAAAAGAGGCGAGGCGCATGGCGGTGCAAAGAAGGAATACCAGGCAGCGAAAGCTGGTTCTTGACGCCGTGCGCCAAAGCTATAACCATCCCACCGCCGATGAAATCTACAACGCCGTGCGCGAACAGGATGACAAGATCAGTCGCGGCACGGTCTACCGCAACCTCAACCTCTTGGCCGATGCCGGCGAGATCCTCTCCATCAAGACACCGGGCGGGAGCCGTTTCGATCGCACCACCGAACCGCATGCGCATGTCATCTGTACCTCGTGCAGCCGCGTCGTCGATGTAGCGCTCCCCTTCGATACCGAGCTCGATACCGAGGTATCCGAGCTAATTGGATGGGACGTCACCTCGCACTACACCATCTTTGAAGGACTCTGCCCCGACTGCCGGTAGCCTTAGGGGCATGCCCGCAAATCTACTTGCCCATCTGCTACAGCAAACAGCACATTTCTAGGCATGTCCCAAATATTTACTCGGCGAGCAGGCGATGCAGTTCTTCTTCGACCGTGCGCACGTAGCGGACGCGGTCGTTGATGCCACGCATAGAGGGATTGCAGCTCTCCATGAGATAAGGATGGCCTACGACGTTGAGCATGTCGCGGTCGTTTTCGTTATCGCCAAACGCCACCATTTCGTTAGGCGAGATCCCCAGCGCGCGACCATAATCGGCAAGCGCGGACCCCTTGCCCGAATCAAAGCCGATAAAGTCCGTCCACTCGGTTCCCGAGGTCATCACGTCGACACGGTCGCTAAAGAGGCGCTCGAAATACTCCAGGGCCGCCGGCTGATCCACCTCGGGCGTCTGGAAGGCAATCTTAATGACGTCCTCGTCGATGTCCTCGGGGCGGTCGACCACCGCCACATCGCAGTGGACCTCATAGCGCAAATGGTCGACGAACGCATCGTTGCCGCTCATGGTGTAGAGGTGTCCCTCACACGAAAGGGTCGCGTCGGCATGGGGATACGCAACCACGGCATTCGCGATATCCATAGCAAGGCTACGCTCCATGGAACGCTTGACAACGGCACGTCCCTCGCTCATCACCAGGGCTCCGTTTTCGCATACATAGGCGAGCTCATCGGCCACCGGGGCAAACAGATAGCGCAAGCTCGCATATTGACGGCCGCTCGCCGGCATAAACACGATACCGCGACGATGCAGCTCGTCGATGAGCTCAAAGGCCTCGGAACGCGGCTCGCGCTCCCCCGGATGCAGCAACGTGCCGTCCAAATCGCATGCAATCAGCTTGATTCCCTCAAGACCCATATGCTTTCCCCCGCAGCATCTCATCAACAAAAAGACGGACTTTGAATAGTTGCCTCTCAAAGTCCGTCTTACTTATACGCACGTTAACCGCGTGCCTTCTTTACAATCGTAAAGTCTGGAGCCATACTCACAACGGCATCCGCCGCACTCGACGCAAAGCGCCGGTCCGCATCGAGTTCACGGGTAACCGTCGAGAGCCGAACGCCCTCGACGCCCTGGAGCATGCGGCCCAAAACAGGCTGCACCGGCGTATACATGCGCACGGTATGCTCGTCCGAATCGCCTCGGAAAAGCGGCGCGTGCATATTGCCGATCTCCCAGCACGCATGCGCGAGCGCAATCGGGTCCATGCGGTCAACTTCGACCAAATAAACCTCGGCGCTGCGCAGGCGCACGACAACCGCCACGGGCACCATGCCCGAACGGTCGATGGCGAGCACGTCGCCGTCGGCAAGACGACCGCCGTCAGCGGTATCCAGCCGAACATCGACCGTGCGCCCCAGCTCCGTCACGCCCACAAACGCGCATACATCAGCCTGGTCCCAATCGAGCAGTAGCTCGTCAACTTCAAAGACGCCGCCTAACTTCCGGCGAAGCAGGAGTTCATAGGACGGATCGTTGAGATTTCCCAAGCATGTCGTCGAAACCAAGCGTTCAGGCATACTCTAACCCTCGACCTCGACGAGCTCGATATCAAAGTTGAGGTCCTTACCGGCCAGCTCGTGGTTGGCGTCGAGCGTCACGGCCTCGGGCGTCACGTCAATGACGACGGCGGGGACGGGCATACCGCTCGGCGTGGACAGGAAGAGCTTCATGCCCTTCTCGATCTGCTCGATGTTGGGAACCTGCTCGGCCGGGAAGGTCAGAACCATCTCGGGATTGTGCTCGCCGTAGGCATCGGCAGCAGAAATGTGCACGGTCTTCTTCTCGCCCACCTGCATGTCGACCACAGCGGCGTCAAAGCCCTTAATCATCTGACCGGCACCGCAGGTGAACTCCAGCGGCTCGCCGCGATCGTAGGAGCTATCGAACTGCGTGCCGTCGTCGAGCGTGCCGCGATAATGAGTCTTGACCTTCTTGCCCTGGTTGGACATGGAAACCTCCGTGATAAGGGCGGCGCACAACGTGGGCCGCCATGAACATATGGCGCTAACTATACCCTAGTCATACAATTCAAAGACAGTTTGCAAAGAAACGCTGCAACCGGAGGAACCATGGCATATCCCGTATTTGACCTACACTGCGACACCGCCGACCGCATCGGCTGGGCCACGCTCGATCTCGACCTGCGCTTTACCGCCGGTACCGACGGTTATTTCCCCGGCGACGAAACGCATCCGCAAGATTTCGACCTCATCGAGGGCAACGCCTGCGCCATCTCGCTCGCAAAGATCGGCAACACGCCGTGGGCACAGTGCTTCGCCACGTTTGTCCCCGACGAGATTCCCACCGCCCACGCCGCGCGCTTCCAGGCGCAGATCATGGCGCATATGAGCGGCCAGGCAATGCTCAACCACGACAGTATGGTCAACGTGCGCAGCGCCGCAGACATTCGCCCCGCGCTCAAGGACGGCAAGGTCGCTTGCATCCACACCATCGAAAACGCCACGTTCTTTGCCGAGGACCCCGCGCTGATCGAAGTGCTTAAGAATTTGGGCGTACTCATGTCATCACTCAGCTGGAACGCGCAGGGACCGCTCGCGAGCGGACACGATACCCACGCCGGCCTCACCGCCGCCGGCATCGAGGCACTTACGCAGATGGAGCACGCCGGCATGGTACTCGACGTCTCCCACCTCAACGATGAGTGCTTTGACGAGGTTGTCACCCACGCCACGCGCCCCTTCGTCGCCAGCCACTCCAACTCCCGTGCGGTTTGCGGCGTCAAGCGCAACCTTACCGACGACCAGTTCCGCACCATTCGCGACATGGGTGGCATCGTCGGCCTCAACTACTGCAGCGAGTTCCTTTCCAACGACGCAACCGACAAGACCGCCGCAGACGTCACCTTCGACCAGCTGGCGGCACATATCGAGCACTGGCTCGACCTGGGCGGCGAGGACGTCATCGCGCTCGGCGGCGACTGGGACGGCGCCACGGTGCCCGCTTTCCTCTCCGATGCCAGCAAGATGCCCGAGTTCCAGAACATGCTTTCCAAGCATTTTGGCAAGACCGTGATGCAAAAGCTCTGCAGCGACAACGCGCTTGCCTTCTTCGAGCGTTATTAATTTCACATCCCTTGAGCGGGCCGGCATGCCGAACGGTCGACATGCCGGCCCGTCCCCAATCTGAAGGACCGCTTTTGACGCAGCAGTTTACGATTTCCGTATCCCGACCGGATGGGACGCCCATCCCCGTCGTCGTTACCAAAAAGCGCGTCAAGAACTTCAACCTACGCGTCACATCGAGCGGTGAGGTCCACGCCAGCGCACCGCTCGGCGCCAGCCGCGAGCGTATCGAAGCGTTTGTGAAGCGTAACAGCGCCTGGATTATCAGCCGACTTGCCCAGCGCGAGCAACGTCAGGCGACGGCACGAGAGCCGCTCAGCCCCTCGTCCATCATTGCGCTTTGGGGCAAGCCCATCACGGTACAGGATGCACTCGATCACAACTTTGCATCACCCACGCCGCGACCCAAACAGGCTACCTTTGCAAGTTTTATGGGCACCGATGAATCGAACGAAGGCCCACAGGCCAAACGGCACACAATCCTCGACGGCCTAACGTCCGATGAGCTCCAAGCCCGCATCGACCAACTCTATGCATCCGAGGTCACCACGGCGCTGCGCGATATAGTACACGCATACGAAATCGCAATGGGTGCCGCCGTTTCCCGCGTCTCCGTGCGCAGCATGAAGACGCGCTGGGGCTCCTGCACACCCAAAACCGGCGCCATTCGCATCGCGCGCGAGCTCGCCGCCTACCCCGTCGAATGCCTCGACATGGTTGTCGCCCACGAGCTCGTCCACCTGCTCGAGCCAAGCCACAATCAGCGGTTTCACGCCCTGCTCGACACGTACTGCCCCAACAATAGGGCTCTGTCGCAGCGGCTCAAGCAGCCACCCCTCAACAAGCCCTAGCGTCGGCTAGCGCACGCGCTCGATCTCGACGCCACAGCTTGCCAGGGGAAGACCGACGGGCGCCCAAGGCTTATCGAGCTTAACACGCACGCCAAGCAGCAAGGGGTAACGACGTAGCAGCATCTGGGCCACACCCTCGGCTGCAGCCTCGATGAGCTTAAACGTGTGCTCGCGCAGATAGCCATCGACATCGTGGCACACCGAGCCGTAGTCAATCGAGGCGTCCAGGTTATCGTGCTCCCCCGCTGCACGCAGGTCGGCATAGAGCACCAGGGACACGATGAACTTCTGGCCCAGCGCGTTCTCTTCGGGATACACGCCGTGGTTGGCAAAGACCTCGAGACCGTCGATAGTAATGCGATCGGCATGGCGAAGATCGTCATGGCTCACGTGGGGCACCGCCGTTGCGGTGGATATTTCGCCCCTTCCACGGCGAGCGAGCTCGGCGCCTTCAGTCCTGGTTGCATTCTCGGGCAGTTTCTTGTTACTCATCGCGATCGTCTCCTTCGTTTAGAACCCCGACCGCGCAAACTAACTACACGCGAATCGACAGGTTCTTTTTATCATCGCTCCAGTTGCAAGCATTGCGCGCGGGGCATGCAAAGCAGGCGCGCGACGCTTTGTCGGCTGCATAGAGCAGGCGCTCAAGCGGTTGGCTGTTCACGCGCAGTTTTCGATGGCCCAGAATGGCCGTCTTAATGGCTGCGGCATCGGCCGGCTCAAACGCCACGCCATCGGGCATGCCGCCGAGTATTACATCAGCGACGCGTTCGCTTGCAACATCATGGGATATACCCGATTCATACTGTTCATCTTTGCCGATATCGTGAAGAAGTGCCGTGGCGTAGATGACCTCGCGGTCAAATTCGAGCTGTTCCTCGAGATTCTTGATCCACATAATGCGAGCGACATCGAGAAGATGGTCAATACCGTGGCGGCAGAAGATGCGCCCCGATTCCAACTGTGCAATGTTGCCCAGGTGCCGACGGAACAGCCCGTTGGCACAAATGTAATCAATGCGAGGCATGGCACCAAAGGGAGTCAGGCCCGAAGCCATAAAGCCGCGACGCGACGTCCCCTCATCGGTCTTCGATGTAAAGTCGTTGACGACCCTCATGCTAACGGCCCAGCATCCTAAAGAACCGCTCCTCGAGCGCGGGATCGGTCTCAAAGACGCCGCGGCGAGCGAGCGTCACGGTCTTGGTGCCGGGTTTCTGCACGCCGCGCATGGTCATGCACATATGCTCAGCCTCCATGAGCACAATCGCTCCCTGGGGAGCCAGATAATCCATGAGAGCGTCGGCAACCTGCGCACACAGCTGCTCCTGCAGCTGCAGACGACGGGCATAAACCTCAACCGTGCGGGCGAGCTTGGAAAGCCCAGCCACCCGACCGTTAGGGATATAACCAATGGCGGCCTTGCCATAAAACGGCAACAGATGATGTTCACACAGCGAGTAGAACGTGATGTCGCGCTCGATAACCAAATCGTTCGAAGCGACGGCAAAGGTTTTGGACAGGTGTTCCTCGGCACTCTGGTCCATACCGCCGGCGATCTCGCCATACATACGGGCGACGCGCGCCGGGGTCTCCAGCAGGCCCTCACGAGTTGGGTCCTCGCCTATGCCCTCAAGCAACAGCCTTATGGCGGCCTCGACTTTTTCCTGATCGACCATCTGGGCCTCACTTTTCCGATTTTGCGTTCGCGCTATGGTACCACGCCCTCCGGCATCGGCCACAAGCTACATAGTATGGGTCGAATAGACCGGATCGTCTCGCCAAAGCTCCACAGCATCGCAAAGCGCAACGCCCTCACGCGCAGCACGAGCGCGCGTGGCGTTCATGTCGATCACACGCTGATTACTCGATCCCCTAAAACGCAACGAGATATCGTACAGATCTTGAACGAACGGGCCGTCCACCAACATGTCGAGGCAGGCAAGGATACGGTCCGTCACCTCGGTATGATGACGGCCGCCCGGCATAAGCTCCTCGAGCACGTCGCCGGTAAAGCACCAAATGGTCTTCCCCGACCCCACAGGATAGACCGCACGCACGCGTTCGATAAAGTCAACGAGGCCCGCCTGATTCTCGGGCTCCATAGGCTCGCCACCCAGAATCGTCAGGCCATCAATAAAGGGATGGTCAAGACTCTCGATAATCTTGTCCTCGACGGCACGGTCGAACGGTTCACCCGCGGCAAAGTCCCACGCGACGGAGTTAAAGCAATTCTTGCACCCGCGACGGCACCCGCTCACAAACAGAGAAGTACGAACGCCTTCTCCATCAGCAATATCGAAATACTTAATGTTCGCGTAGTTCATAGGTAACTCTCCCGGGAGGCCGGGACATATCATCCCGTCCTCAAACATTCTCGGCCTTCGGCCTGCGAAACTGCGGGCGGGACGATATGTCCCGGCCTCATGCAAAGGGTAACTCAATGAACGAAGCGAACATCGAGTATAGGGTTCGAGGTCCAATAAATACTTTGTTGCAGCTCAACCGTTATCGCAAGCAAAGCGTTGTTGCAAGTCAACTCATTTCCGCTAAGAACTTCGAGGAGTGAGCAGACCGCGAACTGCATCTCCGCTACGTCAACTTGGCCGCCCCGTAGCGAGGCCCCGGACCTTTGCTCGATATGAGTTCCGCACGAACAGGAGGCGCCAGTGGCGCCTCCGTCGTGAGCCAGGACTGTCCGAAATAGCGAGTAAAGGTCCGGGGCCTCGCTACGGGGCGGCCTGGGATGGTTATTAGAGATGCAGCACGCGGTCGCGGATCTCCTCGGTTCGACCCTGGTTCCAGAACTGGGTACCGATGTAACCGCACGTGCGACGGGCGACATTCATCTTCTCCTGGTCACGATTGCCGCAATTGGGGCACTCCCACACCAGCTTGCCGTCATCCTCGACAATCTTAATCTCGCCGTCGTAGCCGCACACCTGGCAGTAATCGCTCTTGGTGTTAAGCTCGGCGTACATGATGTTGTCGTAGATGTACTGCATCACGCGAATGACGGCCTTAAGGTTGTCCTGCATGTTGGGAACCTCGACGTAGGAGATAGCACCGCCCGGCGAAAGCTGCTGGAACATGCCCTCAAACTTAAGCTTGTCGAAGGCATCGATCTCCTCGGACACGTGGACGTGATAGCTGTTAGTGATGTAGCCCTTGTCCGTCACGCCCGGGATAATGCCAAAACGACGCTGCAGGCACTTGGCGAACTTGTAGGTCGTCGACTCCAACGGCGTGCCGTACAGCGAGAAATCGATGTCGCTCGCAGCTTTCCACTCCGCGCACTTGTCGTTCATGCGCTGCATGACGGCCATGGCAAACGGCGTGCCCTCCTTCTCGGTGTGGCTGTGACCCGTCATGTACTTGACGCACTCATACAGACCGGCATACCCCAGGCTGATGGTGGAATAGCCGCCCACGAGCAGCTTATCGATCGTCTCGCCCTTCTTCAGACGCGCCAGGGCGCCGTACTGCCAAAGAATCGGCGCGGCATCCGAAAGCGTGCCCATCAGGCGCTCATGACGGCACAGCAGGGCACGATGGCACAGTTCAAGGCGCTCATCGAAGATCTTCCAGAACTTGTCCATGTCCTGATGTGAGCTCAGTGCGACATCGGGCAGGTTGATGGTCACAACGCCCTGGTTAAAGCGACCATAGTACTTAGGCTTGGTCGGGTCATAGTTCAGCGCGTTGGCGACATTGTTAAAGCCGTTGCCCGAACGGTCGGGCGTCAGGAAGCTGCGGCAACCCATGCAGGTGTAGCAATCGCCGTTGCCGGCGGTCTCGCCCTTCGACAGCTTGAGCTCGCGCATCTTCTTCTCGGAGATGTAGTCGGGCACCATGCGCTTGGCAGTGCACTTAGCAGCCAGCTGGGTCAGGTAGAAGTACGGGGAATTCTCGTGAACGTTATCGTCCTCGAGTACATAGATGAGCTTGGGGAATGCCGGGGTAATCCACACGCCGGCCTCATTCTTAACGCCCTCGTAGCGCTGGCGAAGCGTCTCCTCCACGATCATGGCAAGGTCGTGCTTCTCCTGAGGCGTACGGGCCTCGTTAAGATACATAAAGACCGTCACGAACGGCGCCTGGCCATTCGTGGTCATAAGGGTCACGACCTGATACTGAATCGTCTGGACGCCGCGACGAATTTCATCGCGCAGGCGATCCTCAACGACCTCGCGAACCTTCTCGGCAGATGCCGAGACGCCAAGCTCCTCGAGCTCGCGAGCGACCTCGCCGCGAATCTTTTGACGGCTCACCTCAACGAACGGGGCGAGATGGGTCAGCGAAATAGACTGGCCGCCGTACTGGGAGGAAGCAACCTGGGCGATAATCTGCGTCGCGATATTGCAGGCAGTCGAGAAGCTATGCGGCTTCTCGATCAGCGTGCCCGAGATAACGGTGCCGTTCTGGAGCATGTCCTCCAGGTTCACCAGATCGCAGTTGTGCATGTGCTGGGCAAAGTAATCCGAATCGTGGAAATGGATCAGGCCCTCATTATGGGCATCCACGATCTCCTGGGGCAGTAGCACGCGCTGGGTCAGGTCCTTGGAAATCTCGCCGGCCATATAGTCGCGCTGAACAGAGTTGACGGTCGGGTTCTTGTTGGAGTTCTCCTGCTTAACCTCTTCGTTATTGCACTCAATCAGCGACAGGATCTTGTCATCGGTCGTGTTCTTCTGGCGCTTCAGGCTCTGGACATAGCGATAGATGATGTAATGGCGGGCCACTTCGTAGCAGTCGAGACGCATAATCTCGTCCTCGACCAGATCCTGAATCTCCTCGACCGACACGGTGTGGCCCGCGTTCTCGCATGCCTCGGCGACGTTTTGCGCCGCATAAACCACCTGGCGGTCGGTAAGACGAGAGCCCTCCTCGACCTCCAAGTTGGCGGCGCGAATTGCATTGACAATCTTATCGATGTCAAAGACAACCTCGGTGCCGCTGCGCTTGATGATCTTCATCCTCTTGCCTCTTTCACGTCGTAGTCTCATTGCGTTTCAGAGCCAAACGATGCTCGGCAGGGCTTGCCCCTGTCTTGCGGCGCCGTCGCGCAATCTGTGTTCTCGATAAACCATAGGTCCTCATGCGGACAATCCTCGCGGCCGAACAAGCGGCTCAAAGGCGTGTCCAAATGGGACGAACAAGGTCTTCGTTCTCTGTCCGCCATCTATCATACGACAAAGACGCATCTATATCCTGTATTCTTTTTTTAGGTCAAACACAATATATAGTGTTTTAGCAGGTCAAAGCAATTAGTCATTTTGCAGACGCATTAATTATGAGGGGTTCTTGGCAAGTCGGTAAAACGTTATCAACACGACTACCTGCATGGCAGTTATAAAACCCCCTTAGTCAAGCCGCTGACAAATCCTACCAAAACCAAGCCGCTCACGCCAAAAGAATCCAAAAGATTATGCTTGACCAACATGTTGCGGTCGTGCCTTGCCGAGCCTCGTGCAACCGCGGCACGAATCCTAGAAAGATATGTGCATGCAAACGGAGAAGATGAGAGTTTCCTCGGATGACTACTGAGAAGCATCCCGGAAGATCAAAAAACTCGAAATTTGGTGACGTATTTGGTGACGTATTTGGCGACACATTTGGCAACCAAAACAAAACAGCCCAGAGACATAGCCTCTGAGCTGCGAACATTTGGTGGGCGTTAGAAGATTTGAACTTCTGACCTCTTCCGTGTCAGGGAAGCGCTCTCCCCCTGAGCTAAACGCCCAAATGGAGCGGACAACGGGGCTCGAACCCGCGACCCCAACCTTGGCAAGGTTGTGCTCTACCAACTGAGCCATGTCCGCTTACGAGGATTAATCTTACGTGATGCCCGCATCCTATGCAAGAACTTTTTTTGAAAAGTTTTGCGACGCCCTCGCAAACCTCATGAAGGCATCAGCACCACGGAAGGCGCAGGCAAACGCAAACTCGCCGCAAGAGGTCCCTACATCTCACCGAGCATAATCCAGGCAGAGCTGTCCTGCGCGAGCTTGCCGTCTGTAAGCGGTGATGAGGTGAGCAGGACCCTGCCCGCCGGCAGTTCCACGGGTGCTGCACCGAAGTTCGTCACACACGCCCAGCCGTTGTCGCGGCGATAGGCGATGACACCGCCTTCAGCGCCCTCGGCACCATCCGCAAGACCGGTGCGCCCGTCAAGATCGAGCCACGCAAGATCGTTGGCGCACCCGCGCAGCTTGCGCCGCAGCCAGAGGGCGTCACGATAGAGCGCAAGCATCGATGTCGGGTCCGCCTCTTCCCTATCGGCAGCGTAATCGGAAAACCATGCAGGCTGCGGCAGATGGGGCGCCGCATCGGCGTCCGCCGGCGAAAACCCAAACGATCCGCCATGCGCGGGATCGTCCGCCGCCACCCACGGCAGGGGCACACGACAGCCGTCGCGCCCCTTCTCGCGCTTCGGTCCGTGCGTATTGGTCGCACTGGGATCTTCGAGTGCAGCCCACGGGATATCAGCCACCTCAAAAAGGCCGAGCTCCTCACCCTGATACACGTATGCCGAGCCCGGAAGCGCCAACTCAAGCAAAAGGGCTGCCCGCGCGCGGCGCTCGCCGAGTTCACGGTCCTCGTCATAAGACGACCCGTCACGCAAGAGCCAGTCGAGCACAATCTGGTGGTAGCGCGTCGCCTTGATTTGCGGCAGGGCATAGCGCGTCGCCACGCGCGGCACGTCGTGGTTGGAGAGTACCCAGGTCGAGGCGGAATCGGATTCGATAGCTGCCTTCAAGCCCTCCTCGATTGCAGCGTGCATGTCATCATAGGTCCAAGTGGCCTTGGCGAACTCAAAGTTGAATGTCTGACCAAGCTCGCTGGGACGCGCGTAGAGATACTGGCGCTCGGGCAGCACCCACGCCTCGGCAACGGCGCTGCGCGGTGGATCATAGCGGTCGAACACGCGGCGCCACTCGCGATAGATCTCGTGGACCTCGTTGCGGTCCCACAGCGGATGGGTGCCGTCGTCAACCATGTCATCGCACTCGGCGAGATGCCACCGGTCGAGGTCATCGCGGTCGAGATCCTTGGCGAGACCCTGCGCCACATCAATGCGAAAGCCATCGACGCCCCGATCGCTCCAAAACGCCAGGACGTCGCAAAAGAACGCGTGAACCTCGGGGCATGACCAGTCAAAGTCCGGCTGCTCGGGCGTAAACATGTGCAGATACCACTGACCGTCCGCAACACGCGTCCAGGCGGGGCCGCCAAAGTTGGCATTCCAATTGGTGGGAGGCAGTTCGCCATGCTCGCCGCGACCATCGCGGAAGATATAACGGGCGCGCTCGGACGATCCGGGGCCGGCGGCAAGAGCGGCTTTGAACCAGGGGTGCTGGTTGGATGAATGGTTGGGCACGATGTCGACGATGACCTTGATGCCGTGTGCGTGAGCGGCAGCGATCATGTCATCGAAGTCGTCAAGCGAGCCGAGACGTGGGTCGACATCGCAGTAGTCCGCCACATCATAGCCGCCATCGACAAGAGGCGATGGGTAAAACGGGCTCAGCCAGATGGCCTCGATACCCAGGCGCTCAAGATAGTCCATCTTCTGGGTAATGCCCGCGATATCGCCCAGACCCGAACCAGTCGAATCCTTAAACGAGCGCGGGTAGATCTGATAGATCGCGGCATCGGACATCCATGAGCGAGAAGAGGACTTTTCTGTAGCCATGGGGTGCGCCTCCCTTGCAACGAGGTTTTGCGAGATGCCCACGATAATACGCCCAAAGCGGACATTCGCGGCAAACAACGCCACAGCCACGTCCCAAAATGTTCGCTCCCTTTCGGGTTCGAGCCTCCTGGGACGAATCGACCGATTAATGAAAAGAACGGAAGACCCACTCCCCCGGCCACGACAGCGAGCGGGCTCCGGGTGCCCCAGGTTGCCGCGAAAGAGGAGGGAAGCGTACTTTATGTACGCGACCGACGATTGAGGGGCAAGATGGGGTGCCCGGGGCTCGCGCAGCGTCAACAAAAAACGCGGTTCGTTAGAACCGCGTAAGATAGTTGGAGCGGACAACGGGGCTCGAACCCGCGACCCCAACCTTGGCAAGGTTGTGCTCTACCAACTGAGCCATGTCCGCATATGTAAAACAAAACGGGCGCCGGAGCGCCCGGATGTTGCCTGGAGGCGAAGCCCGGATTCGAACCGGGGGTAAAGGCTTTGCAGGCCTCTGCCTTACCACTTGGCCACTTCGCCGAAAAAGGACCGCCTAAACGGTCCGGAAATGCAATGGAGCGGACAACGGGGCTCGAACCCGCGACCCCAACCTTGGCAAGGTTGTGCTCTACCAACTGAGCCATGTCCGCTTGCGGGTTATTAATTTACGCGAGTTGTCCAAAAGACGCAAGTACTTTTTTCAAAAAAGTTGTTCAATGCAAGTTCACGCAGGGAAATCATGTCAGCCCAAGGCGCTAAGCGCACGATTCCAATGTCGAGCTAAACAGCTTCACCATCCGAACGCGTGTGCCGGCGCCATCCGTGCGACGGGCAACCTCCACATTATCGACGAGCATGCGCATAAGCTTGATACCACGTCCGCGTTCCTCGGATGCCACCGGCTCGCTCGCCCCATCGATAGAATAGCCAGCGCCCCGATCAAGCACCTCGAGCACAACACGGTCCCCGTAGGCCTGAACCGTCAGGTTGCAGCCGACACCGCCCGCATGGTCATACGCGTTACCCAATGCCTCCCCCAGCGCCAATGCGACGTCATAACGTTCATCACGCCTCAGGGGAAGTGATTCGAGAAGCTCGGCCACACGGTGCCGATAATACGGGAGATTCTCGATGCCTCGCTGCACTTCGATGCTCTTGCTCCATCGTGGCAACTCTCCCACCGGGATGGCGGGAATCGACTCACGCGCCGGACCCGCAACATGAAGGATGTCGACAAGTCGGGCAATCTCCAAAAAGCGAATGACCTCATCGGAGGCGTTAACGAGCGAAAGCAGGCCCTCTCGCCTCATGAGTTCTCTGGCACGTGTAAGCAAAAACGCCAAACCCGTCGAGTCGATAAAGCCCACGGCCTGGCAATTGATGACAACACGACGCACGCCACGGTCGATCAAATTATCCAACCGTCGGCGC
This sequence comes from uncultured Collinsella sp., assembly GCA_902492935.1. Classification (GTDB taxonomy): domain Bacteria; phylum Actinomycetota; class Coriobacteriia; order Coriobacteriales; family Coriobacteriaceae; genus Collinsella. The sequence continues at coordinate 44,665 of CABUNJ010000011.1, read as the reverse complement.
AGCGCGGACACCGAGGCGATGTCGACATCGCCCGGTGGCGTCAAAACCGCTATGTCATTCCACTCATTCATACGACCATGGTTCCCCAAAAGAGCTCGCTCGATGCATACGTATCTGCAACTGCGCAGATTTTGCCCGTCAAGCGTCGCGGCCTACGATCGACCCCGTAAAAACTCAAGGGAGACCAGCGCGATGTCATCGTCCAGCGCCGACTCGGTAAAGCGATCAAGCTCGCCCAAGACCTTACCGCAGATTCCCGATACGCCCTCACCCGAGACAGAGAGCAGAAGGTCGCGAAGGCGCTGTTCGCCAAAGAAAGCACCCGAGCGATCACGTGCTTCAATCGTTCCGTCGGTATACATAAATAGCATGTCACCAGGAGCGAACGTAAACACGCCTGTCTCGTACACCATGCTCTCAAAGGCACCGATCACGCCCGATTGACACCCAAGGAGCTCCACTTCTCCCCCGCAGGTCTCGCCGCTGCCAAACGGCTTCGACGACGGCCTAATGACCATAGTGGGAGGATGTCCCGCTGAGCAATAGGTAGCGCGACCCGCCTTAAGATCGATCTTGGCGATAAACGCCGTCACAAACGTCTCGACCCTCGAAAAGCCCATGAGCATGCTATTGAGCGAGCGGGCCATGCGGGCAGGCCCCGCACCCTCCCAGGCATAGGCCGTCAGCGCCGTCTTGACGAGCGCTGACATCGACGCCGCCTCGATTCCTTTGCCGGAAACATCGCCCAAAATCATTACAGCGCAATCATCGGGAAGACGGACAAGCGTATAGAAGTCACCGCCGACCAACGCGGAATTCGTTGCCGATAGGTATACCGAATCGGTTGCGATGCCCGGAACGTCACCAAGCGAATTTCTCATGCCAATCTGAAGCGTCTGAGCGATATGACGCTCTTCGCGCTTTTGAGATTCGCCTTCGTAGATCAGCTCAAAGTCGTGCGCTAAATGCACCAAGTAGTCATATTCAAGGTCATCAATCGGCTCTTGACTGCCATCACGAAGCAGCAGCGCGCGCGTCGTCGGGCCCTTCGCAACAGAAGCAGGAACAATCGCGTCGTTGCTGTGCTTGCCATCACCCTCAGAGCGCGGACGCCCCGCCTCGATGCCGGAGTCGACGTAGAGGCCCTGGCAAGGCAGGCCATGCGCCCTAAGCCAGCCTCCCATAGGCATCGATTCGTCAACGCGAGTTATACGGACGTGTTTGAGGTCCTCGGCACTCGTACCGCCCAAAACAGATGCTTCAAAGCCATCAGGGCCAGATCCCAGACGTGCCGCTGGCGCCGTCGTAGAAAAGAAAAGCTTCTCGGGATCGTCCGGCAAAGCAACGCGACTGCCGCCTTCAAAATCTATGACATAGGAGTCCAGACCGGCGTCATACTCAACAGGGCAAAAATGGCAGTTGAGCATATTGCAGATCTCGGACGATATAGCCTGGGTAGCCGCGGCGGAATCGTCTAGAAAGGTAAACAACTCATCACGTAAGACATTGAGCGAGCGGCCAAGCTCGGCCGTGCGACGAGAGCGAAGGCTCGATGCCATACCGACTAGCTGGATAGACAGGTAATCGCAAATGACCTCGAGTACGTTAACGTCATAGGCGAGCGGTGCCTGAGGGCGCTTCCAACCAACTTCCAGCACGCCAAGGATCTGCGTACCGTAAAACACGGGAAGGCAGATCTCGCTGCGATACGGAGGCATATCCTGCACGCGCAGCAGATGCTTAGAACGATTATCCAGGTCCATGAACATACCCGAGGCGACCCTGTCGCCCTCAAGGTCCTGCTGAATCGAAAGGCGACAGGCACGAGACTCGCGGAGCACATACGTCGGGATACCCGCGCCATACGGCAAAAACTCGGGCAGGTAGCTGTCGTACAGCTCCTTGGAAACACCGCGTAGCTTAAAACCGCCGCTCTCCGAAAAATAAATCGCAGCTCCAGAAGCATCGAGCGTTCCGACGAGCTGATTTAAAACGGTATCAAGCAGGCTGGGTAGCTCATCGAAACCCACGGTGCTCATAATGACCGAGAGCGTGCCAGAGAGACGCTTGTTCGCCACTCTAAGCTCCGATAACGCACGCTTGAGTTGACGGTCGTGAGAATACTGTTCCTCGATACTGTGAAGCGCCACCAGGACACGTGGTGCGCGGCGCCCAAAGATGCGCGGAGGCGTTACGGAGCCCGCACGAACCAAGACGGGGATAAAAGAGCCGTCACTCAGCTTGAGCATCAGTTCGTTCTCGGAGCCATCAGTTTCAAATGGCAGACGATGTTCCGTCGCACGTTCAAAAGCGGACGAGTACAGGACGTCTTTAACATCTCCACCGATGACGTCGGCACGTTCCTCGCACATCAAACCAAGTAAGCGATTATTCAAATGCAGAATGGTTCCGTCAAGCTCGCAGATTATGACAGCATCGCTCGTGATCTCGACTAGTTGGGCAACGTCTGCCCACTCGTTGCGTTCAAGCGTTTCCATCGTGAACCTCACCGTCTATCGGTAACAAAAAAGCCTCCGAAGAGGCTCCTCAAATGCGATGGTGTCGGAGGCGGGACTTGAACCCGCATGACCAAAAAGCGGTCACTAGCACCTCAAGCTAGCGCGTCTGCCAATTCCGCCACTCCGACATGCTATGTTGTTGATTCACGGTTCGTTTTGTTGGACCCGCGCGTTCAACGAGGAAGATAATAACCTATGATTCAAGAACTGCGCAAGCACTTTTTTGAAAAAAGTTTACGAATTTGTAAATGCGCAGGTAGACGGACCTGTTCGGGCCGGAATGAGGTTGCTTTCCAACGCGTCCTCGGGCATGCGGCATTATTTTGATCCGCGCTTCGCGCTACAAAATAATGCCGCCCCCTGCGGAATGCGTTGGAAAGCAACCTCATTCCGGCCCTAGGGGTATGTACTCCGGACACAGTTCTCAAATATGTTCTGGGGGCTGATGCAGATTTGGTGGCTCGGCTTTGCCGAGCCCTTCTATAAGGAGGCCGGAGCCAACGCTCCGGCCTCACTATCTTTCCAATTAGTAAAGTGAGCGATCAAGGAATCGCACCCCCTACAGCGGTAACACAGGGCCCGTGCTGGACTTAGTTTTCAGAACATTCCGCAGACCAGGAAACCCCCTTATCCGCAGCTCCGAAGGAGCAGGATAAGGGGGTTTCCATGGTCGAGGACGTTCTGAAAACTAAGTCCAGCACGGGCCCGGACAAACAACCGACTACAGGTCGATGTGCGATTCCTTGATCGGGAACGGCTCCGCGAAGTGACAGGCGCAGCAGTGGCCCGGTGCGACTTCCTTAAACTCGGGAAGCTTCTCGGAGCAGATACCCTGCGCGATCGGGCAGCGCGTGTGGAAACGGCAGCCGGTCGGCGGATCCAGCGGTGACGGCGGATCGCCGGCAAGGATGATGCGCTTACGGGTCTTCTGGATATCCGGATCGGGCACCGGCACGGCAGACAGCAGCGACTGCGTGTACGGATGGTGAGGCTCGCTGTAGAGCGTCTTCCAGTCCGAAACCTCGACCATCTTACCCAGATACATAACGGCAACGCGATCGGAGATGTGCTGCACGACGGACAGATCGTGGGCGATAAACAGATATGCGGTACCGAACTTGTCCTGCAGTTCCTTGAGCAGGTTTAGAACCTGGGCCTGAATAGACACATCAAGAGCGGAAACCGGCTCGTCGCAGATAATCAGCTTGGGCTTCAGCGCAAATGCGCGGGCAATGCCGACACGCTGACGCTGACCGCCGGAGAACTCATGAGGATAGCGGTTGATGTGCTCGGGGTTCAGTCCGACGACGTCGAGAAGCTCGCGGACGCGCTCAATGCGCTCCTCCTTGGTGCCCACGCCGTGAATGGTCATGGGTTCGGAGACAATCTCGCCGATGGTCATACGGGGATTCAGCGAAGCATAAGGATCCTGGAAGATGAACTGCATCTCACGACGCATGTCCTTGATCTCGTGCTTGCTCATCTCGGCAACGTCTTTGCCCTGGAAGAACACTTTGCCTGCCGTCGGCTTGGTCAGGCGCATGATGGTGCGGCCCGTGGTGGACTTACCGCAACCAGACTCGCCGACGAGGCCAAAGGTCTCGCCAGGATAAATCTCAAAAGAAATGTCGTTTACGGCAGAGACGACGCGCTTGGAAAAACGCTTGGCGAACATGCCGGACTCTGCGGGGAACTCCTTAGAGAGGTGCTCGACCTTCAACAGCGGAGTGCGCTCGTTATTGTCTGCCATTTACGCCTCGCCTCCCTTCTTGGAATCCTTGCGCGTACGGGACGTCTCAGGAGCGTTCTTAAGGAACTCGGGGTCACCGGAATAGTGGCACGCAGAATAGTGACCGGACTCGGTGACAAAACGCTCGGGGCGCTGCTTGCGGCACTTATCGGTCGCATAGGGACAACGAGGCGAGAACACGCAACCCTCGGGCAGGTTCATGAGCGAAGGCGGGTTACCGTGAATCGGCGTAAGCGGCTTCTTCTCATCGATGGCCTGCTCCGGGATGGAGCGGATAAGGCCCCAGGTGTAGGGGTGACGGCTCTCGTAGAAGATTTCCTCAGCAGTACCGAACTCGACGGGACGGCCGGCGTACATAACCATGATCTTATCGGCCATATCGGCAACGACGCCCAGGTCATGGGTAATCATGATGATGGCGTTGCCGTTCTTCTCCTGCATCTCCTGCATAAGCTCAATAATCTGAGCCTGAATGGTAACGTCCAGGGCAGTCGTGGGCTCGTCGGCAATCAGAATATCGGGATCGCAGGCAAGTGCCATGGCAATCATGACGCGCTGACGCATGCCGCCGGAGAACTGGTGCGGATACTCATTGACGCGCTTCTCGGGCTCAGGAATACCAACGAGGTCCAAAAGCTCGGTGGCGCGCTTGAGCGCCTCCTGCTTGGAGTAGCCGCGGTGCAGACGAAGGCCCTCGCCCACCTGCTTGCCGATCTTATAGACCGGGTTCAAGGAGGTCATTGGATCCTGGAAGATCATCGCGATATCGTTGCCGCGAATGTGCTGCATCTCTTCCTCGGTCATCTCGAGGATGGAGCGGCCGCGATAGCGAACGTCACCGCCCTCAATCTTTCCCGGAGGCATCGAGATAAGGCCCATGATGGTCATGGCAGTCACGGACTTACCAGAGCCGGACTCACCGACGACACCAAGGGTCTCGCCACGATCGAGCGTGTAGGACACACCATCGACAGCGCGAACGACGCCATCCTCGGTGTGGAAATACATCTTAAGGTCGTCGACCTCGAGCAGATGCTGGCCCTCGGGAACCGGCTGGTCCTTCAGGTCCACATAGTTCTTGTTCTTCTTCATCCTTATGCGTCCTTCATCTTGACGTCGAGGGCGTCGCGCAGACCGTCACCCAGCAGGGTAAAGGCGAGCACCGTCGAGAGAATTGCCAGACCGGGCATGATCATCATCCAGGGAGCAGTCAGAAGATACTGCTGACCGTCCTGAATCATGGAGCCCCACGAAGGCGTAGGCGGAATAACGCCCATGCCGAGGAAGGACAGAGCGGACTCGGTCAGAATGGCGCCACCAATGTTCATGGTCGCGTAGACCACGATGGAGGCAACGGAGTTCGGGAAGATGTGACGCACGACGATACGAGCATCAGATGCACCCATCGCGCGCGCAGCGTCAACATAGTCGTTTTCCTTGACCGTCAAGATTGCAGAGCGGAAAACGCGCGCAATCGAAGGCCAGCCAAGAATACCGATGGCGATAAAGACGTTCTGAAGACCACGGCCGATAACGGCGATCATGGCGACGACGAACAGCACGTACGGGAACGCCAGGAAGATGTCCGCGCAACGCATGATAATCGTGTCCCAAATACCGCCATAGAAACCGGCGAGGGCACCCATGACCAGACCAATCACCGTGGAGATGGCAGTGGCCATAATACCGACGGAAAGCGAAACACGTGCACCGTAGATAACACGGACCAGAATGTCTCGACCGAGGGAATCGGTACCAAACGGATGCTCGGCACACGGAGCCAGCAGCGACGTCTCGGCCATGGTGGTCGAATCGGAAGCCGTCGGCGAACCGAGCCAGGGCTTAGCCCACAGATCTGCGGTCAGGGCAACCACAACGACGATGATGATCCAGCAGACACCGATAACGGCGAGTTTGTTCTTACGAAGACGCTTAAAAGCGTCGCCCCACAGCGTGCGGGACTTGGCGGGAGCAGATGCGGCCTTGGCGGCGGTAGCCTGCTCCTGAGACTGAGAATCAGTTTCCTGCATGAGACGTACCTCCCTTAGGCCTTATCCGACGGACCGCCAAGGCGGATGCGCGGGTCGAGGAATGCATAGCTGATGTCGACGAGCAGGTTGATCACCATGACGACGACGACGATGAGCGTAACGCCGCCCATAACGATGGGCCAGTCACGCATGCTAATGGCGCGATAGACCTCATAGCCAATGCCGGGCCAGTTGAAGACCGTCTCAGTCAGGATGGCACCCGAAAGCATGCCACCAAAGTCGACACCAATATAGGTAACGACGGGGATGAGTGCATTCTTAAGCGCATGCTTGATGATGATCGCGCGATTGGAGAGACCCTTGGCCTTTGCCGTGCGAATGTAATCCTGGTTCATGACGTCAAGCAGCTGCGAGCGCATAATGCGAGCAGCATAAGCGGTCGAAACCGAAGCCAGCGTAATGGTCGGGAGCACATAGTGCATCCAATCCTGATACTGAGAGCTGGAACCGCCGGCACCCGAGATCGGCATGGAGAATGCACCGCCCGTGGCATCCTTGAGAATGACGCCAAAGAACAGCTGCAGCAACATACCGAGCCAGAAGGCCGGGACGGCAACGAGGATCGACGTGGTGAGCGTTACCAAAATATCCCAGAAGGAATAACGCTTTACCGCCGAAATGATACCCGCACCGATACCCATGATTGCCTCGAGCACGATGGCGCACGCGGCAAGTTTGACCGTATACGGATACTTCTGGGCAAAGATTTCCGTAACCGGCAGCTTGCGCTGATACGAATTGCCCAGATCGCCATGAAGCAGGCCGTTCATGTAATACAAGTAACGGTCCACGAGCGACGTTTGAACGGGGTCGCCGTTCTCGTCAAGGATCGCGTTGCCGTCCTCGTCCGACTGGACCAGGTGATAGCGAACGCGAAGCTGAAGCTCCACCTCGGGGGACAGAGCCTTGTCTCCACCGATCAGCTTGATCGGATCTCCCGGCACGATATTCTGGAGGGCGAACAGAATCAGCGTAACGCCCAAAAATACCGGGATGAACTGAAGCACACGTTTAACGATGTACTTACCCATACCACTCCCCTATCTAGGGATTAACCTAAATGGGATGCCGATCGCCAGACCGGCATCCCAAAATTACCATCAGCCAGTTTACCCCAGGTTAGGGAGAACTGTATGTTTCCCATGAGGTCTACGTAAATACTTGACCCTCACGGAAGCTGCAAACTCTTAGGCGAGCTCAGCGGTACCCAGCTCGGCGTGCTTCTGCGGATCGACATAGAGGTGCTTGATGCGATCGGAACCAACGATGGTGTGCGTGTAGAACATCACCGGGATGACCGGGCAGTCGGCAGCGACCATTGCGTCGGCCTCCTGCATCTTAGCGACGCGCTCTTCGTCGTCAACCGTGGTGCGAGCCTCGTCGACCTTGGCGTCGAACGCGGGGTTGTTGTAACCGGAGCGGTTGTCGCCACCGAGGGAGTCGGAGTGGAACAGCGGATACAGGAAGTTATCCATGATCGGGTAGTCGGCAATCCAGCCCAGACGACCGAACTGATAGTCGAAGTTCTGGTACTGCTCGAGCAGGGCAGACCACTCGGGGGTATCGGAGACAGCGGTAACGCCAACCTTGGCGAGGTCGCCGATGATGGACTCCATGATCTCCTTGTGACCACCATCCTGGTTGTAGGAAAGGGTCACGTTAATGCCACGGTCACCGTTGGCATCGGCAGGAGCAACCTTATCGAGGTACTCGTTAGCCTTGTCGACGTCGTAGGCGCAGAACTCCCATGCGCCCTCCTTGTAGCCATCGATGCCCGGAGGAACAATGCCGTCGGCGGGGGTACGGGTACCCTTGAAGATGGTCTTGCAGATAGCCTCACGGTTGATGGCCAGGGAGATGCCCCTACGCAGGTCGGCGTTGTTGAACGGCTCGGCCGTGTTGTTGCAGGTCAGGTAGTAGGTGGAAGGCTCGGCGCCGAGCAGCATGCGCTCGCCGTCGCCCATGGTGTAGCCGTCCTTGGACACGCCACGATCCTTCTTGGCAGCATCGATCTGAGCAACGGGAACGTCGCAGACATCGAGGTTACCGGCCTGGAACTCCTTGTAAGCGGTCTCCATATCCTTGATGACCTGGAAGTGGATGCCATCGATCTTGGCCTTGTCGCCATAGTAATCGTCGAACTTCTTGAGGTTGATCTCCTGACCATCCTCCCACTTGCCGTCCATCATGAACGGGCCGTTACCAATCGGCGCAAGATAGAAGCTCTTGGCATCGGACTCGGCGCACTCGGGAACCGGGGACAGAGCCGGGTGAGAGGCGACGAAGGGGAAGTCGGCGTAAGCGGAAGACAGCTTGACGACGAGGGTCTCATCGTCGGGGCAAGTAACACCGCTGAGCTCGGTGGCGTTACCGGCAAGCAGGTCGTCATAGCCCTCGACCATGGAAAGGTGATAGGAGACCTCGGAAGGGCCGTACTCGGTAGCGATGGCCGACTTGGTGTTGACCAGACGCTCCCAACCGAGCTTGAAGGACTTGGAGGTAACGTCGTCACCGTTGTGGAACTTGGCCTTCTTGATCTTGAAGGTAAACTCGGTGGCGTCGTCGTTGGCCTCAAAGGACTCGCAAGCCAGCGGAACGATCTCGCCCTTCTCGGCGTCATAAGAGGTCAGAGCGTCAAAGAGCTGGTACTCGACCTGAGTGCCCTGGTCCTCCTGGACATTGTAGGGGTCGATGCAAACCGGGTTGTTGATGTAGAAGTTCAGCGTCGAACCGGACTCAGAACCGGAAGCGTCGCCGCCCTTCTTGCCGCATGCGGCAAGAAAAGCCATGGAGCTCGCAGCGAGGGTGCCGCCAACAAAGGCGCGACGACCCATAACGGGCTGGTGGAACATAGAATCAGCCATGCCATCCTCCTTATGAGATAGGACAAAGAAATGTTCAGTCGGACACATGTCGAGACAATCCGATCCGAACCATCAAAACGCCGCCCGCTGCTATGGCTGGTTATGCACAACGGACCAACGTTTCGCAATACACTAGCGCATTTTATGCACGATTTGGGGCTAATTCCGGTTAACGGTCGAGAATTTCTTTAGTTGGGCGAAGTATGTGGGGATATTTTGGCTCTGTTACAAATATGTAAACAAAAAGGGTCCCGCACTTGCGGAACCCTTTTCAAGTATTTATGCGGCTCGTGCTTAGTAGCCGACGATACCCTGCGGGAAGAAGAACATGCACAGGACGACACACACGGCAAAAACGACGGCCATAATTACCGTCAGGCGATCGAGGTTCTGCTCCATGACGCCCGTGGCAGAGCTGGAGTTATACAGCGAGCTAGCGATCATATCCGAAACGCCGGTGCCCTTACCGGAGTGCATCAGAACGAGAATCGTCAGCGCCACGGCAGAAACAGCCCAAACGACAAACAGAAGAATCTGGAACGGACCCATAGATAAGCTCCTTAATAGAACAATTCAAACTCCAGTACTGTACCACAACCCCCGACACTCCCCCATCAGCCATTTGATGACGAGGTAGAAATAGCGCAAAAAAGAGGGTTGCCCGGTTGTGGACAACCCCCTTACTAGAAAACGGTATTTGTTTTCCCTTAGGCCTCGGCGGCGAGCACGCGGCCCGTCATCTCGGCGGAAGGCTCCAGACCAGCCATGGTAAGCATAGTCGGGGCGATATCGGAGAGACGACCGTCCTCGATACCGGTGAGCTGAGCCTTCTCATCAACGATGATGAACGGCACGCGGTTGGTGGTGTGAGCCGTGAACGGATGCTTGGAACCGTCGGAAGCAACGTCAAACATGTGATCGGCGTTGCCGTGATCGGCGGTAATCAGCGCAAAGCCGCCCTTAGCGAGAATCGCCGGGACAACCTTGGACAGGGCATCGTCAACAGCCTCGACAGCCTTAACGGCAGCGTCGAAGACACCGGTGTGGCCAACCATGTCGCAGTTCGCGAAGTTCACGATGTAGAAATCAGCGCGATCCTCGTTGATGGCGGCGACAAGCTTCTCGGTAACCTCGGGAGCGCTCATCTCGGGCTGCAGATCATAGGTAGCGACCTTGGGGGAAGCGACGAGCACGCGCTCCTCGCCCTCCTTGGGCTCCTCGATGCCGCCGTTGAGGAAGAACGTCACGTGTGCGTACTTCTCGGTCTCGGCGGTGTGCAGCTGCTTCAGGCCATTGGCGGCGATAACATCGGCCAGGACGTTCTCGGGGAACGTCTTGGGGAAGGCGACCTCGACGTCAAACGTCGGATCGTACTCGGTCATCGTCACAAAGTGCGAAAGCTTGATCTGCTCGCGCTCAAAGCCGTCGAACTCCTTGTCCGTGAACACGCGGGTCATCTGACGAGCACGGTCGGGACGGAAGTTGAAGAAGATGGCCGCGTCGCCCTCGTGGATGCCCTCGTTGTGGGCAGCGAAGGGCTCGACGAACTCGTCGCCGCGCGGATCCTTCTCGTAGTAGGCCTTGATACCGGCAACGGGGTCGGTATCAGCATCGGACGCGTTGACCATGACGTCGTAGGCGCGCTGGATGCGCTCCCAACGGTTATCGCGGTCCATGGCCCAATAACGGCCCGAGACGGTGGCAACGCGAGCGTCGCAACCGGTCTCCTCGGAAATCTTAGCCAGGAAGGCGCAGAACTCACTCATGTAACCGGCACCGGACTGCGGGTCGACGTCGCGACCATCCATGAAGGCGTGGACGCGAACGGTCTTGACACCGTGCTCGGCAGCCATCTTGACCAGAGCCTCGACGTGGTTCATGTGAGAATGAACACCGCCAGGGCTCATAAGGCCCATGAGGTGAAGAGTCTTGCCGTCAGCCTTGACGTCGTCCATAGCCTTGACGAAGACCTCGTTCTTGGCGATGGAGCCGTCCTTGATGGCGTTGTTGATGCGCGAAAGCTCCTGGAACACGATGCGGCCGGCACCGATGTTGAGGTGACCCACCTCGGAGTTGCCCATCTGGCCATCGGGAAGACCCACGTCCTCGCCCGAAGCGCCGAGCGTGGTGTGGGGGTACTTCTCATACAGGCTATCAAGGAAGGGCGTCTTGGCAGCGGCGACGGCGTTCTCGCCATCGGACGGAGCCAGGCCGCAGCCGTCCATGATGATCAGGAGTGCAGGAAGATGACGTTGTGCCATATGTCCTACTCGCCTGCCTTGACGACCATAGAGGCGAAGTCGGCAGCCTTGAGCGAAGCGCCGCCCACGAGGGCGCCGTCAACGTCGGGCTTGGCGACGAGCTCAGCGATGTTGCCGGGCTTGGCAGAGCCACCATAGAGAACGCGGATGCCGTTAGCGAGCTCCTCGCCAAACATCTCCTTGAGGGTCTCACGGATAGCGCCGCAGACCTCCTGAGCATCCTCGGCGGTAGCGGTCTTGCCGGTGCCAATGGCCCAGATGGGCTCGTAGGCGACGACGACCTGCTTGGGGCAGGTGATCTCAAGACCAGCAAGGCCAGCCTTGACCTGATTCACGACGTGCTCGACATAGGTGCCAGCCTCGCGGACCTCGAGGGACTCGCCGCAGCAGAAGACGGGAACAAGACCGGCGGCAACGAGAGCCTTGGCCTTCTTGTTCTGATCCTCGTCGGTCTCGTGGAAGTAGTCACGACGCTCGGAGTGACCGATGATGCAGTAGGTGCAGCCAGCGGACTTGAGCATGTCGCAAGAGGACTCACCGGTAAAGGCACCCTTGGGCTCCCAGTACACGTTCTGTGCACCGAGGGCGATGGGGGCAGCCTGAATGCGGTCATGAACCGTGGTGATGTCGATGGTCGGAGGGCAGACGAGCACCTCGACGCCAGCCGGAACCTCGGGCAGAGCCTGAGCCAGCTCGTCGGCGAGCTTGGCGGCCTCGGCGACGTCGTTGTTCATCTTCCAGTTACCAGCGATAAGAAGGGTGCGATTAGGCATCGAGAAGCGCCTCCACTCCGGGCAGGGCCTTACCCTCGACGAGCTCCATGGAAGCGCCACCGCCGGTGGAGATCCAGCTCATCTTGTCGGCCAGGTTGAACTTGTTGACGGCTGCGACAGAGTCGCCACCACCGATGATCGAGGTGCAGTCAGCCTCAGCGACAGCCTCGGCGATAGCCTGGGTGCCGTGAGCGAAGTTGTCGAACTCGAAGACGCCCATGGGGCCATTCCAGAACACGGTCTTGGCGCCCTTGACGGCCTCAGCGTAGAGCTCCTCGGTCTTGGGGCCGATATCCATACCCTCACGATCGTCGGGGATAGCGTCGGAAGCGACAACCTCGGGGACAGCGTCCTCACCAAAGTGATCGGCAACGCGGTTGTCGATGGGGAGCAGGATCTTGACGCCCTTCTCCTCGGCCTTCTTGAGCATCTCGCCAGCGCGCTCGACCCAGTCCTCTTCCTTGAGGGACTGACCGACGGTCAGGCCCTGAGCCAGGAAGAAGGTGTAGGCCATGCCGCCACCGATGATCAGGGTGTCAGCGGAGTCGATGAGGTGATCGAGAACGCCGATCTTGGAGGAAACCTTGGAACCACCGACGATAGCGACGAAGGGGCGCTCGGGCTCGGCGAAGATGCCGGTCAGCGTGTCGACCTCCTTCTCAAGCAGGAAGCCAGCGACGGCAGGCAGGTAAGCGGCGGGGCCCACGACGGAACCCTGGGCGCGGTGAGCGGTGCCGAAGGCATCGAGAACGAAGACGTCACCATAGGAAGCGAGCTTCTTGGCGATCTCGGGATCGTTCTTCTTCTCACGCTTATCGAAGCGGACGTTCTCGAGAACGAGAACCTTGCCCGGCTCGACGGCAGCGACAGCCTCGGCAGCCTTCTCGCCGTAAGTGTCGGCGACAAAGGCAACGTCGAGACCAGAGAGCTCGGCGAGCTTCTTGGCGACGGGCTCGAGGGACAGCTCGGGCTGGAAGCCGGTGCCATCGGGACGGCCGAGGTGGCTCATGAGGATGACGCGAGCGTTGTGCTCAACGAGATAGTTGATGGTGGGCAGGGCAGCCTTGATACGGGTGGTGTCGCCAACGACGCCATCCTTGATAGGCACGTTGAAGTCAACGCGGACGAGAACGCGCTTGCCGTCGACATCGATGTCGCGGACGGTCTTCTTGGTAAAGGCCATGTTTGCTTCTACCTTTCGTACGTGTCTGCCTCCCATTACGGCAGACGATTTCTTATAAAAAGGGCGCGACCTTAGGGTGTAAGCCCTATGAGGCCGCGCCCTTCTTTAGACGCTCAACGAGCTATTCGCTAAAAGCTAAATTAAGCAACGAACTTCTCGAAGTACTTGATGGTGCGGACCATCTGAGAGGTGTAGGAGTTCTCGTTGTCGTACCAAGAGGTGACCTGAACGAGGGTCTGGCCGTTGCCGAGATCAGAGCACATGGTCTGAGTGGCGTCGAAGATGGAGCCGTGGGTCTCGCCGATGATGTCGGTGGAGACGATGTCGTCCTCGTTGTAACCGAAGGTCTCGGAGATGGTGGCGGCGTAGGCCTTCATAGCAGCGTTGACCTCGTCGACGGTGACCTTCTTGTCAACGACAGCGTAGAGGTTGGTGATGGAGCCGGTCGGCGTCGGGACGCGCTGGGCGGCACCGATGAGCTTACCGTTGAGCTCGGGGAGAACCAGGCCGATAGCCTTGGCAGCACCGGTGGTGTTGGGGACGATGTTGACGGCGCAGGCGCGGCTACGACGCTTGTTGCCCTTGCGCTGCGGGCCGTCGAGCGGCATCTGGTCGCCAGTCCAGGCGTGAATGGTGGTCATGATGCCGGACACGATGGGAGCGAAGTCGTTCAGACCCTTGGCCATCGGGGCGAGGCAGTTGGTGGTGCAGGAAGCAGCGGAGATGATGTTGTCCTCAGCGGTCAGCGTCTCATGGTTGACGTTGTACACGATGGTGGGCAGATCGCTGCCGGCCGGAGCGGAGATGACGACCTTCTTGGCGCCAGCGTTGATGTGGGCCTGAGCCTTAGCCTTGCTGGTGTAGAAGCCGGTGCACTCGAGAACGACGTCGACGTCGAGGTCGCCCCAAGGCAGGTTGTTGGCGTCGGCCTCCTTGTAGATCTTGATCTCCTTGCCGTCAACGGTGATGGAATCCTCGCCAGCGACGACCTCGTGATCGCGAGCATAGTTGCCCTGCGTGGAGTCGTACTTCAGCAGGTAAGCGAGCATATCGGGAGAGGTGAGGTCGTTGATAGCGACGATCTCGGAGCCCTCATGACCGAACATCTGACGGAAGGCCAGACGACCGATGCGACCGAAGCCGTTAATAGCAACCTTTACTGCCATTGTGTCTCCTTTCGTAAGGCCCCCGCAAGCTACAGCGCCCGCCGTTGAGGCCCACAAACTAACCACTCGCCTAATATACCTTTTTTTTGACTTGAATTTCACGAGAATGCTCGAAATTGAAAATCAAATTTGCGTTAAAACGCTTTAATGCATAAAACAGCAGTTCAACCGCCATAAAAGCTATTTCGTTAAACTACCTGCTTGCTTCAATGAGCTTTTCAAGGCGTAAAACACGGTGATACAAAGCCGACTTCGACAAAGGAGGGTCGGCCATTTCCCCCAAATCTCGCAGCGAGAGATCGGGGTAACGCTCGCGTAAGTCACAAAAGACTGCCAGGGCGTCCGGCAGCGTTTCGCGCAAACCGCGCCGATCAAGCTCATCGATGAGCGCAAGCTGATGTTGGGCGGCACCGGCACTTCTGGTCTGGTTGGCAAGCTCTGCGTTCACGCGACGATTCACGTCGTTCTTCACTAGCTTAACCGCACGGGCCTCTTCAATCTCGGCAACGCTGCGCTTGGCGCCAATCAGCTGTAGCAGACGTTTAATCTCCTCGGCGCTCTTAATGTACACGGCATACGAGCCGCGACGCGCATTGACGCGGGCGTGAACTCCAATCTGCTCCAGAAGATCGCAAAGTCCCTTTGCATACTCCTCGCCCTGGACCGCGATCTCCAAATGAAAATCGCCACGCGGGTCGGCAACAAACCCTCCGGCAATCAACGCACCGCGAATATAGGCGAGCCTGCAGCAAGGACGGGCGACGATGTGGCGCGGCACACCTGCGACGAGCCCTCCCCTACGGTCGAGAATGCCCAGCAGCACCAGAGCCTTATCCAAATCGGGCTGATCGGGCAAGGTGATGAGATAGTTTCGCACCTTGTGCAGGACCGACTTACGAACCGTGAATTCGGTCTTGAGCTTAAGGATGCGATGCGTCAGCGCGATCATCGTGCGCGCCACAGCACCCGTCTCGGTCGCGACCGTCAAGCGGTACCGTCCCGAGCCCGCCAACGAAAGCGTGCCGCTCACACGCGTTAGCGCAGCAAGCGTCGACAAATCGCAGTATTCGCATTCTGGTTCGCAGCGCGCAAGCTCGTCACGCACCTCAGCGGTAAACGACATGTAAACCTATGCCTTCGTGTTGGCACGCGACAAGTCGCGGTGTGAGATGCTCACATGATACTGAGCACCCTCCAGGTAGCGGGCCGTGGCCTCGGCAATGGCGACGCTACGGTGCTGTCCGCCCGTACAGCCGATGGCAATGGAAAGCTGCGGCTTGCCCTCTGCGATATAACCCGGCATGACCGTATCGAGCAGCTGGGTCCAGGCCTTCCAAAACTCCTGGGTCTTGGGATGGTCCAAGACAAAATCGGAGACCTTCTTATCGAGGCCGGTCATGGTGCGCATCTCGGGATCGTAGAAAGGATTGGGCAAGAAGCGAACATCGATCATGATATCCGCCTCGACGGGCATGCCATGCTTAAAGCCAAACGAGAACACATGGACATCCATAAGCTGCTGGTCGGACAGCTCGGAAAAAGCCATGCGCAGCTTGTTGCGTAAAGCAGAAGTGCGCAAGCGGCTCGTGTCGATAATCATATCGGCTCGGTCGCGCACGCCCTGCAGCTGAAGGCGCTCGCGCTGAATGGCATCGGCCGTAGTCTCCCCCGGCTTGGCAATAGGATGACGGCGGCGATTTTCGCTGTAGCGACGAATCAGCACCTCATCAGAAGCCTCCAGGAACACGATGTCGCAGCTCATCTCGCGCTCTTCGAGCGCGGCGACCGCATCGAGCAGCTCGTCAAACAGTCCCTGGCTACGCAAATCGCAGGTGACGGCGAGATGCCTGCCCACGCCCGTATTGATGCCGACGAGCTCGGCAAGCTGGGCGATGAGACGCGGAGGCAGGTTATCGATGCAAAAATAGCCCATGTCCTCGAACACGTGCATGGCCTGTGTGCGGCCTGATCCGGACATTCCGGTGATGATGACGATATCGGGGATGCGCTCCGAGCGCTCCGCCGCATCCATGGCATCTCCCTTTTGCATGTGCTGCCTCCCGAAAACAAGCGCGGGACCCAGCAACCCGGATCCCGCGCGGTCAATTGCCTATATTGAGTATACCGCCCCGAGCGGATACGAGGTCTGTCTTACGCCTCAAGCGCAGCCTTGAACCAACTTGTAATACTCGTGGGGTGCGTGATGGCGGTGCCGACGACAACGGCCCAGGCGCCAGCATCGATCGCGGCGCGAGCCTCCTCGGGCGTATGCACGCGACCCTCGCAAATGATAGGAAGGCCGGGGAATTCCTCAGTCGCCTGACGCAGGAGCGGCAGGTCGGGGCCATCGGCCATGGTGCAGTCGATGGCGGCGACGCCGTGAGAAAGCGTGGTGGATACCAGGTCAAAGCCCATATCAACAGCACGGCGAATGTCCTCGATGGTGGCACAATCCGCCATCAGGAGCACACCCTCCTCGTGCAGCGGGCGGAAGGTATCCTCGACCGTCTTGCCATCGGGGCGCGGACGATCGGTGGCGTCGATCGCCACGATATCGGCACCGGCAGCAACGCAGGCGCGAGCGTGACGCAGCGTCGGCGTGATGTAAACGCCCTCGTGCCCATCCTTCCACAGGCCGATGACGGGAACCTCACAGCGACCCTTAATGGCGGCAATGTCGGCAAGGCCCTGGCAGCGAATGGCGGCGGCGCCGCCGAGCTCGCAAGCGCGAGACATTTGCGCCATGGTCTCGGGCGTACGAAGAGGCTCGCCCATATACGCCTGAACGCTCACGACGAGCTTGCCCTTCAGGGATTGAATCAAAGGATCGACGGTCATAAGGCTGCAACCTTTCTCAGAACAGCCTCCCGAGGCGTGTTGTCTCGGGAGGCTCCTACAGCAGATACGTTTACTTCAACGAGGCAAGAAGATGCTCGGCGGCACCGATAAGCGGCGCGTCGCCCTCCAGAGAACCGATGAGGATCGGCGTGTCCTGAAGCGGGTCGAGCGCCTGGCTGGCATAGCCCTCATGCACCGAGTCCTTCCACGTCTGCGAGCGCCAATCGGGACCCTGGTGAATCACACCTCCCGAAAGCACGATGACCTCGGGATCCAAGATGTTGGCAAGCGAGCCCAAGCTGGCGCCCAACGCAAAGCCGGCGTCATGGATGACCTCGGTCGCCTTTGCGTCGCCCGCACGGCACAGGTCGTTCACATCGCGACCGACCGAAGGACGGCTGGGGTCAACTCGACCGAAGCGCTCGTCGTACATACGGCCAATCGAGGTGCCCGAGGCTACCGACTCAAGATGGCCAGAACGTCCGCAGGCGCAGGGAATGCCAGCGGCAGCCGAGCACTCGATGTGGCCCATATGACCGGCAGCACCATGGAAGCCCTGCATCACGCGGCCGTTCTCGACATATGCGCCGCCGATGCCCGTGCCGATGCCCAGACACAAGACGGAGAACTTGCCCTTACCGACGCCCCAGTGGGCCTCGCCCAGAGCATGAGCCTGCACGTCGCCCACAACGGCAACGGGAAGACCAAGGTCCTCGCGCAGACGCGGCCCCAACTGAACGCCGGACCAGCCGGGCATAATATCGTTGGCATACGCGATGGCGCCCGTCTTGGGATCGACGACGCCGGCGGCACCGATACCGACACCGAGGACCTCGACATCGGGATTCGCCTCAAGAGCGGCCCTGATGGACGCCTCGATACGCTGGAAGACAGCCTCGCCGCCCTCCTGGGCCTCGGTAGGAACCTCGGCCTCAAATACGGGATGGGGCACGCTGCCGTCAGCCGGATACTCCATAATGGCGGTCGCGATCTTAGTTCCGCCGATATCGACAGAGCAGACGTACTTGTTCTCCATGTCGTTCTCCTTCGGAGACAAAAACAACTACAGGAAATGAGGGCAGAATTATCGCCACAGTTTGGTAAAGGTTTCCCAGGTGCCCGAGATCGCCGCGAAGCCTTGCGGCCATTGACCTAATGGGTCATGGCCGCAAGGCTGAACGGCGAGGTCGGGTGCCTGGGGAAGCTTTACAGGAGACCGTTGTCCTGGAGGACCTTCCTAATCGCCTCGACGTTCTCGCCGGTCATGGCCTTCACCGGGCGCGGCATGGTCGGGCTGTCGAAGATGCCCATGAGATTCATAGCGGTCTTGAAGGCACCAACGCCGCCGGCATAGCCCTGAACGCCCGAGGTGACATCCCAGATGTGGGAGATCTCGTTGAGGCGATCCTGCTCGGCCTTGACGGTAGCCCAGTCGCCGGCCTGAGCGGCCTTCCACTGGCGCACGTAGCCCTCGGGCTCAACGTTGGCGAGACCCGGGACGGAACCGTCGGCGCCACCGAGGTAAGCGCCGTCGACAACGACCTCGTGACCGGTGAGGATGCTCATCGGATGGCCATTCTTCTCGTTCTCCTGAACGAGGTAGCGGAACGAGATGTCATCGCCCGAGGAATCCTTGACGCCGGCCAGGACGCCCTCGGCGCCGAGCTTGGCAAGGAGCTTCCAGGGGAGCTTGGTGTGAACGCACACGGGAATGTCATAGGCAAAGATGGGCAGATCGAGCTCCTCGTGCAGGATGCGGAAATGCTCCTCAACCTCGGTCATGCCCTGCAGGGCATAGAACGGGCAGGTGGCGACGAGCGCATCGGCGCCCAGCTCCTGAGCGACCTTGCCATGCTCAATCATGCGCTCGGTCTCTGTATCGATGATGCCGACCAAGACGGGCACGCGGTGGTCGACGATGCGGACGGCCTCGGCGATGATCTGGCGACGACGCTCGTCGGTGGAGAAGACGACCTCACCCGAAGAGCCCAAGAAGAACAGGCCATCGACGCCGGCGTCGATCATGCGGTTAATGCTGCGCTCAAAGGAGGCAACATCGAGCTGGTGATCTTCGGTATCGGGAACAACGACGGGAGGAATAACGCCGGTGAATTTCTGAGTTGCCACAAGAATCTCCTTAGTTGTCTGGCGGACGGCCCTATGCCATCCACTCTTGTTGGCAGTGTCCAGGCCGCCTAGGCCATAGAACACGGGTAGAACGTTTGGTTAAAGAAGTCGACGACTTCGTTTTCGAACGCGTTGATGCGCTCATGAGCGTATTTGGCATAGATGATATGCCTTCGGTCACACTCAAGGCCGTTGAATACGGCAAACTGACCCTTGGGATCGCTCACGGTATCCATAAGCGATGTGCCCATGAGCACCGATCCGCGCACCCGAGACGACAGCGCCTCGAGACCGCCGGGAATTGGATTGGCAACTGCCGTGCAGGCAAGGGCCCGCTCGTCCAGAGCAGACACCGCCAGCGCGACACCGCCGCCAAGGCCCTCGCCCCATGCAAAAATGCGGCCGGGATCCATGCCATCAAGATTGCGCGCGACCTTCGCCAACGCGCAGCCCCAGCGGACGCGCTCGACAAAAGCAGGCGAGGTAATCCCCTGCTGCAGATCGCTGGATCCAATAGCCTCATCGTCCAGCGCAAGCACGGCATATCCCATGGCAGCAAACCTCGTCATGTGATGCCATCCCCGCACGGGTCGATCGATGTCGTGAAACATCAGGCATAGTGGCACAAGCTCGGATGCCCGGGCGCAACCAGAGGGCTCAATCAAACGGCCGTGCACGACATGCCCGCCGAGTTCAAAGGAAACCTCGGAGTAGCGCGCGCACGGATTGGCGAAATCAATCGCCGTAACGGTCAGCCCGCAAACCTCAAGGTCCGAAGCGGCTGTCTCTAACTCGGAAACATCCGCAGAAGCATCGCCGTGCCAACCCCGGAAATCAGAGAGCCTTGACGAAACCGTCCCAGCAATTCCCGTAAGCTCGGGGACAATCAGCTCATCGATATTGCTCTCGCACTTAGACATGAGCCTCCCCTCCCTTGCAGAAAAACGGAATGATCAGATCGTCAAAATCCTGAATCTCCTCGTGGCCAAAGCCTTCAAAGAACTCATGACGCTTTTCACAGGTCAGGTTGTTGTAGACCGCAAACTGCGTCGCCGGAGGACAGACGATATCGGCCGTGCCCGTGCCAAACAGCACGGGGCATTTGACCATAGGGGCAAAGTTCTTGGAATCGAAGTACGCCAGCTTGGCATAGGCTTCGTCAATACGAGTCGAGTCCTCGTCAAACCAGCGAGACCAATAGCGCAGGCCCTCGTAGGCAATGTCGTCGGCATCCAAATCCCAGACCAGGCGGAAATCTGACAGGAAGGGATAGAGGATGGCGGCGCGATTGATAAGCTCACTGTTAAGTGCACAGGTCGCAATGCCCAAACCGCCGCCCTGCGACGCGCCGTTCACAAACACACGGGCAAGGTCGATACCCTCGAGCTCACGAACAATACGGCACAGAACGCGGATATCTTGGTGCAAGCGGACATAGTAGAGGTTGGTCGGGTCGCCGTCGATACCGGCGACGATATGGCCCGCGACCGTTGTACCCTCAAATCCACCAATGTCCTCGGAGGGACCTCCCTGGCCAGGGCAATCGAGAGCAATCAGTGCCATGCCCATACCCGCAAACGATGCCTGCTCAAACCAGCTGCGGCTTGCACCCGGATACCCATGGAACTGAAGCACCAATGGCACGGGCTCGTCCGAGACGGGTTTAAGGTACTTGGCATGCAGGCGAGCACCACACATGCCGGTATACCAGAGATCGAAAAGCTGGCAGGTCACGGCATCGGTGACTGGTGCCGCCTCGATCGCATAGTCAAGCCCGACGGCGTCGGCCTCGGCCATGCGATCCTTCCAAAAGAGATCGAAATCTGATGGACGGGGCATGGCGCCTCGATATTCACCAAATTGCTGTTGTAGCTCCTGAGCACTTGGCATGGCCCGTGAACCCAACCTTTCGAAATCGCAACGGAGGTGCGCCCGGCAAGGGAACCGGGCGCACGGGAGGGAAAGCGAGGCTACTCGCCGAGCTTGGGATGCAGCAGCGACGGCGCAGCGCCGAGCAGCATCTTGGTGTAGGGGTCCTGGGGGTGCTGGAAGACCTGCTTGGCCTCGCCCTGCTCGACGATCTTGCCGCCATTCATAACGATGATGTCGTCAGAGATATAGCGGACCGTCTGGATGTCATGGCTGATAAACACCATGGCCAGGCCGAGCTCCTTCTTAAGGTCGGTCAGCAGGTTCAGAATCTGCGCGCGGACCGAAACGTCCAGAGCCGAGGTGGGCTCGTCGGCGATGATGGCATCGGGGTTCAGCGACAGGGCACGGGCAATTGCGACGCGCTGACGCTGGCCGCCCGAAAGCTGGCCGGGAAGAACCTCGGCAGCGGAGCTGGGCAGACCGGTGAGCTCCAAGAGTTCCTTGACGCGCTTCTCCTGCTCGGCCTCGGTACCCAGGTTGTGGACGCGCATGGGGTCGAGCAGCTGCTCGCGAACGACCATGCGGGGGTTGAGCGCCGTGGCCGGGTTCTGGAACACGACCGAGATGACGCGACCCATGTGGCGACAGTCCTCGGCGGTACGTTTGGTAACGTCCTTGCCCTTAAAGTAGACCTTGCCGCTCGTGGGGGCCTGCAGGCCGCACATGACGTTGGCGGTGGTGGACTTACCGCAACCAGACTCGCCGACGATGCCGATGGTCTGTCCGGGCATGAGCTTAATCGTTACACCCTGGACGGCGTGAACCAGGTTGGGGTGCAGAATCGAGCCGGTACGGGTCCTAAAGGTGACGTGAACGTCATCAAGGAAGATAATCGGCTCGACGCCGTTGACTGCGGTCTCGCTCATCTACATCACCTCCGCGTGAGGGGTCAAACCATTTGCCTTGAGCACCTCGTCGGGGAGCTCGGAATAGAAGTGCTCGGTGCCGGGCACGCGCTTGAAGACCGGACGGGTGTCCAGGCCGATGCGCGGATGGCTCGAGCGAGGCGCGAAGCGATCGCCCTTGGGGAAATCGCGCGGGCTCGGAACGGCGCCGGGCACCTGGTGCAGGCGGCCCGAACCGCTCTCGATGGACAGAACGGAGCCCAGAAGACCGCGGGTGTACTCGTGAATCGGGTTGGTGAGCAGCTCCTTGGTAGGTGCCTGCTCGATAACCTGACCGGCGTACATAACCGTGATGTTATGGGCAACCTCGGCGACCAGAGCCAGGTCATGCGAAACGAAGATCATGGCAAAGCCGAGCTTGGCCTGAAGATCGTTGAGCAGCTTGATGACCTGCTTCTGGACGGTAACGTCCAGAGCGGTCGTGGGCTCGTCGCAGATGACCAGCTTGGGGTCGCGGGTAAGGGCCATAGCGATCAGGACACGCTGACGCTGGCCGCCGGAAAGCTCGTGCGGATAGCTCTCGAGCGTGCGCTTGGGATCGAGGCCGACGAGCTCCAGGAGCTCCTCGGCGCTGCGGGTTCCGCCGCGCTTGGTGAGCTGCTTCATCTGGGCAGAGATGAGCATGGAGGGATTAAGCGAGGACAGGGCGTCCTGATAGACCATAGCGATATCGGTACCGCGCAGGCCGAACCACTCCTTCTTGCTCATCTTGAGCAGGTCGCGACCCTCCCAGAGAACCTCGCCGGAAAGATGCTCGTCATCGTCGGTCAGGCCCATGATGGCCAGCGTGGTGATGGACTTACCGCAACCGGACTCGCCCACCAGGCCCATGGTCTGACCAGGACGAACGTCAAAGTTGACATGGTCGACGACGTTGATATCACCGTGATGCTCAAACTGGATGCAGAAGTCACGGACCGAGAGAATCGGCTCAACGGACTCGTCGGGCACGTGGCGATCGTCACGCTTGAGCTCGACATCGCGCAGGGCGCCAAGGCGAGCGGAGAGGGACTGGGCCTGCTCCTTGTAGGCGCGAACGGGGTCGGAGACCAGCAGGTCGGCCTCGCGACGCTTGGAGGAATCGGTAGGATCCAGGGCAGCGGAGGGAGCAGCGGCCATGGCGTCGGTAATGCCCTCGGAGAGGATGTTGAGCGCCAGGCAGGTGATCATGATGGCCAGGCCCGGGAACAGCGCCTGCCACCAACGGCCGGCGAGCACGCCGCCGCGGGCGTCGGCGAGGATGTTACCCCAGGTAGCGGTGGGCTCCTGGATACCAGCGCCGATGAAGGTCAGCGAGGCCTCGAAGATGATGGCGTCGGCGACCAGGGTAACGGTGAAGACCATGATCGGGGCGATGCAGTTACGCAGAACATGCTTGATCAAAATCCACGGAGCCTTGGCGCCGGAAACGATGACCGCGCGGACATAGTCCTCGCCGTACTCGGACACGATGTTGGCGCGTACGATACGGGCAATCTGCGGAGTGTACATAAAGCCGATGGCGAAGATGATCGACGGCACGGAGTTGCCCAGGATGGAGACGAAGACGGCCGCGAGGGCGATGCCCGGGATGGACATGATGATGTCCAGGATACGCATGATCGTCTCGGAGACGGCCTTGCGCGAAACCGCTGCAAGGGCGCCCACGACCGAGCCGCAGACCAGGGCCATGGCAGTGGCGCCAAAGCCGATAATCAGCGAGTAACGACCACCGTAGAGCATACGCGACAGAATGTCGCGACCCTTATCGTCGGTACCGAAGATAAATCCGTTGCCGGGAGCCTGGCGAGCCGTAAAGATCTCGACCGGGCTATAGGGGGCAAGAAGGGGCGCCAGAATCGCAGTCAGGGCGACCAGCACCAGCACGACGGCGGCAATCTTAGAAGACAGCGTCATCTTCTTCCAGCCACCGAGCTTGAGCCCCTTGGAGGCAGCCTTCTCGAGCTGCTCGGTTTGCTTCTCTCGAATCTTTACCATAATCTACACCGTCCTGATGCGCGGGTTGATGAGCAGGTAGAGCATGTCAACCACGATGTTGATGATGATGAAGGCAAGAGCAACGACGATAACGACGCCCTGAACCAGGTTCGCCTCGTTGCCCTGAACGCCTTGCAGAATCGCGGTGCCCATGCCGGGGAGGTTGAAGATAACCTCGATGACGACGGCGCCGCCCATGAGGTAACCGATCTTAAGACCGAGGGTGGTGACCGGGGTGATCAGCGCATTGCGAAGAACGTTGATGCCGACGACGACCTTCTCGGGAACGCCGGCGCCGCGAGCCATACGGACATAATCCTTGTCGAGCTCCTCGACCATGGCGGTACGCACGATACGAGTCATCTGGCCCGTCAGCGGAAATGCCAAGGCGATGGCGGGCATGATCATACGTCCCAGATAGCCAACCGGATTCGTGGTGAAGTGAGGCAGAGCACCCGATGCCGGGAGCACCTTAAGGTAGGAAGAGAACAGCAGGATCAACAGAACGGCAAGCCAGAACGACGGGGTTGCCAAGCCGGCGATGGAAAAGACGCGGATCACTTGGTCCGGCCATTTGTCGCGATACAGTGCCGCGATGACGCCGAGCAAAAACGAAACGACCGCACCGATGGCAAGACCGATGAAGGTCAGCTGCATCGTGACGGGCAGGGCCGTGGAGATGCGCTTGGCAACGGAGTTGCGAGCAGCACCATAGGTGCCCATGTCGCCATGGATCAAATCGCCCATATAGCGCACGTAGCGCACGGGCCAGGGGTCGTCCAGACCATACTTCTCATGGTACTCGGCAACCGCCTCGGGCGAGGCACCGTCACCCAACGCCGTGTAGGCGGGGTCGGTCTTGGAGAACGACATAAGGAAGAACACCAGGACGGTGACGCCCAATGCCATGATCGGCAGCGCCACAAGACGCCTTCCAATCAAACGTAGCAAGTTGTTCACGTTCTCTCCCCTTTCTTTTGTCGGTAGGACCAACTGGTATATGAGTACGGATACTCATTACAAGACCCGAGCGACATCGTTGCCGCCCGGGTCTTTGTTTCAACTATGAGGATACGGTCCCAACGACCGACATCCTGCATACAGACTCAAGCGAGTCTTACGCCTTGACGGTCGCAACGCCCCTGAAGGACATGCTCGTCGTGCCGATGCCCTTGAAGCCATCGAGGGCCTCGCCGTTGGGCGCAGTGGACGGATCGTCCCAGGAAGCGGAGACGGTCTTGACGTGGACAACGGGGTACAGAACGGCGTTGTCGGCAATGATGTCGAAGCACTCGTTCCACTTCTTCTGCTGCTCGTCGCCCTCGGCGGCAAGAGCCTCGTCCATGAGACCGTGGAGCTTCTGCCACTCAGCGGACTCCTTCCACGGGCAACGGGTCTGCATCCAGACGTTGTCGCCGTACCACCAGTTGAGCAGCAGGTCGGGATCGGCGCCGAAGCAGGAAGGATCGCCAGGGGCAAGGAGGATATCGTAGGCCTCGCCGCCGTCAATGGCAGCGTAGGTAGCCGGCGAGGTATCGGTCTGGATGGTCACATCGAAACCGAGAGCGTCGAGGTCGTTCTTGACCTGGGCGGCCATGCCCTTAATCTGCTCGTTGTCGGTGGTGCGCAGGGTGATAGCACCCGGGGTGATGCCAGACTCCTCGATGAGCTTCTTAGCCTTCTTGGCGTCGGTCTTGTACACCGTGGAAGCCTCATGATAGTTGGTGAAGCTCTTGGGCAGGTAGCAGCTGGCAGCGGTGGCAAGGCCGGCGAAGGTGTTACTGACCATCTTCTCGGTGTCGAGCGCATACATGACAGCCTGACGGACCTTGACGTTGTTCCAAGGCTCCTTGGCGACGTTGAACATGATGAAGCGGGTGCCGAAACCCTGAACGTTATCGATCTTGCAGCCGGCGCTCTCGAGCTGGTCGACGGCGTCAGCGGTAACGAGCTCCATAACGAGCGTGGAGCCCTCCTGCTGAGCGGTAACGCGAGCGGTGGGGTCGGTCAAGATGCTGTACTGGATCTTCTTATCCTCGGCAGCATACTCACCGTTGTACTCGGGGTTGGGAACCAGGGTGATCTCGGTATCGGAAATAGAGTCGTACATCCAGGGGCCGGAGCCGATCGGCTGCTTGGCGCGATCCTCCTCGGTCTGGGTGGCCGGGGTAACGCGGACGATGGCAAGACGATCCTTGAGCAGGGAGAAGTTGGGGACCTTGGTCTTGACCGTCACGGTGCTGGCGTCCTTGGCCTCGATGGACTCGAAAGGCTGGAAGAACGGAGCATAGGTAGCGGAAGCGGCGCAAGCGGTGTAGGAGGCAACGACATCGTCAGCGGTGACCTCGGTGCCATCGGAGAACTTGGCGCCCTTGCGGATGGTGACCTCGAAAGTGGTGTCGTCCACAGACTTGGGATCGTCGGTGGCGAGCTCGTTGAAGGTGCTGTAGTCGTGGTAATCGATGCCGTAGAGACCCTCGACGACGTGCCAGTTAGCACCCAGGCCCACAGCGGAGCCGGTGCTGGCGGGATCGAAGCTGGACGGAGCGTAAGCGGAACCAGCGGTGATCACGCCGCCGCCACGGTTGGCGGAATCGGTGGAACCGGAAGCGGAACCCTCGTCGCTAGAGCTGCCACCGCAGCCGGTGAGACCAAGCCCTGCGACAGCAGCGACGCTGCCGGTGAGGCCGAGGAACGAACGCCTGGACATACCCTTGTTGATGATAGCCATGTCTTCTCCTATCAATAGAGAATCTTACTCGGGAGCACCTAGACTTGCCCCCGCGCAACTTGCGGACGATATATACCTTACCTACCGACGAACCCAACTGAGGTGCCGCGCTCGGCGACCGATACATACATACGCTTGAACGGTATTTACTACCGTTCACCGAATTCGTTGACAAACGATTCGCCAGACAGTATGTATCGGCGAGGTGAGATATCAGTCTTCGTCAACCCGCAGGATAGCAGGGTTTTCGCTTGGGTTAGTCAAACGTTTTAGCGTTAATAAAACCCGAAACCAGCAGGCAATCATGGCGAAATAAATGGTTGAAAATCGCGCAATCATGTATATCAGTTGTTTAGGCTCGTGTTTAGCTATCAGAATGGCCAGCCGCCGCCTCGGCGCGCTCGGCATTCCATGCAACGAGCGCCTCGTGGACCGCCTTGGCAACATCGGCAGGTATGCCGCGAACTTCCGCGATCTCTTGCTCGCTCGCCGCGCGCAAACGCTTCATCGAGCCAAAATGGCGCATAAGGGCACGTTTTCTGGTGGGTCCCACGCCTGGAACGTCATCGAGTACCGAAACCGTCATGGCTTTATCGCGCAACTCACGATGGAATGTAATTGCAAAACGGTGCGACTCATCGCGTACCTGTTTAATTAGATAGAGCGACGCAGACCCGGTCGGCAGCACGACAGGAGTCTCGTCCCAAGGCACAAAAACTTCCTCGTCGGCCTTCGCCAAGCCACAAACTGGTATATCGAGCCCAAGAGCCTCAAGTTGCTTGATCGCAGCGGTCAATTGCGGCTTACCGCCATCGACAACGAGCAAATCGGGGCGCGAGCCAAAGCGCTCGTCGGCCATGCGCTCGGGAGCATAGCGTCGTCCCAAAACCTCGGACATCGACACGAAGTCGTTTGCCTCGTCCAATTCGGCCTGAATTTTAAAACGACGGTACTGGCTCTTGTCGGCGCGTCCGTTGGTAAACACCACCATCGAGGCGACCGTAAAGGTGCCGTGCAGCGTCGAGATATCGAAGCACTCGATACGCATCGGCGGCGCCGGCAGCGCCAGCGCGCTTTCGAGCTCCAGGAGCGCTTGATTGGTGCGGTCGTCAGCGTACCCCGTTCGCATCATGTAGCGCATGAGGGCATGGCGCGCATTTTTGGATGCCATATCGAGCAGACGGTGCTTTTCGCCACGCTGCGGCCTATGGAGATGGCAGGAACGCTCACGCTTGCCCGCAAGCCACTCCCCCAGCGCCTCCGCATCCTCAAGCTCGACAGAGAGGTTTATCTCAGCTGGAATATCAGCCGTCTCGTCGTAATAGCGCTTAAGAAAGCCCGACTGGAGCTCTTCCTCGTCAACATCAAGACCCTTGTCGAGAATGAACTCGCAGGTGCGAACTGTTCGGCCCTCACGCACGACAAAGACGCAAGCGGCGGAGATGGTCTCCTCGCGATAGAACCCGATGACATCGATATCGACACTGGAGGGAAAAACGACTTGCTGACGATCGTCCAGACCCCTGATGACCTCCAAACGACGTTTGACGCGTGCCGCGCGCTCAAAGTCGAGCGCCTCGGCGGCATCCGTCATCTCGGAGGTCAGCTCATCGACGACATCCTTGCGATGGCCCGACAAAAAGCGCTCGACACGCTTGACGTTCTTGGCATAGTCTGCCGGGGAAATCGCGCCGACACACGCACCCGGGCCGCGCCCGACATGGTAGTCAAAGCAGGGACGCCCGTTTTGCGTGCAAATCATATTGACGATGTCTTCCTCGCCCTTGTGGGACTCGACGATACGACGACAACGACGCCACTCCGCACAGGATGCGGAGCAGATGGGGATAACCTTGCGCAGCGTATCTATCGTCTCACGTGCCGCACGGCTATCGGTATAGGGTCCAAAATAGCGCGTTCCCGGCTTATGACGCTCACGCGTATATTTGATAGCGGGATACAGGTCGCCCTTTGTAATGGCGATAAAGGGGTAGCTCTTGTCATCCTTGAGGTCGACGTTAAAGTACGGATGGTACTGACCAATCAAATTGCGCTCGAGCACCAACGCCTCATGCTCGGTCTCCACCACGATATAGTCAAAGCTCGCCACCAGCTGCATCATCAGCGGGATCTTTTGACGCTCATCCTGCAGTGTCACGTATTGACGCATGCGGGCGCGCAGGTTTTTCGCCTTGCCCACGTAGATGACATCGCCCTTGGCATCCTTCCAAAGGTAGCATCCGGGCTGTGTGGGAACGCGCGAAACCTGTTCGGCAAGCGTTGGAATGTTGTCGTGACCGGCCACACGCACCTACTTGCGACGAAGCAGCGCCGAGACCTCGGGCATCTTAAGGACGACGGCAAGGCCAAAGGTAACAGCAAGCGAGACGACACCCGCAACGCAAACGTAGCCAAGAGTAATCAGAATCGAGCCGCCAAGTGCCCCGACAAAGTGTTCAAGCGCCCACATGACGCCGGCGCCTGCGGCAGCACCCAGGCTACCGAGCAAAAGGCCAAAGAAACCGCCATGCAGGATAGATTTGACCTGAAGGCCACGCAGGCGACGACGCAGCCACCACAGCGAACAGCCGACCAAGATCACGTAGTCGACGACATACGAAAGCGCGATTGCCGGCATACCGAAGCCCAGCACAACGCCAAACAGTAGAACCGAGCCGGCCTGGCCGATGGCGGAATACAGGCAATAGCGGCTATAGGGCTTCATGTCGAGCAAGGCAGAGAAGCTCTTCTGCATCAACACGACCACGCCGTAGAGCGGCAGCGAGAGCGCCAGGTAGACAAGGTACTCGGACACCAGCGTCACGCCGGATTCATCGAACTTGCCAGCACAGTAGATCATGTTGAGCGGACGCGCGAAGACAATCAGGTACAGCGCGAACGGAATCAGGAAGAACAGCATCTGGGCGACGCCACGCGAAATGCCCGTGCGAACGCTGTCGTAATCCTTCTCCTGTGCGTCGTGAGAGAGCTCGGTATAAAGCGCCGTCGAAAGCGAGGCGGCAATCAGCGCGTAGGGTAGCGTGTACCACAGGCGCGCATAGGCGATGACGGAAGGGCCAGTCTCGGGCTGGACCACCAGCGCGGCAGCGTTGGTGATAGAAGTCGAGACAAACATGCACACCGTGGCGAGCAGCGTCGGGATACCGAGCGCAATCGTCTGGCGCAGCGCGGGGTCCTTAAAGTCGATATGGATATGGGGATGCACGCCGTGCTTGCCGAGCGCGGGGATCTGACATGCCATCTGAACAAAGACACCGAGGGTCGTACCGGCCGCAATCAAGATGATGCCGGCGCGTTCGCCAAACTGTGCGGACACGGGCGCAAAACCCATAAAGCTCGCAATGACGATCACATTGTTGAGGACCGGGGCAAACGTCGACCAAAAGTAGTCGCGGTGTGCGTTGAGAACGCCCGAAAACACCGAGCCCAAACCATAAAACAGAATCTGGATGGCAAAGAAACGGAACATGAACGCAGCGGTATCCATGCTGCCGCCGTCACCCGAAAGGAACGATTGCGTCCAGATAAAACCCGGGGCGAACACGGTCCCCAGCAACGAAATGCCACCCAGCACCAAAAGCAGAATGCCGAGCAGGTTGCCCACGTACTCGTTCGAGGCCTCGCGACCCTGCTCACGCCTCACGCCCATGTACACGGGCAAAAACGCCGTTACGAGCATGCCGCCCATCACGAGTTCGTAGAGCATATTGGGCAGGTTGTTGGCGACCTGATAGGAGGACGAGAGTAGCGACATGCCGATAGCGGCGGCCATTGCCCACGTGCGGATAAAACCGGTAACGCGAGACACGATGGTCAGGATGGTCATAAGCCCGGCGGAACGACCAACCGTGGAGTAGTCCGACGAGCCCATGTCGTCAGTGTCATCTCGCGACGAAGAAGCTTCGGACGAGGGTGCCTGAGGCGCAGATTCTTTTGCAAAATGAGCTCCGCGCTTCAATTCTTCCTGCGGCATCGCTCAGTCCTCTCTCGTAATCGCGGCAACCGTCGCCCCGCAAAATGCAATTAAATCATCGGGTGCAAGCTCGAGCTGATAACCACGCTTGCCTCCCGAAATAAAAATGGTATCCCAAAGGACGCATGTCTCATCAATGAGCGTCCGGTAGCGTTTTTTCATACCGACCGGGCTGCAGCCGCCGCGAACGTAGCCAGTCGCCGCAAGCAAATCCTTCACATGCATCATGGCCAAGGACTTCTCCCCCGCGGCACGCGCGGCGGACTTTAGATCGAGCTCGTCGGCAACAGGGATGCAGCACACGACATAGTCGTTGGACGGTGTCACGCAGACCAAAGTCTTAAATCCTTGACCGGGCTCCTCGCCAAGCTGCTCCGAAATCGCGACCCCCAGGCCCACCGACTCATCACCATCGTCTTCGTACGTATGTAGAACATAGGAAATGCCGGCGCTTTCCAGCTCGCGCATCGCATTGGTTTTTGGCGTCTTTACAGCCTTTGCCATGACATATCCTTTCCCTCGCATTCGGACGTAAAGATTAAGTATATGTCCAATTCGGCTGCATACGTCACTTCGACACAGCAAGCGCCATCGAATCACAAGGAGTCGATGGCGCCCATAAACTGAATCGCCTATTTATTGAGCATCAAGTTGAGCCTGACGCTCCCGGTCACGCCTGAGCAACGGCGCCAAAAACTTGCCCGTATAACTCTGCGGACAGTCCGCAACCTGCTCCGGTGTGCCCGAAACCACAACGGTTCCGCCGCCGTTACCGCCCTCGGGACCCATATCGATCAGACGATCGGCAACCTTGATGACATCAAGGTTGTGCTCAATCACCAGCACCGTGTTGCCCGCATCGACCAAGCGCTGCAGCACATCGAGCAGCTGGCGGACGTCCTCAAAATGAAGGCCGGTCGTCGGCTCGTCCAAAATATAGAACGTCTTGCCCGTCTGGCGTCGATGAAGCTCCTTGGCGAGTTTCACACGCTGCGCCTCGCCGCCCGAGAGCGTCGTGGCGGGCTGGCCCAGGCTCACGTAGCCCAAGCCTACATCGTACAGCGTTTGGAGCTTGCGCTTAATCTGCGGGATATTCCCAAAGAAGGCCAGCGCCTCGGTGACACTCATTTCGAGCACGTCCGAGATGGTCTTACCACGGTAGGTGACCTCGAGTGTCTCGCGGTTGTAGCGTTTACCGCCGCAAACTTCGCAGGGAACGTAGATATCGGGAAGGAAGTGCATCTCGATCTTGATCTGCCCGTCGCCCTTGCACGCCTCACAGCGCCCACCACTCACATTAAAGGAGAAACGACCCGGCGAGTAGCCGCGCGCCTTCGACTCCGGCGTACTCGCAAACAGCGCGCGAAGATCATCCCACAGGCCGATATAGGTAGCAGGGTTGGAACGCGGCGTGCGGCCAATCGGCGACTGGTCGATATCGATAACCTTATCGATACACTCGATGCCCTCGATTTTCTTATACGGACCCACAGGGCGCGTCGAACGGTGAATGGCATTCGTAAGGGCAGGCGCAATGGTATCGGTAACCAGGGAGCTCTTGCCCGATCCCGACACGCCGGTAACAACCGTAAGCGTACCAAACTCGATCTTGGCAGTAACGTTTTTGAGGTTGTTGGCTCGAGCGCCCGTAATTTTAAGGCAGCCGCGACCGGGCTTGCGCCGTTCATCAGGCACCCGGATCATTCGTTTGCCGGTCAGATAAGCGCCCGTCATCGACTCAGGACACGCCATGATATCGGCAGGCGTTCCCGCCGCGACTACGTGTCCGCCGTTGACGCCGGCGCCGGGCCCCATGTCGATCACGTAATCGGCGGCACGGATTGTATCCTCGTCGTGTTCGACGACGATAACGGTATTGCCGATATCGCGCAGGCGCTCGAGCGTCTTGATCAAGCGCTCGTTGTCACGCTGATGAAGACCGATCGAGGGCTCGTCCAGAATATAGAGCACGCCCATGAGACCCGCGCCGATCTGCGTTGCCAGGCGAATACGCTGCGCCTCGCCACCAGAAAGCGTCGCCGAGGCACGATCGAGCGTCAGATAGTCGAGTCCAACATCGACCAGAAAACGCAAGCGCTCCAGGATTTCCTTGACGATGCGCCCGCCGATAAACTGTTGGCGCTCGGTGAGCTCCAGGCCCTCAAAAAACTCGAGCGACTCACGGCACGACAGGCAACAAACCTCGTAAATGGACTTGCCGCCCACGGTGACGGCGAGCATCTCAGGGCGCAAACGAGCGCCGTGGCAGCTCGAGCACGGTTCCTCGCGAATGTACTTCTCCAAGCGCGCCTTGGTGTTCTCGTTCGTCGTCTCGGTATAGCGTTCGTACAGGATGTTGCGAACGCCCGAAAACTTGGTATCCCACTGGCTGCGACGTCCGTCGAGCTTTTGGTAGTCGACCGAGATCTTCGTATCGCCCAGGCCATCCAAGAATGCACGACGCACGCGAGGGGGCAAGTCCTCCCACGGCGTATCGGTGCTCACCTTAAAGTGTTTGCAGACCGCAGCAAAAATCTGCGGATAGTAGTTCGAATTGCCAAACAGGCTACCAAAGACTCCGTCGGCAATGGACTTCGAGGGGTCCTCGATCAGCGCCTCGGCATCAACGGTTTTCTTAAAGCCCAGGCCGTCGCACTCAGGACATGCGCCATAGGGAGCGTTGAACGAAAAATCACGCGGCTGAAGATCGTCAATGGAGTGTCCATGCTCCGGGCACGCCAAGGCCAACGAATACTCCAGCAGCTCGCCCTCGGTCCCCTCAGGAGCATCACGATCGGGCAGCATGTACACGTTTACATTGCCGTGAGCCAGCGCGGTCGCCTGCTCAACAGACTCGGCGATACGGCCCAGAGAGTTCTCACGGATCACGATGCGATCGACCACGACCTCGATATCGTGCTTGAATTTCTTATCCAGATCGATCGGATCGTCGAGCGAGCGCACTTCACCGTCGACACGCACGCGGCTAAAGCCCTCGGCGCGAAGGTCCTCAAACAGTTTGGTGTACTCGCCTTTTCGCCCGCGCACCACCGGTGCCAGCACAAACGCGCGGCGGCCCTCCCCCGCCGCCAAGACCTTGTCGGCAACCTGGTCGGTCGTCTGGCGCTCAATGACGCGGCCGCATTCGGGACAGTGCGGGGTGCCCACACGGGCGAACAGCAGGCGCAGATAGTCATAAATCTCGGTTACGGTGCCAACCGTCGAGCGAGGGTTTTTAGACGTCGTCTTTTGGTCGATCGACACCGCCGGCGAAAGGCCGTCGATTGAATCCAAGTCGGGTTTGTCCATCTGGCCCAAGAACTGGCGCGCATAGCTCGAAAGACTCTCGACGTATCGACGCTGGCCCTCGGCATAGATAGTGTCAAATG
This sequence comes from uncultured Collinsella sp., assembly GCA_902492935.1. Lineage (GTDB taxonomy): Bacteria > Actinomycetota > Coriobacteriia > Coriobacteriales > Coriobacteriaceae > Collinsella. The sequence continues at coordinate 10,205 of CABUNJ010000011.1, read as the reverse complement.
CCAGCGAACTCTTGCCCGAGCCAGAAAGACCGGTAATGACCACGAGTTGGTCACGCGGAATGGAAACATCGATATCACGGAGGTTGTGCTCACGAGCGCCGCGAATAACGATAGAAGAATCAGACATGGAAGCTCCTTGCCTCCTATTGCATCGAATCATACTGTCGATGAGTTTAGCGCACTCGACGCGCACAGATGTTCGTAATACAAGATTCGCAGACCTTTAGCTTTGCGTATCGGGCGCTTTGTTTCTCGAAATGCCGTGGAAAGGTTACAGTAATCTAATACTGAACTTACTTTGCTGTAACAGAGGAACGTCCATGACCGAAGATATCCCCCTTGAAATCACTTCGAGCGACATGGCCAATCTGCCCATATTCATCGCCGTCCTTATCGTGGCCATCGTCGTGGTGCGCGTATATTTTTCAATCAAACACAATGAAAAGCCGCCCATTGCCCGCGTCTTTTGGTGCGCGACGCTCCTCATCCCGCTTGGCATGGTAGCTGCATGGATTACGAATCAATTGCTCGTAAATGAGGACAATTCCCTATGGGTCCTTTCTTATTCGGCGCTCGGTGCTACCGCCGTCATACTTCTTGTCGAGCCCTTGGTTTCGGGACTTATCGACCAAACCGATCTTGCGACGGGAACGGTTGCCTGTATTTGCCGTGACATCCTTGTCATCGCCGCTGTTTCAGCGCTCTCGTTCGTTTCACTCGAAATTGCCTGTAACGAAACGTTCTATCGCATTCCCGCCAACTCATTCGGGTTTTCCGTCGGGCTGCTCGCGACGGTTCTGCTCTCCCTTTATTTGCTGGGACAGCGTCATGGAGGCGTCATGGCCCTCGTGCCCGTCGCCTGTTGCATCCTTGGCATTGCCGAGCACTTCGTCATAACGTTTAAAGGCGAGGCCATCCTGCCAAGCGACATCTTGGCCCTTGGCACCGCAATGGAAGTGAGCGAGGGATACGAGTTTACCTTTACCGCCGGAATCGTAACCTCTCTAGCCCTGCTGGAGATTTCCCTGGGGCTTCTTTCGCTTATCCGACCGAGAAAGCTCCGTACGCCCACCCATGTCTTCCCCGCAATCGCCGCTAACCTCTGCGCTTTTCTGCTAGTGACCGTTGTGGGGCTCTCGGGCTTTTCCAGCATCGACTTGGAGCAGGCGCTGAATTTTGGATTTGACCGTTGGCAGCCCATCACCACGTATGCGTCTCAGGGTTTTATCACTTCGTTCACCGAAATGGTCAACGAGTTGCCCATTGAGAAGCCCGAAGACTATACGCCCGATGAGGCGCAGAGCATCGAGCAGGAGCTCGCCGCCACCTACGACAGCACGTATGGCTCGAGCGAGCAGCGCGCGGCGGCCGTTGCCCAGTTCAATGAAATCAAGCCGACGATTGTTGCCGTCATGAACGAGAGTTTTAGCGACCTTTCGTGCTTTGAGCAGCTCCAGGCGGCCGGGTACACCGGCCCCGCATTCTACAACTCGCTTCCCGACACACTTGTTCGCGGCACCATGCTCGCTTCGGTCGCCGGTGGCGGAACGGCAAACTCCGAATTCGAATTTTTGACCGGAGCGACAACGGCCTTTGTCGGATTAGGCAAGATCCCCTATCAGCTGTATCAGATGAATGGCGTCAACAGCCTGGCAAAGGACCTTAAGGAGCTTGGGTATACCGCTACCGCTATGCACCCGCAAAACCCCGTCAACTACCATCGAGATAAAATCTATCAGCAGCTGGGCTTTGGAGACTTTCTTTCAATCGGCGATTTCGAAGGTGCGCCCTGTTACCATGCCGGCGTATGCGACTACGCCACCTACGACAAGATACTCGACCTGCTTAGAACCGACGAAGCGCCGCAGTTCATCTTTGACGTCACGATGCAAAATCACGGCGGCTACGACTATGGCACCGTTCCCGCCGAAGAGCTGACAAACTATTGGGTCGAGGGAGCCAGCGAGGGCGCCAATAGCGCACTCAACACCTATCTCACCTGCATCAACGCATCCGACCGGGACCTCGAGTACTTTATCAACGAGCTCCGCAATATCGGCAGACCGGTTGTTCTTGTCTTTTTTGGCGACCATCAGCCGAGCGCCGCAACGACTCTCAACGACGAGCTGTACCCTCAGGAAGATACGGCAAGCCACGCTTTCCGTGTCTATCAGTCGACCTATTTCGTCTGGGCTAACTATGAAATCGCCGGCAATACCGAGCTCAACGTCTACGACACCGTCGGGGCAAACGAGATTGCAGCCATTACCCTTAATAAGATCGGTGCCCCGCTCACCGACTATCAAAAGGCCCTGCTTGCAACAAGGTCAGATGTGCCCACCATCAATGTCGCCGGCTATCTCGGTGCCGACGGACTGCGCTACGACTTGGAATCTGAAGACAGCCCATACGCCTCGACGATCGACAAGCTGCAGCGCATGCAATACCTCGAGTTCGCCAGCAAAGTTCAGTAAGCCCGCCCATTCGCTTGGGCCCATCGTATTGCAAGCACGCTCGGCCCAAATGCATCGCAAATGACTCCCGCTCGCAAACGAGGGTACAATGACGCTCGTGTCACATCGCGGGGCCCCGGCCCCAACATATACAAAGGAGTCATACATGGGTTGCGAGCACGCACAGGCCGCCGGCGGACAAACGTCGCCGTCGCAATTTGAGGAGAATACGCTGTCCGAGGTCAAGCGCGTCATTGCCGTGCTTTCCGGCAAGGGCGGCGTCGGCAAGTCGTTTGTCACCGGCGCCATCGCCACCGAGCTTGCCCGTCGCGGCCACAAGGTCGGCGTCCTCGATGCCGACATCACCGGTCCCTCTATCCCCAAGATGTTCGGTATGAGCGGACGCCACGTCCATGCCCTTGGCAACCTTATGCTGCCCGAAATCTCCGAGCACGGTGTCAAGGTCATGAGCTCCAACCTGCTGCTCCAAAACGAGACCGACCCCGTCCTTTGGCGCGGTCCGGTCATCGCAGGCGCCATTAGGCAGTTCTGGAGCGAGACCTCGTGGGGCCCCATCGACTACCTGCTGGTCGACATGCCTCCGGGAACAGGCGACGTCGCGCTCACCGTCTTCCAGTCGCTGCCCGTCGATGGCATCGTCATCGTCACGAGCCCGCAGGATCTGGTCTCGATGATCGTCGCCAAGGCGGTCAACATGGCCGAGAAGATGAACGTCCCCATTCTGGGCATTGTCGAGAACATGAGCTATATTGAGTGCCCCGACTGCGGCAAGAAGATCGAGGTCTTTGGCAAGAGCAAGCTCCCCGAGGTCGCAGAGCGCTATAACCTCGACATCTTGGGCACGCTTCCCATCAATCCGTCACTCGCCGAGGCCTGCGATAAGGGCGAGGTCGAGACCGCGCTGCCCGATGGCATGTTGCCCAAGGCAGTCTCTGCCGTCGAGGCTATTACCCCACACGAGACCGACGAGGCCTAAGTGAACACGAGCGCCTTCTATGACGTCCTGGTAATCGGCGGCGGGGCTTCAGGCCTCGCCGCCGCCATTACGGCCGCACGTGCTGGCAAAAGCGTCTGCATCTTTGAGCGCGATGTCGCCTGCGGCCTTAAGCTCCTTGCGACCGGTAACGGCCGCTGCAACCTCTCCAACGAATCGATTGATCCTCAGCGGTATAACCACCCCGCATTCGTCGAATCCGTCATGGGCCCCCAACCCGAACAAGAGCTTATGGGTTTCTTCTCCTCGCTGGGCATCATGACAACCTCTGAGGAAGGCCGGCTGTACCCGCGCTCCCTTCGCGCAGAATCGGTGCGCGACGCGCTTCTCAACGTTTGCGACCGCCTAGGTATCACCTTAATCTGCGGAGCCAACGTTGCCTCGGCGCACAAAGCTTCCGAAGGCTGGACACTCCAAATAGACCGTCCAGCGCGGGCACTCAAGGCAAAAAAGCACGACGACCGAAAATCGGAGCTCCGCTCGCTTCGGAAGGCACTCGCCGATGTTTCTCGCAAGAACGAGGCCCTGCAGGCACATGCCGTAATTATCGCCACGGGCGGCAACCCCACCGGTATCGCCGATACGTTTAGTCTCCCCCTCACTTCGCTGCGCCCCATCCTCTGCCCCGTATCGGCAACGGTCGTTGGCGATCGGGCGGCACTCAAGACGTTGGATGGTCTGCGCGTCCGTGCCCGCTTGACGCTCACCCGCAATCATAATGAGCTCTGGCACGAAGACGGTGAAGTCCTGTTTCGAACCTTCGGTATCTCGGGCGTCGCTGTCTTCAACCTCTCCCGTCGTATCCAGCACGGCGATACGATCCTGCTCGACGTTTTCCCCGACCTCTCCAAAGACGAGCTGCTCGATATGCTCAACCGGCGCGTTGAGCTGCTCGGCGGCTTTTCGTCTCGCGATCCCCGTTGGCTCGACGGCATGCTCGCCCCGCAACTCTCCCGCGTCGTCTGCACGGCGTTCGAGCAGTGCCATCCAGGCTCCAACGATGTCATCCACCTGGTCTCGATCCTCAAGCACTTTAAGTTGCTCGTCGAGGGAACAGCCGAGGAGCGCTCGGCGCAGGTCACGCGTGGTGGCGTATCTGTCGAGAGCATCTCAACACCCAGTCTACGCGCGCGCAGCGCTGTTGACGCCCCGCTTTACGTCTGCGGCGAAGCGCTCGACATCGACGCCGATTGCGGAGGCTTTAACCTTGCGTGGGCCTGGCTCTCGGGCATTCGCGCTGCAAGCAGCCTGTAGCCGCGCAGTTTATAATCAAAAACGCATTCGGGCCGTCTGGGATACCGGACGGCCTCTTTCTTGCCTCTAAGGAGACCTCGATGATCGAAATCACCCAAGTCAACGCTTCGCTCGATGAAGCCGGCGATGAAAATGCCTGCCTCATTGTTGGCAAGCGAGTCGCCAAGCGCGTCCTACGTTGCAAGGACTCCGAGATCAAATCCATCGAGCTCCACCGCAAGTCAATCGACGCTCGCAAAAAACGAGACGTCCATTTTATCCTGAGCTTTCGTGTTGAGCTGACTAGTCCCCACCTCGAGCGAGAAGCGGTCGACAGCGTTGCCGAGCGTGACCGCTCGCGCGTACGCGCGATAGAAGACGATGAGCCTTCATTCCCCTCCCCCATTTCCGGCGCACCCAAAGAGCGCCCCGTCGTCGTCGGTGCCGGATGCGCCGGCCTTTTCGCCGCACTCACCCTTGCCGAAGCGGGTCTGAAGCCCTTGCTCTTCGAGCGCGGCGACCCGGCATTTCGCCGCTCGCAGGCGATCGACCTCTTTCTAAAGGAGCGCATCCTCGACCCCGAGAGCAATATCCAGTTTGGTCTGGGCGGCGCGGGGACCTTCTCGGACGGCAAGCTCAATACGGGAACAAAAAATCCCGCCCATCGCCTTATCCTCGAAACCTTCGTCGAGGCGGGTGCGCCCCGCGATATTCTGTGGGATGCCAAGCCGCACATTGGCTCCGACATCCTTCCCAAGGTTGTCACCGCTATATCCCAGCGCATCGAGCAGCTCGGAGGTGTCGTCCGTTATCGAACGAAGCTCGTCGACATTCGCATCGACGCGTCTGGCGCCATCACCGGCATTGATGTCCAATCGTCCCAAGACGCCGCTTACGAGCCAATCGAGACAAAGCACCTCATCCTCGCCTGCGGGCATTCTGCTCGCGATATTTTTGAGCTCCTTAAGGGCCACAACGTGGCCCTCGCACAAAAGACCTTTGCCATGGGCGTTCGCATCGAGCATCCGCAGCGCGACATCAACCGAGCCCAATATGGAGCCTTGGCGGGACATCCTGCCCTCGGAGCAGCCCCCTACAAGCTCGTCGCCCATCTTCCCAACGGCCGCAGCGTGTTCTCGTTTTGCATGTGCCCCGGCGGGCAGGTTGTCGCCGCCTCTTCCGAGCAGGGCCACCTGTGCGTCAACGGCGCCAGCCTCAATGCCCGCGACGGACGCAACGCAAATGCCGCCCTGCTCGTTAACGTCACGCCTGAGGACCTTCCCAACGATGACCCGCTCGCCGGCATCGAGCTCCAGCGCGCCTGCGAGGCGGCCGCCTATCGCCTAGGCGGTTCCAACTGGAACGCACCGGCACAACTCGTCGGAGATTTCCTCGCAGGACGCGCCAGCAAGGCGCCCGGAAAGGTAAAGCCCACCTATCCGCTCGGTGTGACCTGGGCGGCAATTGACGAAGCCCTGCCGCAGCATATCGTCGAGTCGCTCCGCCTGGGACTTCCCCTACTCGGAAAAAAGCTACGAGGCTACGACCGCCCCGATGCCGTTCTTACCGGCGTGGAGACTCGTTCGAGCTCACCGGTCACTGTCACCCGAGACCGAACGTGCCATGCCGTGTCGACCCCGGGCCTCTACCCTTGTGGTGAGGGAGCTGGATATGCCGGCGGCATCATGAGCGCGGCCACCGACGGCATCCGTTGTGCTGAAGCCCTGATCGCAGACCTCTAACGCACGAATTCCAGCGCGCAAAAGACATAGGCCCCGAGCTCCACAGGGAACTCGGGGCCTGTTCGCTATTTCTTAAACCGTGCACCCTGGCGTTTTCTGCCCGATGCGAACGTGGAACCCTTACGGGCCTGCGAACGTAAGCGCTCGATCGTCTCGTCCTCAGACGCACCCTCGAGCATCGCCCGAATCTGAACGACGGCATCGCGCAGGCGCGCCGCCTCCTCAAAGTCCATGACGGCAGAAGCGTTACGCATGTCCTCTTCCATGGTTTCGACGATCCGCACAAGCTCGTCATGCGGCAGTTCTTCCAACTGCTCCGCAAGTGTCTGCTCGGGCGCCACCGTTTCCGGCACGCCGCCCTCACCCGACTCATCGGGCGTATAGAATGCGCCATGGCCAAGAGAGTCGCCCTTCGAGCGTCCCTTGGAGCCCACGGTTTTTTCGGCCTCGGCAATAAAACTTGAGATGTCGTTGATGGCCTTGCGCACTGTCTTGGGCACAATGCCATGCTCTTCGTTATATGCCATCTGAATCTCGCGACGGCGCTGCGTCTCCTCGATGGCCTCTTTCATCGAATCGGTCACGACATCTGCGTACATGATGACTTCGCCATCGGCGTTACGGGCCGCGCGGCCAATCGTCTGAATCAGCGAACGGCGGTTGCGCAAGAAGCCTTCCTTATCGGCATCGAGAATTGCCACCAGTGAGACCTCGGGAAGATCCAAGCCCTCGCGAAGCAGGTTGATGCCAACGAGAACATCGATCTTGCCCTCGCGCAGCGTCCGCAGGATCTCGACACGGTCCATTGTCGCCGTATCAGAGTGCATGTAATTGACCTTAATGCCCGCATCAAGCAGATGGTCGGTCAGGTCCTCGGCCATGCGCTTGGTCAACGTGGTCACCAGCACACGCTCCTTGCGGGCAACGCGCTCGCGAATCTCGTCCTCAAGATCGTCAATCTGGCCTCGAACCGGACGAACGTCGATCTTGGGATCGAGCAGGCCGGTCGGACGAATGATCTGCTCGACGTCATTTTGGCTCACCCGCAGCTCGTAGTCGCCCGGCGTGGCCGAAACGTAGATGAACTGGGGAATCCTTGCCTCAAACTCATCGAAACGAAGCGGGCGGTTATCGAGCGCCGAGGGCAGGCGAAAACCGTGTTCCACCAGCGTCACCTTACGCGAGCGGTCACCTTCGTGCATGCCGCGAATCTGCGGCACCGTCACATGGCTCTCATCGATGATGCAGAGCATATCCTTGGGAAAGTAATCGATTAGGGTAAACGGTGGCTCACCCGGCTTGCGACCGTCCAGATGACGCGAGTAGTTCTCGATGCCGTTGCAAAAGCCCATCGTCTCGAGCATCTCAAGATCATAATCGGTGCGCTGCTGCAGACGCTGCGCTTCGAGCAACTTGTCGGTCGCCTTGAGCTCCGCCACGCGCTTCTCGCACTCTTCGCTGATCGATTTCAGAGCCGCCTTGACCTTCGGCTTCTCGGTCACGTAGTGCGATGCCGGCCATACGGGGATGGCCTCGTACTCACGCAGCATCTCACCGGTGACCTCATCGATCTCGGCAATCAGCTCGACCTCGTCGCCAAAGAACTCAAACCGCAACGGATGCTCGGCATAAGGCGGATACACGTCGACAACATCGCCGCGCACGCGGAACGTGCCACGTGCCAGGTCATAGTCATTGCGATCATATTGAATGTCGATAAGTGCATGGATAAAGTCATCGCGCTCGAGCGGCACCTTCTTGTCGACGTTTGGAGCCAGACCCGCATAGTCCTCAGGAGAGCCAATGCCATAGATACACGAGACCGATGCGACAACGATCACATCGCGTCGAGAGAGCAGTGACGCGGTCGCCTGATGGCGCAGCATCTCGACCTCTTCGTTAATCGAGGAGTCTTTCTCGATATATGTATCGCTTTGCGGCACATACGCCTCGGGCTGATAGTAGTCGTAGTACGAGACGAAGTAGACCACGGCGTTATTGGGAAAGAACTCTTTGAGCTCGCTCGCAAGCTGAGCGGCGAGCGTTTTATTCGGAGCCATGACAAGGGTCGGCTTACCCAAGGCCTCAATGGTTTTGGCCATCGTAAAAGTCTTACCCGAACCAGTCACACCCAGCAAAACCTGATAGCGGTCTCCGTCCCTCACGCCCTGCACAAGCGACTCAATGGCCTTGGGCTGGGAACCGGCAGGCTCATAGGGAGAAACGACTTCAAACGGCACCTCAGCGCCCTCAACGCCAAAGCGCTTAAGTTCACCACCAACGCGTTCTACTTCAAATTCCGCCATGGATACTCCTAACTCATACATCTGCAGTATACGCAGGCGGTGGGCTTAGTCCTATACGAACCGATCGGGATAGAGAGTCTTATATCGAACCCAGGCATTATTGACACGAATCAGATAAGCCTGAGTTTCAGGGAAGGTAATCGCATTATGGAGTGACGTGTTTTGCTGCGCCCATCCGTCGACATTGCCCATACCGGCGTTATAGGCGGCGATGGCACTATCCGTCGAACCGTTGAAATAGGTTAGAAGATACGAGAGGTATGCGCACCCAAACTCGATATTCGTAGCTGGATCGTTAAGGTTGTCGGCCGAATACACCTCTCCGTCGACAAGGCCCTTGGCGATCATGTCCTGGGCAGTCTCGGGCATCAGCTGCATCAATCCCTGAGCACCCTGATTCGACTCGGCCTCGGGATCCCAATTCGATTCCGACTTAATGACAGCGCACACCAGATACGGATCCAGATTATGCGAAATACTGGATTGCTTTACATACGCCTCGTAGTCAATCGGATACAGCGGCTTAAAGAAAGCGGCAGGAGCAGACGAGTAGACGAGCGAAATAAGGCCGAAGACGAACACAACGGCAAGTGGCGCCACGCGATACCACGTAAAGAAACGTGCCTTAGGCATCGGCCTCCTCCTTATTCGCAGTATCTATAAACCCGTGGCAGGAAAGCCATGAGTCAAGCTGCTCAAAGAGCGAATTATCGCCTGCGGCATTATCAATCACCGTTGTAGCGAGATTGCACAGCGCAGACTCTTCGGGCTGGCAAGCAGAACGAGCATCGAAATCGGATGGCTCCATGCCACGTTGAATAGCGCGCTCGCGACGAACTGACAAAGGGGCGCTAATGACCAGAATTTCATCAGCCAAGCCAAATGCATCCTCAAAACCAGTCGGAGCAGAAACCTCGACCACCGCAAAGGGATAACGGGGAGATGAAACCGTGCAACAAACCGGATCGAGAATCCTAAGCGAAAGCTGTTCAATCAGAACGGGATGCACGATGCCATTGAGCCGTGCGACCGAATCAGGAGAAGCGAAAGCTCGAGAAGCGAGGATGCTGCGACGAATGCCGCCTTCCTCATCCAAAATGTCCCAACCGAATTCATCCGCGAGAGTATTGACGATATCAGAGCCCGGCACATACAGAGATTTTGCAAGCTCATCCAGATTGATAAGCATAGCGCCACGAGATTCGAAATAGCGGCAGGCAGTCGACTTACCCGAAGCAATATTGCCCAAGACAAATACGGTAAACATCAAGCCCTCCCTAACGCCAATGCGAGTAATTATCGCTCAAATACACCAGAAGGACTCAAAATACAGCCAAACAGTAAGAGCGCATACGGGGGAACTAGGTCCCAAAGCACAACGTGTATATAACGCAAAAAAGGGAGGCTTCGGTAGTTTGTGTGACAAGGGGCTAGCCTAGGCAGCAACGCTCTTCGC
>CABUNJ010000010.1 GCA_902492935.1 uncultured Collinsella sp. | reverse complement strand
AGCTGCGGAAACGCGGGGTCCGTTCAGGCTGTTGCGTTGAGATTGAAAATCAACCCCGAGATGGTGTCTTGAGTGCCTAGATACTTGGCTGAATTTAATTGAATGAAGGGTGCCTCTTGTTGTTGAGGGGCACCCTTCTGTTTTGGTTACTGTGGGACAAATTAACCAGTAGTGTTTGTCCCAAATCTTAAGTATATGGGGTCTTGTGCTGTAGGCTAGTCCGCCTTATGGGCGCTTCCCTATTTGGCGTCGGCCCAGGTTATGCCGGTGCTGGCTTCGGCGATTAGGGGGACGCGGAGGTCTATTACGTGCTCCATGGCGTCGCGGACCATGGTGGTTAGGCGCTCGACTTCTTCGACGGGGCATTCAAAGTCCAGTTCGTCGTGTACCTGCAGGATCATGTGGGCGGCAAAGCCCTCTTCTTCCAGGCGGCGGCTTACACGGGCCATCGCGATCTTGATGATGTCGGCGGCGGTGCCCTGCATAGGGTGGTTCATGGCCGTGCGCTCGCCAAAGCCGCGGAGTTGCGGATTTTTGGCCTTGAGCTCCGGAATATGGCGACGACGGCCATACATGGTCTCGGCGTAGCCCGTCTGCTTGGCACGTGCCACCACGTTGTCGAGGAACGTGCGCACGCCCGGATAGGCCTCGTAGTAGCGGTCGATCATATCGCGTGCCTCGGCCATCGAGATGTGCAGCGACTGCGACAGGCCATAGGCCTGCTGACCATACACGATGCCAAAGTTCACGGCCTTGGCACGACTGCGCAAGTCGGGCGTTACCTCGGACACCGGCACGCCAAACACGCGCGCGGCCGTCTCGGCATGGAAGTCCTCGCCTTCGTTAAAGGCGCGCACCAGGTGCTCATCGCCCGAGAGATGCGCCAGCAGACGCAGCTCGATCTGCGAGTAGTCCACCGCCAAAAAGACGCTTCCCTCGCCTGCCGAAAACGCCGTCTTGACGGTACGACCCAGCTCCGAGCGCGTCGGGATGTTCTGCAGGTTCGGATCACTCGAGGACAGGCGGCCCGTTGCCGTGATGGTCTGGTTGTACGTGGTGTGCACGCGACCGTCACCGCGGCGCAGCGGGCCCAGCGTGTCCAGATAGGTGGACTTGATCTTGGACTTCTCACGCCAGTCCAAGATCAGACGCACGATTTCGTGGTCACGGGCAAGGTCGCTTAACACCTTGGCGTTGGTCGAATAGTAGCCGCGCTTGGTCTTTTTGAGGCCCTTGGTCGGAAGCCCCATAACGTCAAACAGCACATGCGAGAGCTGCATGGGGCTGCCGATGTTAAAGGTCTCGTCCCCTGCCAGGTCGCGGATGCTGCGCTCGACCTCGGCAATCTGGGTAGCAAGCCCCTCGGACAGACTATGCAGACGGTCGGGGTCTACGAGCATGCCCGCGCGCTCCATCTTGGCAAGCACCGGCACGAGCGGCATCTCAATGCCATCGAACACGTTGGCGGCGTTCTCGCGTGCCATGCGGTCGCGCAGCGGTGCAACCAGTGCCAGCGTCAAGGCCGCCGTGCGAGCGGCGGGCGCAGGAGCATCCTCGCCAGCACCCTCCGCACCGCGCGCTGCAGGCAGCGCCATCTGCAGATAGGTATCGGCCAGATACGCCTCGTCAAACTCGGAGCGGTCGGAATCCAACAGGTAGGCGGCAACCACGGTGTCGAAGATGCGCGTGGAATCGACTGCCAGCGGATCCATGAGCTCGGGCTCGGAAGAATCGATGGGCGAAAGCTCATGTAGCAGTGCTTTCATATCCGGGCTCGCCACGCGGCCCTCCATAAACAGGCACGCAAGTACCCCGGCGATCACGCCGTGGGCGAAGTTGAAGCCATCGACTACGGCAGTGGTACCGCCGTCGCCCTCCTCAAGCGCAAGCAACCCTTTGGACGTCGCCAGCCACAGTGTGCGCGTCAGTCCAAAGAGCGCGCCCTCTTCCTTGTCGTCGTCCACCACGGCGGCAATCCACTCGCCCGCCTCGATCGCACGAGCAACCTCGGCGGCAACGGCAGCGAGTGCCTCGGCATCGCCGGTGACGGCGCGCAAAACCGCGGGCATCTCGAACGTGCGGGCAGCGGCCGCAGCCCCACCCTCGCCACCAATCAGTGCCAAGAAACGGTTCTGCATGGCCGTAATGCCGAGTGCGCCCAGCGCCGCGGAAACCTCATCGGCAGAAAACGCCGGGAAGAACGTTTCGTCAAAGTCGAGCTCGACGGGTGCATCGGTGCGAATGGTTGCGACCTTGCGGCTCAGCAGCGCATCGTCGATATGCGCACGCAGGTTCTCACCCATCTTGCCCTTGACCTCGTCAGCATGCGCGATGACCTCGTCCAAGCTGCCGTACTGCGCGATGAGCGCGCTTGCCTTTTTGGGGCCGATGCCCGGTACGCCGGGAATGTTGTCCGACGTATCGCCTTTCAGACCGTAGAAATCGGGCACGAGCGCCGGCGTAATGCCGTGATACAGGTCATCCACGCTCTCGGGCGTCATAATCGCTACGTCGGACAGGCCCTTGCGGGTCGAGACCACGTTGACGTGCTCGGTCACAAGCTGATACATGTCACGGTCACCGGTCACCAGCAACATGTCGCAGCCGGCCTCCTCACCCAGGCGGGCCATGGTACCCAGGATATCGTCGCCTTCCCAGCCCTCGGACTGCAGAATCGGCACGTTGAGCGCGGTAAGCAGCTCCTTAATCATAGGGAACTGCGCGTGCAGATCGGGGTCCATGGGCGGGCGCTGCGCCTTATACTGCGGCAGCATCTCCATGCGCACGCGCGGCTTGCCCTTGTCAAACGCCACGACCACACCGTCGGGGTTAAAGGCATCGATCATCTTAAGAAACATGTTCAGAAAGCCAAAGATCGCGTTGGTGGGGCGACCGTCCGGCGCGTTCATGGTCGGCGGCACGGCGTGGAAGGCGCGGTGCATGAGCGAGTTGCCGTCGATAACGGCAAAGGTGCGGCGCTTGTCAGACATATTGAATACCTCGCTTTGGGCTGGGCACGGTTTGCTCACTCCAGTTTACACGCTCCCCGCCCCGCGGCCACCGCACATCAAGCTCCCCCACCACCGTGAGCCCACGCGTGATACGATGGCTCACGGTACATCAACCAGCACGATCGATCCGAAAGGAGCCTGCGTCATGGAGCGTCCCTGCGCATGGAAAAAGTACACGCCACGGCAAATCGAGGAACTCGAGGAGCTTTGCCGCGGCTATAAGCAGTTTTTGAGCGAGAACAAGACCGAGCGCCTGTGCGTCAAAACCGGCATTAAGATGGCCGAGGAGGCGGGATACGTCGACCTGGAGACCGTGATCGCCGAAGGCCGCGAGCTCAAGGCCGGCGACAAGGTGTACGCCGCTAACCATGGCAAGGACCTTATGCTCGTCAACTTGGGCACCGCCCCGCTCGAGCAGGGCTTTAACATCCTAGGCGCCCACGTGGACTCGCCGCGCCTAGACCTCAAGCAGAATCCCGCCTTCGAGGCCGGCGACATGGCCTACCTCGACACGCACTACTACGGCGGCGTCAAGAGCTACCACTGGGTAGCCTCCCCGCTCGCACTCGTGGGCGTCATCTGCAAAAAGGATGGCACCACCGTCGACATCAACATCGGCGACAAGGCAGACGACCCGGTCTTTACCATCTCCGACCTGCTGATCCACCTCTCGAGCGAGCAGATGTCTAAGCCCGCCAAGGACGCCGTCGACGCCGAGATCCTCGACGTGATCGTGGGCGGCCGTCCCGTCAAGTTTGACGAGGACGACAAGGATGCTCCCAAGGAGCCCGTCAAGCAGATGTTCCTGGACATCCTCAAGGAGCAGTACGACGTCGAGGAGGAGGACTTCCTCTCCGCCGAGATCGAGGTCGTGCCCGCCGGCCCCGCCCGCGACATGGGCCTCGACCGCTCCATGATTTTGGGCTATGGCCACGACGACCGCGTCTGCGCCTACCCCTCCATGCTCGCCCAGATAAATGTGGCCAACGTGGAGCGCACGAGCATCACGCTCATCGTCGACAAGGAGGAGATCGGCTCCGTGGGTGCCACCGGTATGACGAGCCGCTTCTTCGAGAACACCGTCGCCGAGATCATGACGCTCACCGGCGAGGACAGCCCGCTTGCCCTTCGCCGCGCACTCGCCAGCAGCCGTATGCTCTCCTCCGACGTGTCCGCCGGCTTCGACCCGGGCTACGCCGGCAAGTTCGAGACCAAGAACGCCGCCTTCATGGGTCGTGGCCTGTGCTTTAACAAATACACGGGCAGCCGCGGCAAGGGTGGCTCTAACGACGCCGACGCCGAGTACGTGGCCCTCGTCCGCGACATCATGGACGAGGCCGGCGTGGACTTCCAGACCTGCGAGCTCGGTCGCGTCAACGCGGGCGGCGGCGGCACCATTGCCTACATCATGGCCAAGTACGGCATGAACGTCATCGACTCCGGCGTTGCCGTCCTGTCCATGCACGCCCTGTGGGAGGTCGCCAACAAGGCCGATATCTACGAGGCCTACCGCGGCTACAAGGCCTTCCTCGAGCGCGCCTAACCAGCCCCTCATCAGTTGCGGTGAAATAGTTCCTAAATAGCCCTTTAGACAGGTCGAACAAGAACTATTCCACCGCAACTTCTTTTTTGGCAGAGGAGAATCCATGTTGCAGGTCATCATTTCGCCCGCCAAGCAGATGCGCGCGGCCCAAGATGCTTTTGAAGTCCTGGGCATTCCGCCCTTTGCGCGCGAGACGGCTCGACTGCATCGCGCGTTGCTAGATATTGAGCGAAATGAAGGCAGCGGCGGCTTGCAGGAGCTATGGAATGTAAGCGACAGGCTGCTGGGGTCTTGCCTCGACACCCTGCATGAGTTCGGGCCCATCCTGAAAAACGGCGATCTCGACAATCCTGCACTCGCCCGTCACCTCTCCCCTGCCGTCATGTCCTATCACGGCATTCAATACCAGAGCATGGCGCCCGAGGTGATGGATTCCGCGCAGCTCGCATGGCTGCAAGACCATCTGTGGATCCTCTCGGGCCTTTACGGATGCGTACGCCCCTTTCATGCCGTCGAACCGTATCGGCTGGAGATGGGCGCGAAGCTCGCCGTTGACGATGCCCGAGACCTCTACGCGTTTTGGAGCGACAAGCTCGCACGGGCCATCGCTCCGGCAGGCTCAAACACCACGATCGTTAACCTTGCCAGTGTGGAGTACGCCAAGGCCGTTCTACCCCATCTCGCAGGCGACGCCACAACCGTCACTTGTCTCTTTGGCGAAGGTGTCCGCAACGGCAAGCCCATCCAGCGCTCGACCGCCAGCAAAAAGGCGCGCGGCTCCATGGTACGCTGGATGGCAGAAAACAAGCTCGAGGATGAAAGCGAGCTCGCCGCGTTCGACGTTGGTTATCGTCACTTTCCCGAGCTTTCAAATAAAAACACTTTGGTCTTCCTGAACGAACAGACCTTGTAGGACCACCACTACTTTTGAATGTGCTGCCTAGGCAAGGCGTCTATTCCGCCAAGCCGTCGGCTTTGGCAATTTCGTTTGTCGAGCCGTCCTGATAGGTAATCTTGACATGCTCCACCTCGGACACCTTGACGCCCGACGGGGGCCCCAGGCGCCATTCCGTCAGCGCGATATCCATCGTCGTGGGCACGTCGCCCTGATTCTTGAGCTTAACCGTGAGTGTTTTGAGCGACGCATCGAAGGTCACGCGCTCGATCTCTTCACCTGGAATGGAACCACCGCTCAGCTGCAGCTGGACAAATCCATCGCACGGATACCAATAGTCGCCGGGAGCTGCCACCGTGTTACCGCCAGCGACCTTCACCGTCATGATCGGTAGGCTATCATCAGCCTCGAACTCCCAGGCGGCGGCGCCGCGACCGCCAAACGTCCAGATACAAAAGGCAATCACCAGCACGGCAAGCACCGCAAAACCAATCGCGACAAGGCCATGGTGCGCGCGGCTCTCCTCGGCCGATACGTCCCATTGTGTCTCTCGATATAGATGCTTGTCTTCCATGTTCGCCTCCCCACAGGCACGCTCGTTGGCCCAATCGTACCCATTCAGGCTATACTTGAGCCCATGACATAACGGGGAGCTTGCAGGACAAGACGGCAGGCTGAGACTGGGCGCGCCCGCCCTGACCCGCAAACCTGATATGGGTAATGCCAACGAAGGGAGCCGTGCCAATGAGCACACAGACCGAGCCCAAGCTCGTCACGCAAATCGACTTCGCCCGCGCCGGGCAGATCACGCCGCAGATGAAGGAAGTCGCCGAGCGCGAGCATCGCGACCCCGAGTACATCCGCGAGCGTGTGGCCGACGGCCGCATCGCCATTCCCGCCAACATCGTGCACATCAAAAAGGGCATGCGCGCCTTTGGTGTCGGTGAGGGCCTGTCCACCAAGGTCAACGTAAACCTGGGCATCTCGGGCGACAAAGCCGATGCCGCCGAGGAATGGAAGAAGGTCAAGATCGCCGAGGACTTTGGCGCCGACGCCATCATGGACCTCTCCAACTCGGGCAAGACACGCCAGTTCCGCCAGCAGCTCATCGACGAGACGCCGCTCATGGTGGGCACCGTTCCCATGTACGACGCCATCGGCTACATGGAAAAGCCGCTGGTCAAGCTTACCAAGGACGACCTGTTCGAAGTCGTGCGCGCGCACGCCGAGGACGGCGTGGACTTTATGACTATCCACTGTGGCATCAACAAGTCGGTCACCAAGACCTTTAAGGAAACCGGCCGCCTCATGAACATCGTGAGCCGCGGCGGCTCGCTGCTGTTTGGCTGGATGGAGGTCACCGGTAACGAGAACCCGTTCTACGAGTACTTTGACGAGCTGCTCGAGATCTGCCACGAGTACGACGTGACGATTTCGCTCGGCGACTCCTGCCGCCCGGGCTGCCTCTACGATTCCAACGACGCTACCGAGACCGCCGAGATGATCGAGCTGGGCAAGCTATGCAAGCGCGCCTGGGCCGCCGGCGTCCAGGTCATGGTCGAGGGCCCGGGTCACATGGCGCTCGACGAGATCGCCGCCAATATGAAGCTGCAGAAGCGTCTGTGCCACAACGCCCCGTTCTATGTGCTCGGGCCGCTGGTGACCGATATCGGTGTGGGCTACGACCACATCACCGCCGCCATCGGTGGCGCCATCTCCGCCAGCTCCGGTGCCGACTTCCTGTGCTACGTGACGCCGGCCGAGCACCTGTGCCTGCCCAACGCCCAGGACGTGCTCGACGGCCTCATGGCCACTAAGATTGCCGCGCACGCCGCCGATATCGCCAAGAAGGTGCCACACGCCCGCGACATGGACGACAAGATGGGCCAGGCGCGCCGCGAACTCGACTGGGATGCCATGTGGAAGTGCGCGCTCGACCCGGTTACCGGCAAGAAGCGCTATGAGGAATCCCCTGCCGCCACCGAGGGCACCTGCACCATGTGCGGCAAGATGTGCGCCGTCCGCACCGTCAACAAGGTGTTCGAGGGCACGACGATCGACCTCGGCATGGAGGACTAGCCTTTACGAGGCAATCGCCCGCAAGTCTGCTGCGGGGCCCGTCAATTGTTGACGTGTGAACATTTGCTAACATTTGCGTAAAGATTGCACCACCAGCCCGGGATCGGCATACAGCCGGCCCGGGCAACTTTATAATGCAGGTAGAAGACCCATTTGAATCCAACCGAACAAGGGAGCGAACATGGATCGTAGCAAGGTACCTGCCGTTCTATCCATCGCAGGATCCGATTCCAGCGGTGGCGCCGGCATTCAGGCAGACATTAAGACCATCACGGCGCACCGTCTGTATGCCGAGACGGCCATCACCGCCATCACCGCACAAAACACGCTCGGTGTCACCGCTGTGCAGAATATCTCCCCCGATATCGTCGCTGCGCAAATTGACGCCGTCTTTGACGACATTCGCCCCAACGCAGTCAAAATCGGCATGGTTTCGTCCACCGAGATTATCGAAGTTATCGCCGATCGCCTGAGCGCATGGAACGCAACCAACGTGGTCGTCGACCCCGTTATGGTCGCCACGTCGGGCGCTCGCCTCATTGCCGAGGATGCCGCCGAGGCGCTCACGCGTCGCCTGTTCCCGCTGGCGACCGTCATCACGCCCAACATTCCCGAGGCCATGGCGCTGCTCGATTACGAGGTCGATTCCGAGCGCACGCAGCAAAATGCCGCCATGCTTCTCACCCGCCGCTATGGCTGCGCGTCTCTCGTTAAGGGCGGGCATTTTGTCAACGAGGCGAACGATGTGCTAGCAGAGCCCGCGCCGCTCGATGACGAGGGTAACCACCTGGGCGATCCGCTCACCACGTGGTTCCGCCACAAGCGCATCGAGACCGGCAACACGCATGGCACCGGCTGCACGCTTTCGTCCGCCATCGCCTGCGCATTGGCACAGGGTATGGATCTTGCCGACGCCGTCAACGCCGGCAAGGCCTACCTAACCGGCGCTCTCGCCGCCGGCTTTGACATGGGCAAAGGCTCCGGCCCCGTCAACCACATGTGGCAGTACTGAGACAGTTTGCCGCAGCTCGCTATTGATGCTGACCAACAGGCAAAACTCGCTGACGGCACTGCAATACGCTGACCGTACTTAGGGTTTGGCGGCAACTTAGGATATTCGAGGGATACGAAAAAGGGGCCGTGGCGACGAACCGCCACGGCCCCTTTTGCCGTTATCGCCCGCGGTCGCTAGCGCCGGTTGATGCTCACGATGCAGAGCCCGATTGTCGCCACGGTGCCGCCGAAGAGCGAGCCGAGCACGAATGCCAACGCGATTATGCTAGTACGGGTTTCCGTCCGTGACGCAGACCTGGAGTCGGTCGAGCGGCTCGCCGTAGATGCCGGCGTAATCATCGCCACCGTAGGTGGAGCCATCGTCGCAAACAGTCCCGAGCCATCCTGGCCGCACGGTGGTCTGCGAGCGGTACCACGCCTGCTTGTACTCCTCGCCGCTCGGCGTCACGTAGTACATGCGCACGCCGTCGATGGTATGACCGGCGATGCCGGCGCAGCCGTTCATGGTGTCGTTGCGGTCGCCCTTGGTCACGTAGGGTAGCCAGCCGTCCTCGATGGTATGCACCTGATATTTGAGCGTGCCGCGATCGACTCGGGCGCAAAGGAGGTCATGCTGTCGGCACGGGTAGCCCGCGAAGCCGTCGTCGCCGGCACCGAAGTCAGTCACCTCGTCCAGCCAGCCGCCACCCTTGAGATGCAGCGAGTAGTGTACGGGAACACGGGCGCCAGTGGAGCGAGGGAAACCGCCCGGCGCGCCCTGCGACGCCGAAGGCGCAGCGGGGGTCGTCGCGGGCTGCACAGTCGGCGCGGACGGCTGCGTGCCGCCGACCATCGCGTCGTACCACTCGACGGCGCGCTGCATGTAGTGGTCGCGCTGCGAGCCAGCCAGCTCGCCGGGGCAGGCTGTGGACGACCAGTGCTTGTGCGGGAACACGTTCACCATCCATGCCGGGCGGCCCAGCCCGTAGTACAGGCACAGCGCCGCCACGAGGTGCGCACCGCTCTCGATAGCGGCCTCGTGAACCGTCCACGGGCCGCGCGCGCTGTTGGCGTGTTCGATGCTGATGGTCGTGTCGTTGCCGCCGCCCGAGCCGATGCCGTCGCCGCAAGCGTAGGCGCGGTCCGTGTCGTTGACGTGCTGCACGATGTAGCCGTTGCGGTCGACCGAGTAGTGGGCAGAGCAGCCGTTGGCGGCCCAGATGCTGTTGCACTGGGCCGCATTGAGGTCACCCGCCATATGGTGGATCGTGACGCCCTTGATGCCGAAGGGTCGTCCCGCCGAGAAGTTGCAGCCGAGGAGCTTGTACTCGTCCGGTTGGACGTTCGCGAAATCTGCCATGTTAGTCCTCCTTGATGTCGCCGAGCGCGAGCAGCGCGTCGAGCCATTTGTCCGTGATACCGACGGATTTGAAGGCGGCATAGGCCACCTGCACGCCGCCGACACACGCGAAGATGGACGTCACCCACGCCGAGGGGTCGGTGGGCACGCCTCCCGCCATGGCCGTGAGGGCGCCGCACCCCGCCGAGACGGCGATGGCCGTCCAGCGGGCGACGCTGCCCGTCATGGCCTTAGTCTTGATGGCCTGCACGATGTACGGCACCACGAGCACCGTGGCGACGGTGAGGCCGGCCTGAATCTCAGTCATTTGATTGCTCCTATCTGCTTGTCTCCTTGTTGTACATGAGGTCGACGCGGTCGTAGATGTGGTCGACCTTCTCGGCCATCCCCTGGCTGCGCGCCTGGCTGTGGACCAGATCGGCGTGCAACACGTCATTCGACGCGACGACCGACTCCATGAGGGTCTTCATCCCCTCAATCAAGGTGTTGCTGCGCTCCATCTGCGCGGCGATGCGGCCTTCCATCTGTGAGCGCTCACGGTCGCGCTGCGCCCGCTCGTCCACCTCGGCCTGCTTTCGCTCCTCGCGCTTGAGGTCGAGGTTCGCCTTGCGCTCGTTCTGAACCTTGTACTCGGCCAAAAATTGCCTACCAAAATAAGCGGCGATGAGCACTAGCGCCGCGCCACCGAGCCATCCCGGCCCATAGGGCACGAACAGCTTTAGTACCTCCATCCGGCCTCCCTTCCGTTCTGCAGTGTGGCGAGGCCCACTCCCCGCCACACTGCAGGTTCAGGCCTCCGTAACGCCGGCCTACACCGCCGCCATCGTGCCGACGCACACGGCCAGCGGGCCCTGCGACAGGATCACGGCTCGGTCGGTGATGACGCACCCCGTGCAGGAGCGCACCATCGGGACCGTCACCACCGCGCCGTGCAGCATCACGTCTAGCGCCGTGCCATGGACACCGACGACCGTGCCGAACTCCATCGTCAGCCGCTTGCCGCCCGACGGAATCGCCGCCGCCAACCGCACCGCCGCGCCCTTGATCTCGACCGCCGAATCGCTCATCGCTCGTACCTCCTCGCCGTATGCTTTATGACGCAGCCAGCGTCAAGCGTCAGCGTCTGCTTCTGGATTGCCAGCTTGCCGACCACACCGCCAGTCCTGTAGTTCATCACTACGGCCATGCACGGCTCCACGGGCTTGTAGACGCTCTTGAACTCGTCCGTGCGCGTCACGGCGCGCTCGGTGGCGAGCAGCTCCGCCGCTTTGGCGTCCGCGGCCGACTGCATGGCGTCTTGGGGCCAAGGCGTGGCTGTGGAGCCCTCCTCGACCTTGTCGGCGACGAAGATTGCCTCGCCGCCGTCGATGTAGCAGTAGCCCCAGCTGACCTTGCTGTGGTTCTCCGTGGCGTGATAGGTGTAGCTGACCTTCTGCCACTCGCCAGTCAGAGTGAAGCCCTCGGTCACCGGGCCAAGCGCCCTCTCCTGGTCCCAGAAGGACTGTATGATGCCTGTCGCGCCCTTGGTGCCCTTGACCCACACGCTCTGCGTGTAGTCCGTGTCCTTCTTGACGCTCGGCCCCTCGTCCTGGCAGAAGCCGACGCGCCCGCCAGTCGAGACGACCTTGATGCCGAAGATCACCCCCGTCTGCGGCGAGTCGGGGACATAGACGGTCTGGATGTTGCCGTGCGAATCGCTCTTGCGGAAGTTCTTCTCAGACTTCTTTCCGATGCCGATGAGGGCGTTGGCGGCACCCTCGATGAGGTTGGCGTCCTCGGTGTCCACGCCCGGCAGGCTGTCGTAGCTGTAGCTCTTGACGATGCGGCGCCCGACCGAGACGGTCGAGAGATCGGAGCCGGGCGAGTCGTCCACCGCCGTGCCGCGCACCGATGCGTCTTGCGTGCTGAAGTCCACGTGCACGACGTTACAGACCTCGGCGCGGTTAGTCGATTCGGTCATGGCAGACATGAAGCGCGCGTCCCTGCCCTCGGTGAACTCAGCCGAGATGGGCATGTCGGCAGGCTCGACGTAGCGCCTGAACAGCACGTTGCCCATGCGGTCGGTCGAGGCCGAGCGGAACCCCGCCGCCTCGAGGAGCAGGTTCACTGCATCCAGCTTGGTCTTGGCGTCGTTGTTCCTGCCCACGCCGAACACCCAGTTGCTGCCCAACAGGAGGCTGCTGCTGTCGGCGTAGACGGTGAGGCCGACCGACTCGGCTATCTTGACGGCCTCCTCCACCGCATTGCTGTCCTGCGCGATCACGTAGGGGCCGTCGAAGTCGTCGTCCTTGAGCAGCTTCAGGAGGCCGTAGGCGTTGATCTGGCCCTCGCGGTAGGCACCGTCGATGTCCACCGAGTCCACCTGCGGCATGAATGTTCCGAGGCACTCGCGCCTCTTACTGCCGTCCGTGAAGGTGGCGTTGAGGTACACACGCAGAAAGTCGTTGCCAACGTCGAACTTGTCAGCGAAGTCCAGGGATGCAGTCTCATAGAGCGCCGTGTTCGCGTTGCGCTCGATGGAGCCGCCGTTCTCGATGTCGCGCACGAAGTCGAGCTCGAGCCCCGTCTCACGTGATACGCGCACGAAGTCGTAGGAGGCGTCGAACGGTTTCGTCCAGCTATCAGCCATTGGCGGGCTCCTCCCACGTCTCCCACGTCGGGTCGCACGAAGCCACCCACGCGCCGTCGGAACGCTTCACGCTACAGCTGAGGCGGGCGCGGAACCGCTCGCCGTAGAGATCGCGCACCCAGAAGCGCCCCGCCATGTTCATGACCTCGAGGAATGACTTGTAGTCCTCCTCGTCGAGCAGCAGGAAGTCCATGCTGTCCTTGACGTCTCGTTCGTTGATGCCGTACGAGACGGGCAGCCCCTCCCCGCCGTCGGCGAAGTGCAGCATCTTGTATCCGTGCGTCACCTTACGGCTCGAGCCCTTCTTGAGATAGCGCCCGAGCCACGACCTCTCAGCGCCGGCTCCCCAGTTGAGAGCCACCGCGCGGCTCGCCACGGTCGTCTTGACCCTCGTCGCCGTGCTCACGCCCGTCGCGGCGTAGGCGACCGCAACGTATTCGAACTCGCTGTTGAGCGGGGGTAGCGGGTCGCTCGCGCCCTCGCCCGCCGCAAGGTGCGAGCCGAGCTGCAGGGTCGAGCCGTCGGGCAGGACGCGCGACACGGTGAAGTGGGACGTCTCGGGCGTGTCGTCGCTGACGGCCTTGCCTGGGAATACCGACAGCTGGCATCCCAACCTCTCGTCGACGAAGATGTTGAGCGACGGTTTGGCTGGCGGTGCCCAGTCGGTCCGGAAAGTTCTCGAGACGGTGACCGATAGCGACGAGCCGGCCGTGACCGTGAGCATGACCCTGTATTGCGTGTAGTTGACGAAGGCGTGCTGCGCGTAGCCGAGGCCAAAGGAGCGCGCGTCCTTGTCCACAGTCCCGCTCCACAGGAGATTGCCCCTGATGTCGCACAAAGACAGGTACTGTCGGCTGACGCCCGTCTCGTCGGCCACCTTCCACGTGAAGGTATGCGGCACCGCGCGCAGGGTCGCCCCGTCCGCAGCCGGGTCGGTGAAGAATGCCTGGGGCGCGTCCGCAACGGTATATGCCGCCGCGCTCGACCATGCGCCCCAGTCCTCGTCGAGGCCCTTGGTGCGTACGCGCACGGTGTACATGCCCTTGGCATCCGTCGGCAACTTCAGGCTCGTAGCCGAGCCCTCGACCGTCGTGGCAGTGGTGTCCGCAGGGGTTGTGATCTGCACCTCAGCGGAGGCCTGCGCCGAGCCGTCCGGATGGTTGGGCACCCATTCGAGTGTCGCGGTCGAGCGGGTGGCATAAGCCGCCCTGACGCCCCTGATGGACGGTGCGAGCGGCGGGCATATAGTCGTGACCTCGTTTGACTCGGTCCACGGTCCCTTGAGGCCGCTCTTGACCGCGCGGGCGCGGTAGCACACCGTTCCCGCCGGGGCCTCCTCGTCCTCCCATGAGGCGTTTACGCCCGCATCGACCCACGTCTTGCGCCCGTCGGTCGAGAGCTGGAACTCCCAGCTGTCGACGAAGGCCGGCGCGTCGTGCCCCCTAAGCACGACCTTCGCCGCCTCCGCCTTGACGGCCTCGAGCATGCCGAGCGCCGTCGGCGTGGTATAGATCGCCGGCGCGCTCACGCCGTAGTCAGACGTGCCGCCGGGGCCCGTCGCCTTGGCCGAGAAGATGTACATGCAGCCCGGCTCGAGGCCGTTGTAGGTGTGGCTCGTGGTATCCCAACTGACGGTGCCGACGTCGGTAAACTTCCCCGGGCCGTTCTTCGCCACGCCGACGGTCACGGTCGACCAGGGGTAGTCGCCGTTCATGCCCGTGTAGTCGACGTCCCAGCTGACCTTCGCGCTGGTGTCGCTCAGGCGCTCCGCCCTGATGTTCTTCGGCGTGTGCGGCGTGTGGTAGGCGCGGCACGGGACCGTGACGGTGTTTGATGCGTTGGACGTTCCGTTGCCGAAGCCGCCCGTGACGTTAATCTGGCCAGTGAAGGTGTGGTTGTAGGCGTCGCCGTTGCCGCGCGCGAGCGTGACGTCGCGCGACGTGCACTGTACCCATACCCAGCCGGAGTTGTTCGTCGAATAGACCGAGCCGTTCCACGAGCCGCCCGCCGACGAGCTGCCGTTTGCGTAGCAGTCGATGGCGTAGCGCGTGCCGTAGCCGTGCGTGACGCGGTAGGTCACGGTGGTGTCCGTGCGCCCGACCTCAACAACGTCCACGTACGCGCACCAGCAGTACTTGCGATAGCCGCTTCCGCCTTGAACCCAGTTTCCCTGCGCCATCCTACGCGACCCCCATCGCCATGCTCTGCTCCACCGCCGCGACGAAGCTCCTGAAGGCGGAGGCCACGCGCCCGTCGACGCCCAGCAGGTCGCTGTCGAGGTAGAGGTTGTAAACGTTGCCGCCGCCCGCGATGCCCGCGGCTCCGCTGGCGGTCGCCCCGTATGCTCCGCCGCCGGTAACGCTCACACCGAACACGGCGGCCTTCTCGACGTTGCGCACCGCCGACCTCATGGACTTCACCGGCTCGTCCGCCGTGTCGTCGATGCCGAGGGCCGCGCCCTCCATGACGTAGCCGAAAATCTTGCGGAACACGCGCGAGGGGGAGTGGATACCCAGCAGGTTCTTGGCCGCGTCGATGGCGCCGCCAACCACGCCGGTAATCTTGCTCACGACCACGCCTGCCGCGCCGCTGATTCCGTTTGCGATGCCCTGCACGATCTGCGAGCCGATGGAGGCCATGCGGCCCTGGATGGAGGACAGGGCGCCCATGATGGAACTGCCGATACTCGAGGCCGCCGAGGTCACGAAGCCGACCGCGCCGCGGATGGCGGAACCCAGGCTGCTGATTCCGTTGCGTCCGATGCTCGCCAGGGTGGACGGCAGGTTTTGGATTGCGCCGCGGATAGCGGACACGATGTTGGTGCCGCACGAGCTGACGAAACCGACCATGCCGGTGATGCCGTTGCCCAGGAACGTGATGGCGTTCCTGCCTAGGCTCAGCCAGTCGAGCGCCGACCAAGCCGAGACGAAAGCCGAGAAGATGGCCGGGATGTTGGCGATGAGCGTCGGTATCGCCTGCACAATGCCAAGTGCCAGCGTCACGATTGCCTGGATGCCGGCACCGAGCAGTATTGGCGCGTTGTCGTTGATCGCGCTGGCGAGGTTCTGCACGATGACCGGGGCCTGCTCGATGAGCGTCGGCAGGCTGCCGGCGATACCCTGCGCCAAGCCGACGATGAGGTTCGCCGCGCCCTCCGCTAGAACGCCCGCGTTCTCAGCTATGGACTCGGAGAGGCCGGTGAGAATCTGCAGGCCGCTCTCCGTGATTGAGGGCAGGTTCTCGGACAGGTAGCCGCCGAGCGATGTCATGAGCGACGCCGCCGTCTCGGAGAGGAACGACAGCCCCATCTCGATTCCCTCGGCGAGCCTGGGAACGACCTCGCCGCCCACGTCGGCGAAACCCTCGGCGATGCCGGGCAGCGAAGAGGTGATGTTCTCCTGCAGCGTGGACAGGTCGCCGTCGAGCAGCGTCAGCCCGTAGACCATGGCGAGGTGCAGCGACTCCAACGGGTTGTCACCAACCGCCCAGATCTCACCAAGACCCTTGAAGCGCTCGCCGATCTCATCCACGCCGTCAGACACGGCAGAGAGGATGTCGCCCATGGGCCCGGGCACGGCCTCAGCCGCGCTGTCGAGCGCCTGCGTGAAAATGTCGACGAACGCCTGGCCGAGCACGGGACCGACCGACGTGACAAGGCTCGGCAGCTGCGACAACGCCGTGCCGACGATGGTCGCAACGCGCGGGACGACGTTCGAGGCCGCCGTCTCGACCGACTGCAACAGCTCCTCGGTGAGCTTGCCCATGTCGGCGTCGTCCTTGCCCAGCTCCGTCACCCAGTTCTCCCAGGCGGCCTTGGCCATGTTGCAGGAGCCCTCGATGGTCGTCGCGGCCTCGCGCGAGGTCGTGCCGGCGATCTGCATCTGCTCTTGCATCGTATGGATGGCGAGCACGATGTTGTCGAATGAGAGACTCGACTCGTCCACGGCGGAGTTGACGGCGTGCGCGTCCTTGATGAGGCGCTGCATCTCCTCCTTGGTGCCGCCATAGCCCAACTTGAGGTTATCCAACATCGTGTAATTTTGTTTCGCAAAACCCTGGTACGCGTTCTGGAGGTCCTCCATCGCCGTGCCGAAGGTGTTGGCGTTGTCGCTCATGTCGACCATTGCCGTGTTGGCGTACTTCGCGGCCTTTACCGTGTCGCCGCCCAGTGAGGAAACGAGCGAGGCCGAGAAGCCCGTCACCTGCTCCATGTATTGGTTGGCGCTAATGCCGGCCGTCTTGTAGGCTGCGTCGGCGTTTGCGAGCACTGTGGTCTGCGCCTGCTCGAGCTGCTGCCACTTGCCGGAGCACTGCTCGACGGTCTGCCCCGTGAGCGCGGCGTACTCGTCGAGCGACTTGCCCATGTTGCCGAAAATCTTCTTGATGCCGCCGACGTTCTGCTCGTATGCGGCGTATGCGTTCATGCTCATGCCCGTGACGGCAGCGACGCCCGCCCCCACGGCGGCGACGCCCACGCCTACCGCCTTGGCAACGGTCGCTCCGGCCTTGCCGAGCGTGCCCACGACCTTCGAGGCCACGCCCTCGGCCTTGCCACTGGCCTCGTCCTTGAGGCCGACCTTAATCATCAGGTCGAGAAGGTTCACCTAGACCACCCTCAATCCCATCCGCTCGATGATGTCTGCGGCGATCTCGTCGCCGCCGCGCGTGTCCTCCGCCTCGGACCCATCGCCCGCATCGCCGTTGACGATGCTCAGGAAGGGTTCCTTGAGCCACTTCCCCTGCGCCATGAGGCGCACCGACTCGCTCAGGTACACACGGAACGCCTCCCGCTCGTCCCGCTCGCGCCACCGCGCGACCATGTACCTACAGAAAGGGCGAGCACGCCGTGGCCCGACGTACTCGCCCAGACAGAGCCATATGTGAGATGGGTCCTCGGCGGCTATCCAAAAAAAGGAGCCAGGATGTCCTTGATGCCGTCGATGCCGTCGATGGCATCCTTGATGTCGTTCACCCACTTCTTCACGGTGAAGTCGGCCTTGTACTCCTCGAGTGTCTGGCCGTCGAGCGCGGCGAGCAGCTTGTAGCTGATCTCGCCGCCCTGGCGCAGCACGTCGGGCAGAAGACCGGCCACCATGTCCACGGCGAGGCCGTTGACCTCGGAGGCGGCGGCTACCTTCGCGGCCTCGGGGTCGCCCTTGACTTTGGCATTCGCCTTGGCCTTGGCCTTGGCGGAGTCGGAGCGGAACTTGGCGTAGGAGGCCTTTGCCTTTGCGCCGAGTTCGCCGTTCATGACGTCCTCCGCCACGTCCGCCAACAGGCACATGGCGTTCTGGAACTCGTCGGCGTTAAGGTTGTCCAGCTTCATGGTTAGGCTCCAATCTCCTGTTTGATATACAGCTCGTAGGGCACGATCTCAGGGTTCTTGATTGAGTAGTGGCCCGTGAACTCGAACGCGAACTGGCCCTTGGCCTTGTTCTGCGTCGTGATTTGCAGGCCGCCCGTGTTGAGCGCGTTGATGAGGCGGATGGCGATATAGCCGTTGCCGTTCTCGCCCGAGTAATCGCCGATGAGCCAGATATCGGCGAAGTCCTCCTCCGAGAGCGCGGAGCGCGGGACGATCTTCCCCTCGGTCTCGTCGGCTGCGGCTGCGAGCTTCTTGCCGAGCGCGGTGTTCAGCGTCACGAATGTGCCGCTCAGCTTGGCCTCGATGCTGTCGATGCGCTTCAACTCCATCGTGTTGGCGGGGCAGTTGTCGATGTCCTCGCCGTAGTCGATGAAGCTGGGCGTGGCGGCGAAGCTGGTTCCGCCGCTCGTCGCGCCCATCAGCTCGGACTCCGCGACCTCGGCGGTCTTGGGGTTGAAATTCGTGGCGAGCAGGCCCGCGTTGATGACGATCTCCTTGAACGTGTTCTCGGGGATGCGCGTGAACTTAGACATATGACCTCCTAGTAGCTGGTCATGTACTCAATGGTCAGGTTGATGATTCGGCGCTTCACGGCGTTGTCCTCGTCGGCCATGGCGTTGCAGAACGGCTCGTCCTGCATCACCCACATGCCGCCGCCGTCGCACGGCAGCAACACGCCCGACAGTCCCAACGCCCGGGCGACCTCCTCGGCCTTGGAGTTGGGCGCGGCCTCGGACGATGTACGGAACCAGAGGTTCACCTCGGAGTTGCACTGCGTGCCGAATGCCGCGGTCGGCAGGTCGTAGGTGATGTAGGGCATCTTCGCCTCGCCCGGCACCGCCGAGTCGCGGTACACGGGCAGCCCGAAGCCCTCGAGCCACGCCTGCAGCACTGCCGCCTTAGTCGCCATCCGGCACCTCCCACTCCTCCGCGCTGCACTGGCCGAAGCCGAACGACGCGCAGCACGGCGCGGCGCCGTCGTCCGCGTTCGACGTGCAGCGGAATACCTGCCCGTCGAACGCACGCTGGAAGAGGTCGCCGTAGCGCAGCGGCTCGGCGGTCGTCACGGTGTAGACGTTCCTCACGCCGTCGTGCTCCGCGATACGCGAGGCCGTGGAGCTGTCGCGCACGATCGCCGCCGTGAAGCCGTCGCCGACGGCGAGGACGGTCTTGAAGCCGCCCTCGCCGTCAGGCTCGGTCTTTGCGACGAGCCTCGCGCACGCCACCGCCATGCGTTCGAACAGGCGGCTCACAGCTTTCTCCAAGGGTCGAGACGCGCCTTGAACTGCTGCCGCCACGTGATGGGCGAGCCGTCGCCGCCGACGCGGGTGTAGCTGTAGCCGCCGAAGCTCTCGCTCGCATACGGGCTGTCCAGCTCCTTGGCGTGCTCTGTCTGCCACGCCGCGATCTCGCCGGCGAGGTCGACCACGGCCTGCGGGATGGCGAGCGCCCAGACGGTGCCGACGAACTCCTCGTCCGTGAGGCCGTTGTAGGGCCACGCATGCAGCCCGTCGTTGAACGTCGAGCCCGTGATGCGGACGTACTGGCCCTCCTTGAGGCCGAGGGCCGCGGGCGGCACGAGGCGGCCGTCCTCGATACGGACGCGCCCCGTGCGCTTGTCGGCGACGAACCAGTTGCGCAACGACAGGAGCACCTGCTCGAGCATCTCTGCGCCTATCGCTTATCGGTGATGACTGCGGCGAGCTCGGGGCTGAGGGTCTTGACGCCGCAAAGCATGTCGATGGAGACGGTGTCGGTCTTGGTCTTCTGGTCGTAGCCCTGCACGACGCGCAGGCCGAAGCCGTCGTAGGAGGTGGAGTACGCCTTGGGAGCGCCAAGCGGCATCTCGAGCTGACGGGTCACAAGCGCGAAGGCGTTCTTGTGGAACGCGATGGACGGCGTGTAGTTGGCCGTCTCGGCCGTGGTCTTCTGCACGTTCTGGTCGCAGTAGAAGTCGAGGCCGTACTTGCGGCCAAGCGATGCCTCCTTGAGGGCGGTGCCGTTGTCGCCGACGGCGGACGCGTTGGTGAACGCCTCGGTGTTGAGCAGGTCGGCCTCGGCCTGGGAGCCGTAGACGAAGCGGCGCTCCGTGGAGGGTGCCTTGGCGTCCACGAGGAACTTGCGGGCGGCGATGATGTCCGCCACGGCGATGGCGCCCTTGGTGTGGTCGACGCGGTTCGTGACGTCCTTCTCGAGCTTGAGCAGGTAGCCGTCGATCTTGTCGGCGAAGGCCTGCATCGCCGGGACGAGGAACTGCTCGGAGAAGTCGACGATGCCCATCGTCAGCTCCTTGGACGTGACGGCGAACGTTACGTCGAGCAGCTTGTCCATCTTGACGGGGACCTTGCCCTCCGTGGCGTCCTGCACCTCGACCTCGGTGGTGAACTCCTTGGCCTCGAAGGTGGCGGGCTTGCGGACGGTGATGGTGTCGCCCACGCCCGCGACGAACTCGGAGGAGTAGTCGCGGTGGACGAGGTTGGCCATGACGGCGTTGGTGCGCAGAACGTCCAGCGCCTCGTTGGCGATGATGTTGGGTGTAAGGATGGTGTTCGACATAGATACCCCTTAGCCTCTCTGCTCCGCCTTGTACTTCATGTACTCGGCGGTGCTCATTTCGTTGATGTCCTTGCCGCCCTCGCCCTTGGGGGCGTGGGCCACGTCGGCACCCTTGACGGTCGTGGTTGCGATGAAGTCGGCCCAGTCGGCCTTGATGCCCTCGGTCAGCTTGTCCGCGTCCTCGATAGCGCCGTCCTTGACGGTCACGCCCTCGAGGTCGGAGACCTTGAGAACGGTTTCGATGCGCTTGGGGTCGACGCCCGCCGACTTGAGCAGCTTTCGATACAGGTTGCGCTTCTCGGCTGCAGCCTTCTCGCCCTCGACCTTGGCCTTGTAGTCCTCTAGGTTCTTGACGGCGGCCTTGTACTTTTCCTCGTACTCGTCCGCGCCCTCGCCCTTGGCCTTGAGTGCGTCCAGCTCCTTCTTGTAGCCGTCCGCCTTGTCCGCGGCCTCCTTGAACTCGTCGCGCTGCGCCTTGAGCGCGTTCACGCTCTCGGCATGCTCGTCGATGATCTGGTCGATCTTCTCGTCCTCGATGCCCATTGCCTTGAGCATCTTTCGCGTAAGTGCCAACAGAATCTCCCTTGCTTCGGAATGGGCGGGTTCCCACCTATTGCCTCGGCGGGCCCGCGCCGCAATACCTCGCGGCAAGGGTGAGTATCCAAACGGAGTAACGCGGCCCTATGCGCCGCCCCTCAGGTGCTTCTCGAGAATCGCCCGGTACGTGTCCCCGTGGCCCGTCGCCGCCTTGCGCAGGAAGTGCTTGCCCTTCATGCGGGAGGTCCCCTCCTCGACGTACGGCGCGTACTCGACGTTGGTCCCGATGAAGCAGTCGTAGCCTTTGAGTAGGTGCGTGACGGAGTTGCGCAACCTGCCCGTGTCGACCGGGCACGTCGCCTTGGCGTAGCCCTCCGCAACGAGGCCTATCTCCTCCAGGCCTGTTTTATAGGCGCGCAAGAGGGCCTTCTCGACCTGCTCGATGTTGTTCTGCCGTATCTCGATGCACTCGGCGGTATCCAGCTTCGCGGCGTTTACGATCTCCTCGGTGATGAGGGTGCCGTGCCGGCCGTGGTCGCCGACGCCGCCGACGAGCCCGTAAGCCATCAGTCGAGCACCTCGCAGCCGTAGCCAACGCGCCCGTCGACGTCCGCCTCGATGGCCTCGATGGCCTGCACCGGAACGCCCTCGCACCCGAGAGTGCAGCCGTCGTCGGGCTCGACCTCGTCGCCGCGCTGCGTGCAGATGTAGGTATCCGGGAACGTGAAGCCGAAGCCCAGCTTTACGGCGCAGTCGCCGCAGTTCGCACAAGTGAATAGCTCTTTCATGCCTGCCCCAATCTCTCTGCGGGCAGTGTCACGGCACGGTCACGCGGCATGAAAAAAGCCCCGCCGTGGCGGGGCCCGCTGTGATCTATTGGATTTTTACCTCGTGGGCCTTGTCCATCTCAAGCTCGATAGCAGACGGGCTCTCGCCTCTGAGGAAAAATGGAATCGGGAAGAAGTCAATCTTCCCCGTTTCCTTGTCGATAGCATACGGAGTGTCGCCCGGGGCCATCTTTCCATCGAAACCGAAACCGACGAACCAATGGTATTTGCCCTCGTATGCGCACACCGGGCCGTATCCGTCTACGGCCTCCTCTTCCAGAATCGGCTTTATGGCCTCTTCCAATGTGAGCATGTCAACCTCTTGTCGTCAGGCACTCGTCGACAAGATCGCCAAACTCGGCGTCGTCAACTCGCGCGAACTCCGTCTCCTCGGCCTTGATTATACCAAAATACCAGCTCACGTCCTCATCGCCGCTCTGTGGGTCTATGAACTTGATAGCGTTTCCCGTCTTTTCCGCAACGAAAACGTGTCGTCCGCTCTTGCCGCAAAGCGCGTGGTCCCAGGAAACGGAGACCTCGGCCCTCGCGTCCCCGTTTACCGCAAGGAGGAATGACGTTATTTCTTTCTCCGGCTTATCGCCACCACGTTTCCAAGTGGCCCCCGGAAACACCTTTTTGTACGACTCGGCGCGCGCGAAGGGGTCATATGCCGATATTTTCCCCCACTTATTCATCTTAACCGGCTTCGCAACGACGTCGAGCCCACGCCGTCTCGCCTCATACGCCGGAACGCACCTTTGGCAGTTGTACGAGTACCTGCCGTCTTTGTCCTTCTTTGTCTTAAAGTTCGGGTTGACCTTGGCAAGGTCGGAGCCTGCGGAATGCTCGCCCTTGATCTCCTTGAAAACGCGCCGACCGTTGACAATGGGCGTCGAACCGGGCGCAAGCGCCGTGTCCAACACCTTCTGCTGGTCGCCTGCGCTCATCTTGCGGAACGAGCCGGACGGTATGCCGTAGTCCTCGAGCTGCCGCGAGAGCCGCTTGCGCGCCTCGGTCTTGGATACGCCCGCCACGTCCAGCTTGCGCTTGGTGCCGGGCATGTCCATGAACTCTGAGATGGTGCGGTTCGCGGGCTTCGCGCCGGTGACGGCGGGCTTGCCCGCCTTCCATTCCTCGTAGGTCATGCCCTCGGGCAGTCGACTGAAACGCTCGCCGTCGAGCACGTCGAGCCCGTCACAGCACGCAATCAGCGTGCATCGGCAGTTGCACGTCTCGGCATACGGCGCCTCGGGGTCGCCCGGGTAGCGGCACCCGTTGCTGAACTTCTCGCCGACCTCCACCTTCTCGCGGTCGAGCTTTCTGTGGCTCGAGCGTGTGCGCCCGTCGAGCGTCGCCATCCATTCCTGCTGCACCTTGATGCCGAGCCCCTTGGCCCTCTTGTAGCTGTCGACGCGTCCGGCGTTCTCCGCCGCCGTCGTCGAGGTCCGCGCCAGACGCACCGCCGCCGCGCGGTTGGACCCCGCCACGTCCTGGATGCGCTTCGCGATCTTGGGTATCGACTCGCCGAGCAGCACGCTCTGCGTGATCTGGTTGGCGATGAGCCGCCGGTTCCACGCCACGTCCTTGGCGACGTTGACGGACGGCTTTGGCAGGTAGCTGTCGTGGTCGGTGAGCAGCCTCTGGACGGTTGACGCGTCCTGCAGTGCGTAGGCCGTGTCAACGCCCACGGCGCTCTCGACCTGCCACGTGCCGTAGTTGTAGTTCTCTGCGTAGACCTCGGGCAGCCTGCCCTCGATGGCGGCGGCTGCGACGACGTTCGCGCGCGTCATGGCCTCGGCGCACTGCTTGAGGACGATTCGATAGCGCCTGCCAGCCGCTATCTTCCCGCTTCGCCAAGACCTGTATTGCGCCTTGGTGATCGCGCCGGCCTCAAGCCGCTCGCGCATCTTCTCGTCGTCGGCCTCGAACTGCGCCAGATAGCGCTTGAGGTTGGCGTAGGCCGTCTTACTCGCCTCGCCGTACACTCCCGCCACCTCGCGCTCGAACGCCCGAATCTCGGCGTCTGAGAACTCGTGAGCGCTATCCTTCGCCATGCGCCGCCTCCAATCGTCGGCACGCATGGTCGCCCGCGCATAACGGAAAAGGGCCCCGACCGAAGCCGGGGCCCTTCCCTACTCGCCGTCTGCCTCTAGCATCTGGCGCACCTCGTCGCGCCAGCGCTCGGGAACGCTCTCGAGCGTGCGCTTGCCGCTTTTCACGGCGCGGTAGTAGATCTTCGCCAAGTTACTCACCTCCAACGATGTCGCCGAGCTCGAGAAGGGCCGCCTGCGAGTCGGCGACCTGCTGCTGGAGCGATGCGATCTGCTCCTCCATGCTCATGCCGTCCGCCTCGTGTGCCGCCCAGACGGTGTCAAAGTCGGCCTTTGCGCCATCGACCGTCAGCTCGCCCGTCGGGTCGGTGAAGTGCAGCTCCTCATAGGTGAACACCTTCACCTTGACGGAACCGCCCTCGCCGCCCTGATCCTCGCGCTCGCCCTCGGAGATGCCGCGGCGCAGCCAGACGTCGGCTCCCGCGATCTCGACCGTCTCGGGCCTCTCGCCCGTTCGCTCCGACTTCACAACCATATTTTTCCTCCTAACCCACGGCCCTCGCCGCGTTGAATATGCACCGCTTGACGTTCATCTGGTGCTCCATGACGGCCGTTTTCAGCCAGCCCCAGTAAGAGCACACGCGCCTCGCCAAGCGCTCGGTGCGCCTGCGCATGTAGCGCGCGAACGCGCGTCGCAGTCGTTTCCAGAGCCTCTTTCGCAAGTCGACCCGGCGCCCGCGAGCGCACCAGATGCGATAGCCCGCGAAGTCGATGGGCTCGGCGCCGTTGCGCCTCACCTTCCACGGCTTCAGCGACAATCCTAGCCGCCCCAAAACGCGTGCGGCGATGGCCGCGGCCTTCCTGAGCGAGCGCTTTGAGTTGCCGAGAAAATAGCCGTCGTCGGCGTACCACACCTGACATCCCGCGAGCCTCATGCGCTTGCCGCGCCGCTCCTTCGCCGCCTCCTCGACCGCGTGGTACGCGAACGAGATCACGAACGCCGCCAACCGAAGCGACAGGTAGCTGCCGAGGATAAGGACGCCGTTCATCGTCGACAGCAGCGAATGGAGCAGGTAGAGGACTTGGCTGTTCTTGACGTAGCGCGCCACCAGACCCTCCACTATCACCGTCTGCATCGAGCCGTAGCAGTTGCGGATGTCAACGTGTAGGTGGTAGGCGAAGCGGTGAACCGCGCGCCTGAGCTTGCGCATCCCCAGCGCCGCGCCCTTGCCCTTGACGCCGCTCGACACCTGCCAGAAGCCGACCTTGGCGGCAAGGAGCGGCTCGAGTGCCCCAACGCACAGGTAGTTGCACACCTGCCGCTTGATGCTCTCGACGCTTATCTCGCGCAGCTTGCCGCTGTTCGGGTCGTGCTTCAGGTAGGTTCGAATCGGCTCGAACGTAAGCGTCTCGGTCGAGAGCTCTAGCCAGATGCGGTCGACGAACGCCGTCTCGGTGCCGTATTCGTCGGTGACGCGCCAGCCGTTCTCCTTGCCGGAGTCGCTTTTCTTCCATCGGTGCAGGGCCTCGACGACGCTTCTGCGCGTGAGCTCGAGGCCCTTGCAGTAGGTTTTCATAGATCAAAGCTCTTTCTGTCTGTCATACGAGCGTTCGCCTTGCGGTTACCAGCCCGTGAGCCTTGCGGACAAATTTCACTCAAAGGAGTCAGGCTAAGCCGCGTCCCGCCAGAAAGCGGCGGGCGCGGTAGACACGGTGCGAGTAGAGATTTATAGACAGATTGCCGGGAGACGAAGTTCCAAGTGGCCCTACCAGACCTGTTCCTCGAGTTCGCGTAACGAAGACCGGCATTCGAGCCGTTCCTCAGGTTGCCGAGGAACTGAACCAGAAACCAGCGCCGCCCTCACCGTGAATCCCTGTTTGGGGTTAGGAGGGGGCCAGTCCCCTCTCAGGGCTACGCCCTGATTCACCCCCGGCTACGGCCCGTAGCAGAAAGCCGGGAGACGAAGTTCCAAGCGGCCCCACCAGACCAGTTCCCCGAGTACGCGTAACGAAGACCGGCACCCGAGCCGCCCCGCAGGCTGCCGAGGAACCGAACCAGACGGATTGTGCCTTTGACCTTACCGCCGGATGTGTCGAAGTAGAAGTAGTCGCCGACACCAGTCGTCGCCGAGCCGCCGAGCCCCTTTCCCAAGATAAGGCCGTTGACGAACTGGATGTCGAGCATGTAGCCATCTGCCGTCGGCATGCACGCCGCCGTCGGGGACACCCCGTCCGCCACGGCGTTCTTCTTCTCATTGCGAGTGTCGGGGTTGACCGCGATGCCGAAGCCCGTGCCGTCGGAGACAAAGAGCGTATCGCCCATGAACTCCCACAGGCCCAGCCCCGTCTCGACGCCGCCGACCTTGAACGGATGCTTGCCGTCCTTCGCCACCTGGCCGTCGCCCACGAGGGCATCGGTGTTGCCCGTGCACCACGGCGCACTCTGGAGCCATGTGTTCACGGTCGTGTCGAACGCCTTGGCGACGTCCATGAGAAGCGCCACGTTGCCGTCTGCGAGCGTCTCCTTGCCGCCGACGACCGCGCCGTCGAACACGTCGTACGCCGCCGCGGCGCCTCGGTCTGGGCACGTGGTGCCCGTGTCGGTGCCGTACATCATCGACGCACCCACGGGAATCTTCGCCGCCTGCTCGGCGGTGACGACCACGCGCGTGACGCCCGTCTCGGCGAGCGCGGGGTGGATCTGGATGTTGAAGTCCGTGCAACCCGGGAAGTCCACCTGGGAGGACTTGCAGAGCGTCTTGGTCAACTGGTGGAAGTTGATATACCACTGGTCATAGACGCTCATGCCCGAGTAGCCCGTGGTCGCGGTCTTGCAAAGGTCGACGAGCGAGTCGTGCGACGTCGTGCGGTTGGCGACCTTCGCGCCCGAGACGGAGCGCGGGCGCCCGTCGGCGTCGATGCTCATGGGATACGTCGGCGTCAGCATGTACGGTCGCAGCGTGCCGTCCGGCAGCAACGCCTTGGGGTTCGGCTGCGAGCCGCTGAATCGGCTGTCGGACCACGAGACGAGCAGGCTGCCGTTCGTCAGCACCTCGACCGCCTGCCACACGACCGGCGCGATCTCGTAGACGTTGTTGCCGCGTCCGTTGTCCACGCGCGAGAAGCCGTAGTCGACGCCGTCGATGGCCTCGACCCACGGCACGCCGTCGGCGTCGGCACCGGCGTTGGCGGACACGTGGAACCACGGGCCGCCCTCGGTGTCGAACGGGTCGACAGCCGCGCTCGTCGCCGTCGCGGGCACGAACTCGGTGGAGGCCACGCGCTTCGCGGCGGCGCTCATCGGCTGGATGTCAGTGGGGCTGCCCGCCGGGATGAGGAACGTGTACACCAGCCCCGTCTTGTGCTTGTCCACCATCGCGGCGACGCTCTCGTTGGAGTAGCGGCCCGTCGAGGCGTCGCGCTCGAGCGACTTCTGGTCGCCCAGATTCTTTACCGCGCCGACAAGCGCCCACACCGCCTTGTCCGATGCCAGCGGGTCCGCGTACTCGAACCCCTCGGTTGCCTGCTCGGTTGCCTGCGTATCGGCCATTTAGGCACCTACCTTTCGAATCTGGCAAATCTTGCCGTTTACCTTCTTGAGTCCCAGCGCCGTCACGGCAGCCGCCGAGTCGATAATCGACTGGTAGTTCAGGGCTGCCGTCTTGGCGTCCTTGAGAGCCGCCTGCGCGTCGGCGAGGGCTTTGGTCGAATCCTGCTCGCGCTTCTGCTCGGCGGTCTTGCGTCCGGCCTCAGCCTCCTTGCGCTCCGTCTCGTTCTGCCCGCGCTCGGTCTCTTTCTCCTTGCGCCCCGCCTCGGCGTCGGCGCGGCCCTTCTCCGCCGTTTCGACAGAAGCCATGAGCTGCTTGAACTCGTTGTTGACCTTGTTCACGCCAGCCGCCGCGTCCGTCGCGGGCTTCTTGAGCTCCGCGATCTGCTCGGCGGTGAGGTCGCTGTATCTCAGCGCGTCCCCCTTCGGCACGCCGACGACCAGCACGTTGTTCTCCATCGTCGCCGTTGCCTTCGAGCCCGAGGCGAGCGTCGTGGCGCGTGCCCCCTTGACCTCGGCGGCGACGGCCCTGTCTCGTGCGGCCTCCGCCGCCTTCTGCGCGGTCTTAGCCTCGTCTCGCGCCGTCTCTGCGTCCTTGATGGTGCGCTGGTCGCTCGGCTCGTAGATGTACTCGGCGGGCTTGGCTCGCCTCTTTACGTCCCAGAGCGCCTCGATGCGCGTGCGCCCGCCGTATGCCTCGTCCGTGATGTAGGCCCATGCGTACACGCGCCCAGCCGCCTGGAGCAGCTCGTCGGGAATCTTCGCCTTGTTGCCGGCGACCTCGACCGTGTAGCACGTCCCCGTGGTCGACTTGGCGAAATGCACTTGTTCGCAGCCGACAACCTCGACCTCGCGCCCGGTGTCCCACTGCCACAGCTCGCCGTCAAGCACCTGCAATGCCGCCATCACTCATCACCTTCCTCGTCCTCGTCGTCCTCGTCGCCCTCCTGGGCACCCTTCGCGTTCGCCGCCAGGGCGGGCGGCAGCGCTGCCATGCGCTCCTCCTGCTCCCGCTGCTTGCGCTCCAAAATCTTCGCCCTCTCGTCGGGCGTGATGTTCGGCAGCTTTCGCAGGATCGTCTCCTCGTCCAGCCACTCGGCCTCCAGACACACGGTCTCGACCTGCTCCTTGGTGTTGCTGATGCGAGTGCGCGTGAATACAGGCGTGTCCTCGATGCCCTGCAATGCGAGGATGTCCATGATACCCTCGCGGATGTGGCGCTCAAACTCGGCGGCCTCCTCGTCCATCGGCTGGTATGCCGCGTCGATATGGTCGTTGGTCGCCCCAGCCGCGATGGTGTGGACGTCCAGCGCGCCGAAGTCCTCGTAGATGTCGGCCTTGATCTGCGCCAGCGTCTCCTTGCGGCCCTCGACGGGCACCTCCTGCGTGTACGGCGTCACGGACTGCCCCTGCTCGGCGTCGACCTCGGCCACGTGCGTCAGCTTGAGCTTCGCCCGCCACAGGTCGAGGTCCCTGTCGTCCATGCCGCCGGCTCCGTTGATGAGCCAGTAGATCTGTGCGCAGTCGCGCGTGTCGTTCACCAGGCCGCTCTTGATGAGGTCGTAGGCGTCGATGCTCTCGCGCATGCCGACGAGCGTGCTCTGGTGCGCGTCGCTGCCCCAGACCGCCACGATTGGCAGGCGGGAGTAGTTCTCCGCATCGACGGCCAGCTTCATCCCGTCCGCCGGTATCTCCTGATATGTGACCTTGTAGGCGCGCTTGGCCTCGGCCACCTCGAAGTCGAAGCCGCTGCCGCCCGACACCATCTCCGTGTAGCCGTCCTGCTCGTAGAGGGTCGCGTGCCACGGGTGATCGGAGTCGAGCCGCCAGAACCTCACGCCGGCGTATAGCGCCCCCGAGTACTCGTCCCACACCGGGCAGAACTCGTCGGCGGTGAACACGTCGATGTGGTCGAGGTTCCAAAACGGGAATGACACACCGTGGATGAGCGCCTTGAGCCCCATCTCCATGACGTCGTCGTCGAAGCGGTCGCCAAGCCCCTCCTTGGTCGTGTCCTTGCCGCCCGCCGAGACGTCCACGAAGCTCACGCCCTTACCGAGCGAGTACGTGCAGCGCTGGACGTTTAGGCGCTTGAACAGGTTGCTCGCCAGCCTCAGCTTCGAGGCCGTGAAGTCCTCGGCCTCGGCACCGGAGCACGAGTAGATCTTCTGCACGAAACGGTTGATCGTGACGTTGTGCTGGCGGTAGTACTCGTTCGCGGTGACGGCGTTGCGGTACATCTCGCTCGACATGTGCCGCTCGATGGCATCTGCCGCGAACGCCGTCGCCGACGCCGCCGCCTTGAGGTCGCCATCGGTCACCAAAGGCCCCTTAGACAAGCCGCTACCTCCCTCCAAAGAATGGGTTTACCTGCTCTTTCGCAGGCTTGTACATGCGCAGTGTTGCCACGCCGTAACGGAGCGCGTCGCAGCTGTGGTCCTCGACCTTGACGGGCCTGTCGCCGTCCGCCTTGGCGTCCCAGCAGTAGCCGCCGAGCTCGCCTATCAGCCCCGCGCAGGCGTCGGAGATGCGCACCGTGCCGTTGCCCAGGCACACCCCCGTCTCTCGTATGCCGTCCGCGACGTCGTTGCGCCCCTTCTTGGTCTTGAACCCGGCCTGCCGCATCGCGGCGATGAAGCTCGTGGCGCTCGGGTCGATGATGAACGTGGGCGGCTTGCCCAGCCCGCGCACGAAGTCGGCCATGTCGGCCACGTAGTCGGCGTCCGTCTTCTGGTGCCCCGTGTCGCGGCCCGAGTAGCGGTACTCGTCAACCACGTGCCACACCTTGCCGTCAAACGCCCACAGAAGCGCCGCGAAGGCGTTCTGCGTTCCGTAGTCGCAAGACACCGCGTACTTGGCGGCGCCGCCCGTATACCGGCTCTCGAGGGCACCCTCCCACTCGGGGTAGACCAGGCCCTCGGCCAGCGTCCACTTGCCCAAGATGTAGCGGTCGTAGTACACACCGCTGCCGTAGTCCTTGATGAGGTCCTCGATGACATCCGGTGCCAGCGCACCGTCCCAGATCGTGTAGTCCTGCCTGTAGATGTCGCTGTCGCCGTCGAGGAACCGCTTGAACCAGTGGTTGGGGCTGTCGGGGTTACAGGTGCCGTCGAAGCTGCTGTGCTCGCAGCGCAGGCGGCTCTTGAGCATCTGAAACACGTCTTCGCTCCACGTGGCGACCTCGTCGCCGTAGACCCACTCGAACGTGGCGCCCTGAATCTTGGATACGCTTGTCTTCTTGTCCGCCCCGAGGCAGTAGACCTTGCGCCCGAAAATCTGGGCCGTGTTGTCCCGCCCGATCTGGCTGACGACGTCTTCGCTGTAGAGCGAGCGCATCGGCTCGAGGATGTTGCGCTCGAGCGTCGAGCGGGTGTTCCCGATCATCACCGCCAGCCCCTCGCCCCTCATGGCGAGAAGCCTCTGCGGTATGGTCACGGCTATGTCGACGTAGCTCTTGCCCGAGCCCGTCGCCCCGCACTTCACGTTGTAGCGGTGCGTGCAGTTGGCGAGGTACTCGACCTGCATCCTCGTGAGCGGCATCGGCTACTCGTCCCCGCCGATTGAGGACGGCACGGACAGCACCAGCTCCTTGGCGGCCTTGAGCACCGCCGTGTCGGTGGTATCCATGATGCGCTGCGCCTTGGCGTACTCCTGCGGGTACTTGCGCTCCAAAAGCCACGCCGCCGCCTGCCAGCTGTCGCCGCTCGCGTCCATGATGCGGCCCACGAGCGTCGCCTTGCGCTCCACCTCGGCCTTTTTTAGAACGTGACACAGTTGACGCTGATTGTCTGTTCTGGGGTGGTTGATCCAGCGGCTGTATGTCTCGCGTGCGACCCCGAGATACGCGGCGATGTCCCTGTCGGTCATTCCGGCACGGCACAGGCGGACGGCATCCTCGATGCCCTCCTTGGTCAGTTTTTCACGCCCTTTTCCCGCCACAAAATCACGTTTCCGCTGGTAGATAGCCATATGGAAACGCGAACGTTCCCACCTTTTTACGCACGTGGACAAGCGCGTGCGTTTGCCCACGAGCGTAAAAAGGGGGTAACGTTTAACGAAAAGGCCCCGGTTTCCCGGGGCCTTTCGGCTACTCGACCTTAGTCGACTTGATTCTGATCACCTCGGCCAGCCTCTCAAACGTCTCCGTCCAGCTTCTGCCGTCTGCGCGCGGCCTGTCGTATGCGGTTGCTCTCCGCCTCTTCCTCGAGCCGTCTCTTCCGCTCCGCCAGATAGCACCCCTTGCACAGCCTCCACTTCTTCGCCTGCGCCGACGTGTCGAACACGGGCCGCGCGTCGCACACGATGCACAGCCCGTCCGTTCCGGTCGAGAAGCGCCCGTACCGCTGCCGCGCGTGCCTCACGGCGCTCGGCGTCACCCTGAGGTCCGCCGCGATCTCCGCCGCCGTCCGCTCCGGGTGCGCCTGCATCCGCCTTATCATCTCGTCCGTCCACAGGACGTAAGAGGAGCGCCCCTTCCGGAGCGCCCACTCGTCCCTCAACGGATGTGTTGACTTTGTGGATGGGCCTTTTGGCCCATCTCCTACAGGTGGCCTACACGCCATTCGCATACCCCATAAAGCTCGGTTTGCTTCGGTTACCATACCAAGCGCCGAGGACCACCTCACGCACGGCGCTTGATTATCGCCCCGCACTTCGGGCAATGGACGGCCTCATACGCCAGCATGTCCCCAAAGCCGATATGTTCCCAGATCTGTCCATCCCATCCGCAGTCGGAGCAGCGGAAGTAGCCGTCGACCATCCGCTTGCCCGGGATGAACGGATCCTGCTTGTGCTCGACAAGGTCGAGGCACGTCGGGCGGTCGATTAGGTCGGCAATACGCTCGAACACATCGTTCATCTCGTGGTATCCGGTGTCGGGTTCCATTACCGTCTCGTCCAGCAGTTCATAGAACTCTTCTTTGTAGCGGACGCGGTTCATGTAGGATAGGCAACGCAGATTCTCTATCGCCTCGCGCCGCTCTTCGTCAGTCACCATTTGACTCAACCCTTCCGTTCCATAGATCTGCGGCGAACTCCTCGGCGTACTCTAGGTCCGTCCGTGCGCCGCATCCCGAGCAGCTCACGTAGAAGGTGCGCAGACCTTGATACTTGCCCTGCTGCATCTCAGCATCGCCACCGCAGAACGGACAGGGTTTCAGCTCGGTTTCGTCCATCAGTCCTCACTACCTATCCATGCGTACTGCCTAAACATTTCTTCTGGCGCGTCGATCGTCACAGCTTCGGCATTTACGGTCACAACGTCGCCCGATTCGAGCAGCACGACCGCGACTGGATACGCGATTTGCCCGGCTGGAAATCCACCGATTAGAGGCGATGCGTCATGCGTCCATGCTTTCTGGTAGAAGCCGACAAGCAGCGCTTTCGTCTTTTCCCCGGGCATTTCTGAAATGAAGCAGGGTGTCATGTTCATTCGTCCTCCTTCAGCTTGCGCCCGCAGAACGGGCAGAAGTTAATCGGAGTGCTCCACGCGAACGGCGGGTCGGCAACAATGACATACTCGCCGTCATTTGGCTCATTTATCCACATCTCGACTCCCTCTTCGTCATCGCCGAAGTTGAAATGCGGCTTTCCGCAGTAGGGACAATCGCTAGGCATCGCCCTCACCCCTCAGCTTGCGGATGCGGTCGGCGATGTCGCGCATGGCAACCCTTTCGCAGGTTTCTCCTTTGTCGGCGACGCACGATGAACAGTCGCATGCACTCTTGCCGAAATAGGCGCAGGCTTCGTAATTCAGCGCGTCCGCACCTCTGCCCAAGTCCTCTTCCAACTTCTCCCAGCTGTCGGGCGGGGTGAGGTAAAGGCTTGCCGTGTAGCGGATTGTGCCGTCTAGCATCTTCGCATCCCAAATGCGCCTTGAAATGGTCTGACGCACCGCATAGACATAGCAAGCGACTTCGTAAACATCGCCATGCCTGTCGTATAGAACCTTGGTATCTAGCGGAATCTCTCGACCTTCGGCGTCTTTCGGCAATTCGATACTCATAGCCCAAACTCCTCGTAGTCGCGGCACTCGTCGCACTCGTCCTCGCAGTACAGCAGGTTTCGCATGAGCCAGGCCGCGGCCCACTTCGCCAGCCGCCAAAAGCCCTCCTTGCGCTCCGGTGCCTCAGCGTCGAAGGCGCGCTCGAACTCGAGGTGGCAGTAGCCGTAGTCGACGTGGATGTCGCTGCCGCAGAAGTGCCTGCAGTTCCCGCACATCCTGGGCTCGCAGGCCCCGCCGAAGTGACGCTCAATGGCGGCGTCCGTCACCCCCATCGGGTAGCCGCCGACCCTCGAGTCACTCATCGCAGTCCGCCCCCCCTACGCCCTCGTCGAGCAGGTCGATGGCATCCCCGACGGTCGCCTCGATGCTCGTCAGCTGGCGGCGCAGGTTCTGCACGAGGTTCGCGTCGGCGACCTCCGCCCTTCCCGCCTCGTAGGCGCGCTCGATCATGTCGGTCACCGCGACCTGCATCGCCGTGTCGTTGTAGTCGCGCCTGACGCGGTACTTCCCCAGATAG
Source organism: uncultured Collinsella sp. (assembly GCA_902492935.1). Classification (GTDB taxonomy): domain Bacteria; phylum Actinomycetota; class Coriobacteriia; order Coriobacteriales; family Coriobacteriaceae; genus Collinsella. The sequence continues at coordinate 41,369 of CABUNJ010000010.1, read as the reverse complement.
GCGTGCGCCCTGTCCTGCGGCCTGCACTCGCGGTCGAAATGGAACACCTCGACCGCGTCTGCCTTGATCTGATCCAAAGTCTCCATCACAAACGTCCCCTCTCTCGGTTCCTCTCGTTGCAGCGCTCGATTGCCGCGTCCACGTCCTCCTGCGTGAACCCCTCGGCGTCGAGCAGGCTGACGACCGCCTGGACCACGTCCATGCACTCGTCGATAAGGTTCTGGCGGTACTCCCTGCGCGCCGTCATGATCGGGCTGAGGCGCATGTCGTCGCAGTCCTGCCAAGCGCCGTATACCTCGGCCGCCTCCTCGAGCGGCTTGAGCGCCTGCACCTTGGGTGCGTCCGGCTCATCGAGCGCCCCGAACTCGAACTTGTATCCGTCGCGCATCAGATGCGCCTCCCTTCCGCCAGCGCCGCACGCATGGCGTTGACCTCTCGGCCCGACTCGCTCCTCGTTCCGAGGTACACGTCCACGGGCCGCTTGCTCGCGTCCCTTCGCGCCACGTTCTCGCACCACCCGCAGCAGTACCTCTGGTTCCTGTACGCCGTGCGGAACCGCCTGCCGCACTGCCCGCACGCGAGCACGTAGCCCCCGCGCCTGTCCAGCGACTCAGCCCTCATGTCGCGCCTCCCAGTAGTTGCACCTCGCGAGCCCCTGCGTGGCGTGCACGAAGTCGGGGCAGCGCATGCACGTGTACCGCTTGCGGCCCTCGCCAGACGCCGTCATGACCGCCTCGCTCACGGCGCAGAACCCGCACGTCTCGCAGCGGGCGCTGCGCGGCCCCTCGTCGTAGATGCTCGCGGACCCCTTCGGTCTGCCCATGTTCTCGCTCCTCTCGTCGTCCATGCTCATGACGCCCTCCTCTCGCACGCGGCCCTCGCGTCCAGCAGGCGCCGCGCGTCCTGGTACGCCTTGAGCGCCACCGGGTCGGCGGTCGTCCCCCTCGGGGCCTTCACCTTCGCCGGGTCGATGCCCGGATGTTCCTCGCGCCACCTGCGCTCGAGCTCCGCCCTCGTCTGCTCGGGCGTCCTCGTCGGCTTGAACGTGGCGGCCTGAATCTCGGCATCAGTCGGCTTGCCGCGGGCATGGGCCTCGGCATCGAGGCGTTTCTGGTTGCCGTTCCACAGCATCGCCGCGGCCTTGAGCGAGGCCACGGGAATCCCGTTCGAGCGGATCCAGCCCTGCGACTCGTAGTGCGCCCAGAACTTGTCGGGGTCGCCGCTGATGCAGTTGGCGGCGAAGTACGCGCGGCACTCGTCCAGGGTCGGCGGAACGAAGCCGTCGGCGTCGCCGCCGCGCGCACCATCAACACAAGCTAGGCTAGGTAAAGCTAAGCTAGGACAGGCTAGGTTAGGGTTTTCACTTTCGGAAACCTCGGTTTCGGGTTCTGAAAACCTAGGTTTCCCGTTTTCAAAACCTTGGTTTTCACTTTCGGAAACCTCGGTTTCGGGTTCTGAAAACCTAGGTTTCCCGTTTTCAAAACCTTGGTTTCCACTTTCGGAAACCTCGGTTTCTGTTTTTTGCTCAGACTCGGGTTCGGGCTCCGGCTCGGCCTTGGCCTTGCGGGGCCTGCCGCCCTTCTTGGCCTGCTCTCGCTTGTTCTTGGAGTTGTCGATGGCGTTCTTGAGTCCCTTGAAGGCCCTCTTGACGCTCTTGGGCAACTCGATCTCGACCCCGTGGAGGCCGTACATGAGCACCGCGTCCGCGAGCATCATGCGCTCCCTCATGTCCTCGGGGTCGTTCGGGTCGTAATCGTCGTAAAGCTCGGCTATCGAGCTGGCGAAAACCGTGAAGTCGTTGGCCATCAGAACCACCCCCATAAAAGCGAAGAGAAGAACAGGAAACCCGCGGAGAAGGAGGCGGCGAACAGGGCCGCCTCCCAGTGGTCGCGGATGATGTCGGGTACGTGCCTCATCAGAACGGCACGTCCTCGTCATAGAACTCGGACTGCGGGGCCGCGGCGTAGGCCTGCTGGGCGCTCCACTGCGGCGCGGCCTGCGCCTGTGGCTGCGCGGGCACCGTGTCCGCGAGGCTCTGCTGCGGCTGGGCCTGCGTCTGCCCCTCGCGGCGCACCATGAGCTCGATCTCGTCGACTATCACCTCGAGCTTCGAGCGCTTCTGGCCGTCGCGCTCCCATGAGCTGTAGCGCAGCTTGCCCTCGATGGCGACCTTCATTCCCTTGGCAAGGAATCGCCCAACGGCCTCGGCGCGGTTGCCGAACATGGTGCAGTCGACGAAGTTGGGGTAGTCCTCCCACTCGCCCGTCTGCGCGTTGCGGCGGCGGTCGTTTACCGCCACGCCGAAGGACAGGACCTGCGTCCCGCCGGCGGTGGCGCGCAGCTCGGGGTCGCGGGTCAGGTTGCCGCTGATGTTCACTCGGTTGATGCTCACTGCCCGTCCTCCTTCGCGGTCATGTTGTTCTTGATAAACGCGACAAGGCGCGGCCCCTGCATGTAGCCCAGGCCGCTCACGCGGCGACCATCGGGGATGTCAAGCGCCTTGACGATCACCTTCGCCTTGACCGTGCCGATGCCCGGGAACGAGCGGGCGAACTCCTCGACCTTGAGCCTCTGCGCGATGGGCGCCTCGATGGCCGCCTCGGGCGGGATGTTGCCCGCCTTGCAGGCGGCCTTGAACGCGGCGCGCTCGCGGCGCGTGTGGACGGCCTTCGCCATCGCCTCCTTGCGCTGCTCTGGCGTTCGTGTCGGCGGCAGTTTGCTCTCTCCCATGTCCTACATCCTCTCGACGTATCCGTGAATGTCGTTGTCGACCATGACGGCCCTCACGCGACGCAGCTCGTCTGCCGTGGCGCACTCGATGACCACGCGGTAGCCCCTCTGCGGTGCTGGGGCCGCATCCTCGGCCACATCCGGCTCGGGGCGCGACGGGACCACCCGCACACACCTCGGCACGCCCAAGGGCGGCTCAGGTTCCTCGACGGGCACCGGCTCGGGGTCGAGCGGCAGCGGCTCGGGCTCCGGTGCGGGCTCTGGTGAGGGCGCCGTCGCCTGCTCGTAGGTCGACACGAGCGCGGCGGCCTTGGCGACCTCCTCGCGGTGCGCGGCGACAGCCGCCGCCACCTCGCCCGAGTCCATCGGCAGCGTCCTCGTCCACCACGCCACAGCCCACGCCTTCTCGTCCTCGTCGGCGTAGTCGAGCCCGTTGACGAACTTGAACTGGTGCAGCAGCTCGCCCACGCGGCGCTCGATGATGTTCTTGGCCTTGACCTCGCCGAAGCTCGCGTTGAGCCACCTGTCGTCGGCGATGCGCTCGTATGGCACCAGCGGCCCCATCTCGCCCGCGAGGTCGTAGTAGTGGCCCTTGAGCGCGGTGAGTCGGCGGGTCCTGCACTCGCCGTCGTAGCGGTCGATCTCGGCCTTGTACTCATCGGAGAGCGCGTCGATGGGCGCCGTGATCTCGCCGATGGTCTTGTCGAACGTCTTGAGCAGGTCGCTGTACTTCTTCTTCGCGGCCTTGCGCTGCGCCTCGATGGGCTTCTTCACGTCGTTGACCGCCGCGCGGTACTTCTTCGCCGCCTTGAAGTCCTCGTCCTTCTCGATGCGCTTGACGTCCACGTAGTCCGCCAGCTTCTCATCGACGTTCTTCTTGAGGCGCGCCAGCTTGTCCTCGAGCGTGTCGTCGATGGCGAGCGACGCCACCAGCGTGTCGAAGTCCTCCTCGAGCGGCACGGCCTCGACCGCCAAAACCTCGTCTGCCATTAGAAGCCTCCCAGCAGGTCGTCGTCGGTCGCATACTCGGCGGGCGCGGGCTCATAGACGGGCGCGGGCTCCGGCTCGGGGGCGGCGGGCTCGGGTTGCGCCTTGCGGGCCGCGATCTCCTCCTCCATCCACGAGGCCGCGCGGCGCGCCTGCATGAGCGTCATGTCGTGCATGGAGCCCGACGTGCAGCCCACGGCGGCACAAATGGCGGCCATGGCACCGGCGCTGTCGAGCCCGGTCGCCGCCATGAAAGGCTTGAACAGGTCGCGCACGGGCTGCAGGTCGACCACGGGCTCGACGCTCTCGGCCTCGATGGTCTGAGAATCTGCGCGCATGTCGCGCTCGACCTTCTGGTCCATCTCCTCGCCCGTGTACATCCCGCGGAACTCGCCCGGGTAGGCGAGGCGCCACGCAGCGGCCTTGGCACACTTGTCGATCATGACGCCGGGCATCTTCGCCCAGTTGCTCTTGCCGGTGCTGTAGTCGGTGAGCGCCAGCTCGGCGTAGGCCGGTATCTTGCCGTCCGTGAACTTGACCTCGGCCCATCCGCCGATGAGCTGCTCGCCGATTATCTTGTAGACGGCCGAGCCCTTCTTCTTGACGACCTCGCCGTCGCGGAGCACCACGACGCCGCTGTCGATGCCGCCGTAGTTCGGCTGCTTGTTCGCGCGGCGGTTGAACACCTGGTAGTTCGTGATGATGCTCGCCGGGGCATTGCCGTACTTGACGAGGTAGACATCCTGCGTGAACGGGTTGAGATGCTGGCGGTTGCAAAGCTCCACGCACAGCGCCAGCTCGCTTTCGGTCGCGTTGGGGCACAGCCGCTCGCGGATGTCCTGCGAGGTGAACTTGACGGGCATGCCCGCATCGTCCTTGAACTCGATGATTTCGTTACTCATCGACGCTCACCTCGCATCCGTAGAGCTTGGAGATAGTGGCGACGGCGCCATTCTCGGCGTAGGTGTCCTCGCACTTCTTGCCGTACGCGATGATGACGGCCAAGAAGTCGCAGCTTAACTCGATGGGCTCCTCGTCCATCAGCACGGGCGCGACTGCCATGCCGTAGGCGACGCCGCGGAGCACCGCCGGGTCTACGTCGCGCTCAAGCGTCTCGGCGTTGAGCTCCGTGTTGATGAGGACGTTGCCCACGGCCTGCCTCATGAGCTCCTTGAATGCCTTTCGCTTCATTTCATGTCTCCGTTTCTACTTTTTCTCTTCGGCTGGGTCTGCCCAGCCGCGATATACCTGTATGTCCATGTGCGGTTCGATTCCGCGCCGACGGGGCCACTTGACCACGTGGACCTCGGCCACCTGGCTGTCGTCGCCCCAGACCGCCCCGTTCATCCCGTCCATCACCAGCTTTGCGATGTTGTCCGCGTCCGGCTTGAACGTGTTCGGCTCCGACACGGTGCGCTTCGGCCTCGATTTGGGCAGCGAATCGTACACGTCGATGCGCACCGCGGCGGGCACCCTGAACGGGAACAGCGGCCCCTCGAGATTCGGGTACGCCTCCCGCATGGCACCGAGCGCCGCTTCGCGGATGGCGGCCTCGTTGCGGATGGTCTCGTCGGGCGTGTACATCCGTGCGTGCCTGCGGTCGAGCCTGTGGCGTTGCTTACCCGCCACAAACGGGACGGTGAACGCGAATCGCCTGCCGGTCACAGTACCGACCCCATCCCGAGCACAACGCTGATGCCGTCCGCCGCGAGCAGCATCGCCCGCAGGACGTAGGGCATGAGCGCGTACACCGCGAACAGGAGCGCGATGTACGCAGCGCACCTAAGCAGCCTCGATGCCATGCGTTCCCTCCTCGATCCACTGCTCCACCCATTCCGGGCGCACCATGCGCCCCACCTTGCGCCCCTCGGGCAGCTGCGAGCGCAGGCGGCCCGCCTTGCACTCGATGCGCAGCGTGTCGTAGGGCACCCCCGTCACCCTCGACGCCTCGCGCAGCGTGTACATCAGCTTGTGCCTGATGCCAAGCTCGTCGGCCATCTGCTGGAACGTTTTGGCTCTGCTAGAATCCATGAGTGACCTCCTTTCAGGTCTGGAGCCGTCCCCGCTTTCCACACTGGGCGGCTCTTTTTTGTCGGTTTCGGGGCCTCGCCCCCGGCACGGCACCGGTAGGGAACGTCCCCGCGGATGGTTATTGGAGAGCCGCGGGGCAACGGTGCCGCCCCGGGGATGGGGCCCGCGAGTTGCCTGAGCGGCAATACCCGTGTTGACGCGTTACACACGCGTTAGGCTTCGGGCCATGATTCGTAGACAGCAGACATATCGCCCGAAGCACGTCCGACCAGCGGGCCCCCTACTCGTGCGGCTCGTCGACTGGGTCGAGCGGCACCCTCGCATCAGCGCCGCGATCGTCCTCGCCGGGTTCATCAACGACGCCTGCGACCTGCTTGGGCGCGTCGTTGATCTCGCGATGTTTCTCATGAAGCTCGCGGGTGTGCTCTAGTACGAACGCGACCGCGAGAACGTCGAGGAAGACCCGGACGGCCGCATGGATAAGGTTCAACATCTCCACCGCCCCTACTTCGTGCCCACGATCGGCTGGGAGCCCTCGGGCACGACGACGAGGTTGCCGTCCTTTCCGATGCTCTTGAGCGCGTCGATGTAGTGCTGCTGGAGGACCTGGTCGTTGAGCGAGTTCGCGAGGACGGCGTTTGCGTCCGCCTCGCCCTGCGCCTCGATCTTCTTTGTTTCAGCCTCGACCTTGGCCGTCTCCTGCTCGTTCTGGGCCTTCTGCTTCGCGACCTCGGCGGCCTGAGCCTCGCTGTAGCTCTTGGTGATGTTCTTCGGGTAGCGGACGTCCTGCACGCTCACCTGCTCCACCGTGAGGCCTATGCCCTTCCACTTCTCGGTGAGGGCCTTCTGGACGGCCTTGGTGAACTGGGAGCGGTCGGTGAGCATCGTCACCGTGTCGAAGCCGCCCGAGACCTCGCGGGTGACGGCGCGGACGTCGTTGGAGATGTACTTCTCCACGAAGCTCTCCTGCGTGCCGTACTCGCTGTAGAGGCTGAGCGCGGCGTCGGGGTTGAGCGAGTAGTTGACCTGGATGTCGATGTTGGCGCTGGCGCCCGACTTGTCGTTGATGGAGACCTGCTTGCCCTCGTAGGAGCCGCCGTCCACCTTGTAGTCGGTGTCCCCGTAGAAGTTGATGAGGTTGTTGCGGACGTCGTAGGTCACGACGTCCTGCCAGGGGGCCTTGGCGTGGAAACCGGCCTCGGAGGTCGAGCCGGCGAGCGAGCCGCCGAGGTTGCGGATGACGCAGACCTCGCCGGTGTCCTGCGTGTAGAGGCAGGCGGAGGCTGCGATGACGGCGCCTACCAGGACGAGGGGCAGGGCGCACGCGGGCGAGACGATACGGGCCTCGTACTTGTTGCCCCAATGGTCCGCGGGCCCGGCGGCCCTCTCGCGCTCGGCCCCGTTATACCGCTTGATGGCGACGGCGGCGGCCACGCCGCCGAGTCCCAGACCCGCTCCGATAATCAGTTGAATCATGTCGCCCTCCCTAGAGCTCGAAGTCGGAAAAGTCGCGGGCATCGACGGGCTCGGCCTCGACCGTGATGGCCTCGGGGATGTTCCAGCCGCCCAGCTCGATGTCGATGTAGTTCTCGTTCATGGTTCTCTCCGTTTCGTTGGATGCAAACTTTAACTTTCCTCTGTTGCCAAAAAAATATCGTCGCGAGTGATGCCGAGGAACGTCAAGACCCTTTCGAGGTCCTTGGCTCGCATCTCTCCGGGATAAAGCTCGTAACGGTCATAGGTCGGTTGGCTAACCCCCAACATCCGCTGAACTGCGACTTTCTTAACCCCTTTGCTCTCGCGAACATCTCGCAGGGTATTCAAGTGGCCTCCTCTCTCTTGCTGAACTAATAGTAAGTCTTTCTTTGCATCGTGTAAATAAAAACTTTTCTAGAATGAAAAGTTTTCTTTTCTAAAATGATAAGTAAAGTTATACATAGGCAAGGAGAGGCCCATGGAAATCGGTAAAAACCTTCGCCGGCTCAGGAGTAGAGCTGGAATGACCCAGCAGGAAATAGCCGACAGACTCGATGTATCGCGAGTTGCCATCGGCCAGTGGGAATCCGAGAAGTCGATGCCGAGAAAAGCGAACCTTGAGCAACTCGCCGAGCTTTTCGGCACGACGGTGGCCGACCTCATGGGTGAGACCCCGGAGCCCGTGCGCCCCAACGGCGCCCAGTACGTGACTCTGCCCGTGCTCGTCGCCGGGCACGCAGGCGAGTTCACCGATGAATTCGGTCCCGACGAGGTCGCTGACGTGCCGATCTCAGTCCTCGAGCGCGTCAACGACCCGGACGCCTACCTCATGCGCGTGCGCGGCTCATGCATGAACCGCAGGTTTGCCGACGGCGAGAACGCACTGCTCTCCCCCAGGTGCGAGCCGCGAAACGGCGACGCCGTGGCGGCCGAGTACAACGGCGAGATGATCCTTAGAAGCTACTACCGCGGGGCGTCGACCCTCGTGCTGTCGCCGGACAGCTACGAGGACGGCTACACCGACATAGTTTTCGACGATCCGGAGAACGCCAGCGTGAACTTCCGCGGCGTCGTCAAGTGGCACCAGGCCAGCGAGGTCAAGAGGTATTAGAGACAGAAAGGCGAACCGATGGCTTTCAGGGACATGTTCAAGGCGACCGAGTACAAGCAGCGGGTAGAGGAGCTCGAGTCCATGCTCACGCCGGAGATGGCGGACGCGGACAGGCTCAGGCGCGAGGCCGAGGACCTCAGGAAGAAAATCGAGGAGGAGAAGGCCTCGCTCGAGAAGCTGGAGAAGCAGAACTTCAAACTGGATGCCATCGTCAAGGCAAAGGAGTCCAAGTCGCGCGTCCTCGATGACGAGCTACTGGTCGAGGAGTTCGGCTTGTACCGCCCGCGCTTCGACTTCGCCGACTCGACTCACTACAAGGACGCCCTCGACCGATGCCGCAGGAAACAGAAGGAGGCCGTCAAGAGCTTCAGCAAGGCCGCGGACAAGACGTCCTGGACGGTCAACGGCAGCGCCTCGAAGGGCAAGGCGATGGTCCGCGAAATCTCGAAGCTGCTCATGATGGCGTACAACGGCGAGTGCGACGAAATCGTGCGCAAAGTCAAGGCGACCAACGTCGAGCGCTCGCTCGAAAGAATCGAGAAGTCGGCCGCAGCCATCAACCGCAACGGCAAGACCCTCGGCATATCCATCCCCGCCGCATACGTCCTCCTCAAGCAGGAGGAGGTCCAGCTGGCCTTCGAGTTCGCACAGGAGAAAGAGGAGGAGAAGGAGGCGCTGCGCGAGGCCCGCGAACAGGAGCGCGAGGCCCGAAAGCTCGAGCGCGAGATAGCGGCCGAGCGCAAGAAGCTCGAGAAGGAGCGCTCCCAGTACCTCAAGGCGTACAAGGACATCTCGGCACGCCTGAAGGATGCCGGCGACGACGAGCGCGCCGATCTCGAGGAGAAGGCCGCGGAGCTCAAGGCAAAGCTCGACGACGTGGACAGGGCGGTGTCGGATGTCGATTACCGAGAGGCGAACCAGAAGGCAGGCTTCGTATACGTGATCTCCAACATCGGCTCATTCGGTGAGGGCGTCTACAAGATCGGGATGACGAGGCGCCTTGAGCCGATGGACCGCATCCGCGAGCTCGGGGACGCATCCGTCCCGTTCAATTTCGACGTGCACGCGCTCATCTTCTGCGATGACGCCCCGAAGCTCGAGGCGGCGCTGCACCGGGCCTTCGAGGACAGGAAGGTGAACATAGTCAACCAGCGCAGGGAGTTCTTCCGCGTGTCGCTCGATGAGATCGAGGAGGTCGTCAAGGCGAACTACGACAAGACCGTCGAGTTCCACAGCGTGCCCGACGCCGAACAGTACCGGACGAGCGAGAAGTTGCGCGAGAGGGGCATTTTCCACCCGCTCGCCTAAAGAAAAAGCCCCGGGTTTCGGCCCCGAGGCAAGCCACGCCCCGAGCTGTAAGCAAGAGGCTAACTCAAAAAAGCAGGAGGCGCTGTTTGGGCGCCTCCAGAGGACTCCTTCACACACACGGTGGATGAGCTATCCCGATTATCGCCCCATCGCAGCGAAATGTAAACCGAACACGTTGTGGAGATTGGGGGCCGGCAAGGGTGAGACCCCATGCGTCTACATCTAGGGAGGTGATGCCCATGAAAGCGAAAAATCTCGGGACCGCACGCTGATGCCGCGGCCCCGAGACTAAGGAGACGGCCCCTGCACTTTGGAACGTGAGACGGGGCCGGAGTCAGAACCGGGCGAAACGGAGAATAAGCCCGCGATCTGAACGGATCTGATTATATGACAAAGAAGCAGCGCCGCCGCGTCTGGGGCTCCGTGACCGAGATGAGGCGCGGCAAAAAGTACGTCCTGCGCTGGATGCAGAACACGCCGCAGGGCCGCAGGCGCAAGACCAAGACCGTGTACGGCACCTACCGCGAGGCGTGCGCGGAACTCGACCGCATCCACGTCGAGCACGCCGACGACGCCCCCGTGCCCACCATAGCCAAGGCCTACGAGACGTGGCTCGTCCCCAAGATGGCCGCACAGGTCGAGGCGGGAACGCTCGCCCCCAACACCCGCGACCTCGTACTGCGCTCGTGGAGAAACTACGTCGGACCCCGCTGGGGCGCAATGCCCGTCGACCAGCTCCGCGCCGTCGAGCTGCAGGACTGGCTGCTGACACTTCCCGCCGCCACCGCCGATACCGCCCTGCTCACCCTGCGCAAGGTCTACGCCTGCGTCTCGACCTTCATCCGCCTGCCGCTCGACCCGTTCGCCGCCAGCGTCAGGTACACCATGCCCACCCGCAAGACCCGCGAGCGCTCAAAGCGCGTCTACACCCTCGACGAGGCCCTGGGCGTCCTCGACGAGCTGCGCGACAACCCCCTGGAGCCCGCGTTCATCCTCGCGTGCTTCGGCTCCTGCCGTTCGGGCGAGTCGCTAGGCGTTCGCACCGACGAGGTCATGCGCTGGGAGCGCTCCGGCACCGTCCTCGCCTCCGCCGACATCTGCCGCCAGATGCAGCAGTCCGGCACCGAGCCGGTGGGCGCCCTCAAGACCGCCAAGTCCGCCCGCACCGTCGTGATCCTACCGCAGGCCGCCGACCGCCTCGTCGAGATAGCGGCCTCGCGCGCCGCCGAGGGCCGCGAGTGGCTGAGCGACCGGGGCGACGGGCTGCCCATGAACCGGAGCATCTGCAACGACCGCTGGCGGAAACTCTGCGCCGCCCGCGGCATCGAGCACATCCCGTGGTCGAACCTCCGCACCTCCTGGCGTACGATAGCGGAGGTCGAGCTTCGCCTGCCGTGGGACCTCATAGAGATGCTCATGGGTCACGCCCTCCCCGGCGTGTCGGGTAGGCACTACATCCGCCCCACCGCCGAGCAGGTCGTCCGCGCCGCCTTCGACGCGCTTGGGACAAGTTAGGATATTCCCTCGCAAAGCCGCAGGTAGATGGCACGCCGTTAGTGGTGGCAGTATTAAGATTCGCAGCCCAAAACCACTGCAAAGGGGACAGGCACCTTTGCAGTGGTCCTCACAAACATCTCGATCTGTAACAGTTAGAGCCCATTTTTCGGCCCACCTGTTACAGATCGAGACATCCAAATTCCGCTGAGAAGATAATCTCAATCTGTAACAGTAACTCGGCAAAATCGACCCTAGATGTTACAGATCGAGACAAACGACCGATATCGACCTAAATAATCTCAATCTGTAACATCTAGCCCGTTTTCGGCCTTAGAACTGTTACAGATCAAGACAAACAAACGAATCAAGCCACCGCAAAGGGCCCCTTTGTGGTGGCTTGAAGTCGCGCTACTCACCAAGCATCTCTTGGAGCTTGGCTGCCACGGCGTGGCCCAGGCTCTCGTGGCTTTCGGGCATCATATGCAGATAGTCGATATCGCCCGGCTCGGCAAAATCGGCGGCATTCAAAAAGTCGCAGCCAAACTGCTCTGCCACGTGCGCATAGTACTCGCCAAAATGCTCAGATGCCTCAACGGAATGCTCGTCAAAGTCGGTCATATACACATCGGCGATCTGCGGCTTGATCTTGATAGGAGCCATCAGCAGAATGCGCGGACAGGGCGCAGCTTCGGTCCACGGAAACGCGCGGACGGCGCGAATCAGCGCCATGGCGCCACGGGCGATATCGGAAGCTGTCACGTTAAAGACCGTCTTACAGTCGTTGGTGCCCAGCATGATCACAATGGCGTCCAGCGGCTTATGGGCCTCGAGCAGCATCGGAAGCGCGCGAATGCCGTTGAGGTTAGTGTCCAGATGGCACATATCGTCGCGCACCGTCGTGCGTCCGTTGAGCCCCTCCTCAATCACATGCCAGCCCTCGCCCAGGTCACGCTGCGCCACGCCGCACCAGCGCACATCCTGCGCATAGCGCACCGCGGTGCCATCGCGCATACCAGCCGGATCATAGCCATAGGTGTTGCTGTCACCAAAACACAGAACGTTTTTCATCGTAAGCCCTTCCTTTAATAAAAAGCCGACGGGAGCAGCCTCTCCCGCCGGCTCGACCTATCTATCAGCACGTACCGATTACAGGTACTTGCGCCAGTCGTCCTCGTCCTCATCGTCCTCGGCGGCAGCCTGGGCCTGCTCGGCGGCGCGAGCAGCCGCAGCGCGTGCGGCAACCTGGGCATAGGACTCCTCGTTGCGCTCGGGGAAGTTTGCCAGCACGTGCTCGAACTTGGCAAAATCATCATCCCATCGCGTAGAAGGCACGGCAAAGAACACCTGCTTGACCTTAAAGTCGCCCGATGCGAGCTCCTTGCGGAAGAGCTCGGCCACGGCCTCGGCGTCGAAGCCGTTGTTGTCGCAACCCCAAGCACCCAGTACGAGCTTCTCGCGACCCAGCTCGTCGCAGATGGCAAGCACAAAGCGGATGCGATCGCGCAGGGCGTCAAGCAAGGCATCGTCGCTCACGCGATACTCCTGGCGGGCACGCTTGGCGTTGGGCGCGGCGGCCACGATTACGTCGGCATAGGCGTGCACATGGTTGCGGTCGAAGCGCACGGCGGGCACCACCAGCGCACGGTTGCGGTAAAGCTCGCAGTTGATGTTGCGGCGACGGTTCTCGCCGTACCACTTACGCTGCTTGTCGAGCACGTTGTACAGGTACGAATCGGCGCAGAGCGTCGCCTCCTGTCCCAGATAGCCCTGGATGTAGCCACCGCCAGGGTTGGTGAACGAGGCAAAGGCAAGCACGGCCATATCGCAGAACTGCGCATAGCCGCGGCCGTTATCGAGGATTGCCTGCGTGGCGGAGGCATCAAGCACAGTGACCTCGGGCAGGGACGCAGCAGGCTCCTCGGCGGGCTCGGACTCAGCCTCGTCGGCCGACTCGGCGGACTCGAGCGCCACCTCGGGCTCGCCCGCGATCTCCACCTCGGCAGCGTCAGCCTCCACAACCTCCTCAGCCTGCTCCTCAGCAGTCGCCGCCTTCTGGGCCTTGGCCTTCATCGCCGCGACAAAACCGGCAGGCATACCATCGAACTCGCGCACGCCGGCAAGCGAACGCTCGATGTCCTTGGCGCAGGCCTCGGACACAGCCGCCACATGGCGCTCGGCGGCCTTGGCACGCGCCTCGCGCTTGGGATTGGGCTGACCCGCTCGGTTGGACCTGCGGTTACGGTTCCTGTTGTCGACATCTGCCATACGTGGCCACCTTTCCTGTCGCTGCCGCTATCGGCTTTTTCCCATCCATCATACCCCGCCGCGCACAAAAAAGACGGCCCCGAAGGACCGCCTTTCAAATCGTTTTACCGTGTCCGGCAGGAAGCGTCGCAATGCCGCGCTTTAATCGCGACGGCTGAGGATGTTCAGAATGCGCAGGAACACATTGATGATGTCCACGAACAGGTTGGACGCCATGAGCACGGCGTTGGGCAGCGTGGGCGGCACCGTCGTGGCAACATAGGTGTCGTAGCCAATAAACCCGGCGAACACCACGATCACGATCAGATCGGTGATGGACTGCGAGACGCCCATGAACATCAGCACGATCTCGACCAGAATCGTGGCAAGCAGGATGCCAAAACCAATGCCATACACACGCTGGAAAAACTTGGGGAAGGTCACGCCCAGCGCGCCAAAGACAAAGGTGATTGCAGCGGTGGCGATAAAAGCGGTGTTGATGGTGGGCAGGTCATAGTTGGCAAGGCCAAACGACGCGGTCAGACCAAAGGTGCTCGCAAAGATCACGTAACCCACGAGCGACAGGCCCACGGACTGTTTGCTGGCGGCGGCCGACATCATGACCATGCCGACGATGGTCAAAATAAACGAGCCAAAGACCAGCGGCAAGGCGGCACCGCTCATCATCATGCGCGCAAACGACATGGTGCTCGTAAAGTAGGCGCCGGCTCCCATGGCGCAAAAGCCCAAGAAGATGAGGGCAGACATGGCAAGATTGTACGCGCGCGGCGACATCTCCTTGGCGCGACTTGCGCCGGTCTCGATGGGGCCGTTCTGATAGCCCTGGATATCGTTCATACTTCGTCCTTTCAAAAAGCGCACGACAGCGCCGTAGGTGACAAGATTCTTGTCATTGTACCCGAATGCCGCACGTCCTTACCTACGGCGCTCGCCCTCAAGCGTACGATCAAAGGCCCAGACCCACCAACGCATCACGTGCGCTTGCGAGCAGTCCGCCCGCTCGCGCGTCTGGTCCTCCAGATACAACTCGGTCGCGTGCCCGCCAAAACGCACCTTATATGTTGCCGTACGGATGCCGTGGACCATCAGGCCAAACCCGGTGGTCGAGATAATTTCGTCGATCGTAAAACAACGGCCGTCGACCCAGCAGACGGTGACCGGCACGACCTGTCCGCCCGCGAGGATGCGAGCCACGACGTCCACATACTGCTTGTGCACGCGCCGAGTTTTGCCGTCTGTCTGTCGATATTCCATGCCCCCTATTATCGAACGCATGTTTGCATGTTGTAAAGCGAACAGACTGTGGTTTTGGGGTGTTGGGGCGCGCACACGTGTCCTCATGGCGTGTTAGCAAAAAGAACACCCGCGGTCAACAGGGCTAATATTCAATTTTAGTGCCAAAAAGTTCACTTCTCCCATCAGAACTCGGTAAAGAGACCCGCAGGAGGTGATACGATTTATCATGTTTTTGTAACGTGTCTGCAAACTTCGAGAAAGCCCATATATGGACGTAACGTTCTCAACCTTCCTCGGCCAAATTGTGTCGAACCCAGTCCTTGCCGTCACCGTGATCCTCGCGTTGGGCGCCATCTTCGTCAATGGATGGACCGACGCGCCCAACGCCATCGCGACCTGCGTCACTACGCGTTGCATGCCCGCCCGCGCCGCCATTCTCATGAGCGCCGCATTCAACTTCCTCGGCGTGCTCATCATGACGCACTTTAACGCGAGCGTCGCCAACACCATCTCACATATCGTCGACTTTGGCGGAAACAGCACCATGGCGCTCGCCTGCCTATGCGCGGCGCTGTTCTCCATCGTCGTCTACGGCGCCACAGCGTCGCGTTTTGGCATCCCCACCTCGCAAAGCCACAGCCTTATCGCCGGCCTGACCGGTGCCGCCATCGCCCTCGGCGGTGCGAGCAGCGTCAACGTCCACGAGTGGATGAAGGTCATCTACGGCCTGGCGCTCTCCATCGGCCTGGGCTTTGTCATGGGCTGGGTCCTGTGCAAGCTCGTCTCGATTCTTTTCGCCGCCGCCAACAGGCGACGTGCCAATGTCTTCTTTAAATACGCTCAGATCGCGAGCGCTGCGGCCATGAGCTTTATGCACGGCGCGCAGGATGGACAGAAGTTCATCGGCGTGCTCTTTTTAGGCGTGGCCTTTGCCAGCGGCCAGACGAGCGTCGGCGATGCAGGCATCCCCATCTGGATTATGCTGCTGTGCTCGGCCACTATGGGTATCGGCACCAGCGTGGGCGGCGAGCGCATCATCAAGTCCGTCGGCCAGAGCATGGTTAAGCTCGAGAAGTATCAGGGCTTCTCCGCCGACCTCGCGGGCGCCGCGAACCTGCTACTTGCCACCCTTACCGGCATCCCCGTGTCCTCCACGCACATCAAAACCTGCGCCATTATGGGTGTCGGTGCCGTCAAGCGCCTCTCGGCCATCAACTTTGGCGTCGTCAAGGACATGATGTTCACCTGGTTCTTCACCTTCCCCGCCTGCGGACTCATCAGCTTTGTCATGGCCAAGCTGTTCATGATGTTCCTCTAGTCAAACCGAACGTCCATCCGGACCGCAACACTTCGCCCACCCGTCTTCGCCTCGAAAGGACCCACCCATGGCAAAGAAACCCGATTCGTTCTACTTTGACAACTACGTCGCTTGCGCCGACCTCGCCGTCCAGGCCGCAGAGCTGCTCACCAAGATTTTTGAGAACTTTGACCCCGCGCAGATCCACGACATGCTCGATAAGATGCATGCGATTGAGCATGCGGCAGACAAGAAGCACCATGAGCTCGAAGACGCCCTGCTCACCGCCTTTATCACCCCGCTTGAGCGCGAGGATCTGGACCTGATGAGCTGCTCGCTCGACACCGTGCTCGACCGCATCGAAGGCGTCGTGCAGCGCGTCTACTTCACCAACATCCAGAGCATCCACCCCGATGCCATCGTCATCGCTCACAAGGTAACCGATGCCTGCCGCGCCATGAAGGACCTTATGGTCGAGCTTCCCAACTACCGCAAGTCCAAAACGCTGCGCGAGCTCGTCATCCAGATCAACACCATCGAGTCCGAGGCCGACGAGCTCTATATCAACGCCATGCGCAACCTGCACGTTAACGGCAAGGACCCGCTCGAGGTCATCGCTTGGCGTGACGTGTACGCCTTCCTGGAGTACTGCGCCGACTGCTGTGAGAATGTGGCCGATGTCGTGGATTCGATTGTCATGAAGAACAGTTAATTGGGGGTACGTATCCCACCGGTCGCGGGCCCGGCCACTAATACCTTTTTCACTCCGGCTGCAAGCAGAGTCGTTCAAAAGGTATTAGTGGTCGGGCCCGCTCCCTTACGTACCACCATTGGGAACTTTGGCTGATAGGTTTAGCGCAATGGGGGTTTGGCTGAAGGGACCTTTGGTATCCGTTCGGACACTTTGGCCCTTGATGAGCGTTTGGCTGATTGCTGCTTTGGGTACTGTTTGGGTTACTTTGGGTTTGTTTGATTTTTAATTGTTGGAGGGCTTGTATGTCTTATTTGGATCTGGCTCGTGGTCGGTATTCTTGTCGTTCGTTTGAGGACCGTTCTGTGGAGCAGGCTGTGGTGGATGCCATTGTTGAGGCTGGGCGGATTGCTCCTTATGCTTGTAATAATCATCCAACCCGTGTGATTGTGTTGGATACGTCTGAGCTTCTGGAGAAGGCTGCCGTTTGTCAGCCTCGGTTTGCTCGTGATGGGTCTATCTTTGGGGCTCCGCTTGTCTTCCTTATTTGCAGCGTTACCGATGACGCTTGGATGCGCCCCTATGACCAGATGAATTCCAGCGAAATCGATACGTCCATCGTGTGTGATCAGATGATGATGGAGGCCACCGAGCAGGGCCTGGGAACGTGCTGGGTATGCCATTTTAAGCCTGAGGTGGCACAGGAGCAGTTCAATCTGCCCAAGGGCGTCTATCCCTATCACATGCTCGTCTGTGGCTATCCTGCCGACCACATAGCCGATCCCGAGCATCGCGAGGCCCGCACCATTCCCCTCCCCGACTTCCTCCTCAAGTAGGTTTTGGGACATGCCTTAAAACCTACCCTTGACCGCTCACCCGTTCGCCGAGTTCTGCGCCACCATGTGCAGGGCTCGGTTTTTTATGTTGCGCGCCCCGGTACAGTCATAAAAAAGGACCCGCAAGCTGCGGGTCCTTTCTAGGCACTAAATTGTAGGCCGAATGTTAGTCCAGGTCGTCAGCGGCAAAGTTGTCGATCGGGGCGAAGGGATCGGCCACAGGGACAACCGGGTCAGCGACGGGCAGCGGCTCGGCGGGAACAGTCACCGCAGGAGAAGCGGCAGAACCGACCGGCGTGGAGGCCATGAGGTCGGCCGGGAAGGAGTTCTGGGCATCGTCCATAAAGTGCTGGATGAGCTTGAGGTACTCGGCCTTGAACTCCTCACGGGAAGCCTTCAGACGGTCGATTTCCTCGAGCTCGGCCTGCTTTTCAGTCAGAGCCTGGCGGATAACCTCGCGGGCCTTGGCGTCAGCCTCGTTGCGGATACGCTCAGCGTTCTCATTGGCATCGTTGACGATGGTCTCAGCGGTCTGCTGAGCAGCGATCAGGGCAGCGGAAATCTGGCGCTCCTGAGCGGAGAAGTCAGGGGCGGGAGCAGCCACGGGGGCGGCAGGAACGGCCTGGTCGGCGGTATCCTGAGCCTGGGCAAGCTGAGCCTGCGCATCGGCAAGCTGCTGCTCGGTAGCAGTCAGACGACCCTTAAGGTCGACGATCTTAGCGAGCATAGCGTCAACCTCGGAGGACAGCGTCTCCAAGAAGACGTCGACCTCAGCAGGATCGTAGCCACGCTTGGCCTCAGAGAAAGTCTGAGCCTGGATGTCTGCAGGGGTAATAGCCATAACAAGTCTCCTTTTTCATCGCCTCGGCGCTACACGCCCGACGTAAGTTACTAAGTCAGTTCTACACGAGTATACCTATAAGAAGCTGCAGAACCAGCCTCTGCACCAACTGCAACGCAATAATCGCAACGACCGGCGAAAAATCGATACCGCCCATCGGCGGGATGAAACGACGGAACAGGTTGAGCCACGGACCGCACACGCTATCAAGCACCGCAGCAATATCCTGAAGCAAACCACCCTGCTTCATGGGAATCCACGTCATAAAGCAATAGACGACTATGAGCGTGGAATAGAAGTTGAACAGCGTGTTGACCAGCTGGACGATAGTGTAGATGTTGATGGGAATCTCCTCGTCTTGTCTTTACTTGAGGTAGCCGTCGGCACGAAGCTTCTTGAGATCGGAATCTTTGACCTCGCAACCGGCGGGCAGCACCATGAACACGCGGTCGCCCACCTCCTTGACCGTGGCACCCAGACCGCAGGCAAAGCCGTAAGAGAAGTCCAAGACGCGCTTGGCAACTTCGGTGCGAACGCCCACAAAAATCAGTGCGACAGGCTGCTTGGTGCGAACGCGGCGCACCACGGTCTCCACGTCGTCATAGCTCTCGGGGCGCAGGACATAGGCCGGCAGCTGCGGCGTGGCGTTGATGATATTGCTCGCATAGGCCGAAGCATCGCTCGGTGCAGGCGCGGGCGCAGCGGCGGCACGGGCGCGGGTGTTCTCGGCGTAGCTCGACGGCGTGTCATAGGCACCAGGACGATAACCGCTCGCAACACTATCCTGCGAGCGCGAAGGCGGGTTATACGTCGTGGCATGGCGGGAGTCATCGCCGACCAGCTGACCGGAGCGCGTATACACCGCGACCGACTCGGCCTCACCGCGACGCGTCTGGCCCAGCAGGCCGTTGCTCGGCTCGTCTTGGGTGTAGAAGCCCTCGCCCGAAGCACCGCTGTAGCCGTTGTTCTGATAGCCATCGTCGTAGCCGTCATCGTAGCCGTAGTCGTCGTCTTGGCCATAACCCTGGTCGTAACCCTGCTGGCCGCCCAGGTGCATCTTATTTTTAATCTCGTCAAGGAAGCCCATGGTTGTGTCCTCTCGCGGTTTAGTGCAGGCGCCCCGATAATCAGTGCGCACTTCAGAGCCTTATTTTACTGCAAACTCCGGGCTAAATACTACCCTGCCCAGGCGAACGAGCGTAGAGCCCTCCTCAAGGGCAGGCTCAAAGTCCTCGCTCATGCCGCAGGAAAGCTCAGGCAGGTTCAAATCGGGATGCGCTGCCTCCAGCTCATCCCTCAGCTCACGAAGCCCCGCAAAGGTGCGGCGTGCCACATCCTTATTCCCCCGGGGCGCCATAGTCATAAGCCCCTGCACGCAAATTCCCTCAAGTTCCGCAAGCTCACCCGCGGCGGCGCGAATCTCATCGGGCGAAAAGCCTCCCTTCGACTCCTCACCACTCACATTGACCTCAATGAGCACACGCTGGGGGCCGGCGAGCTCACCTGCCTCAATCTTGCGGACAGCACGGCTCGAGATCGCCTGCGCCAGATGCAGCGAACCCACCGAGTGAATCAGCTCGGCTGAGCCCAGCACCGCATTGATCTTATTGGTCTGCAGGTTGCCGATCATATCGAAGCGAACCTCGGGCAGCTCCGGATGCTCCGCCAGACCCGTGAGCTTGCGAACCAGCTCCTGCGGACGGTTCTCGGCAAAATGACGATACCCTGCCTGGATGGCGGCAACGGTCTCATCGACGCCAACGGTCTTGGAGACGGCAATCAGATGTGCGGCATCGTGAGAACGGCCCGCCCGATCGAGTGCGGCATAAAAGCGTTCGAGAATCTGCTCGCGGCGAGCGCGCATCAAGTCCAAATAATTATCCATTGCCAATCGCCTCCGCTAACAGCCATACAAGTAGTCCCATGCTAACGCAAGAGCGCGGCCCTGCAGGTGCAAGGCCGCGCTCACTTAGGTATTTACAATCTTTCGACGAACGGGGTTACTTACTCCTCGTCGTCCTCGCCATCGTCCTCGTCCTCAAGATGATCGAGCAGGTAGCGAAGACCCTCGCTGACCTCGTTAACGGGCACCTTGGCAACGTAGCGCGCATCGACGGCGGGCCTCATGATAACACCCTCGCCCGAAGGCACGCGCATGCTCTCGAGCTCATCCTCATCAGTGCGGGCGATATCACCGGCATTCATACGCTGACCAGTCAACAGGAAGGTCAGACGACAAGCGGCATCGATGGAAATCGAAGCGATGCGATCGAGGTAGCGCGAAACCATGATGGCGCGGCGCAGATCGTCATAGTTGCTGTCGTCGTCCATAAAGTCGCCCGTATCCATACGGTTAAAGGTGCGGAAGAACTTCTCGTAGGCGGCGTGCACTGGCTCGTCCTCGACGGCAAGGTTGCAGATGATGGACATGTCATTGGTGACGAGCGCAGAAAGCGACGAACCCAGCACCTGGTAAACAGCTTCGGCTTCGGCCTCAACCGTACCGACGAGCTCCTGGGGCAGCGAGATGTCAGCCTTGATCATACGACGCGTGGCGCGGCAGATCTGGCGAACCTTATCGGTCATGCGCTGCAGGTTAAAGTCGACGTAGATGATCGTCTGCAGCAAGCGGAAGTCGGAGGCGACCGGCGACTGCGTGGCGATCAGGTTGTAGCACACGGCCTCCAAGTTAGCGCAGCGCGCGTCAATCGAAAGCGTGCGCTTCTTGGTCTTGGTGGCGAGCTTGCGGTCGTCGGTCACATAGGCCTTCACGGCATCGTGGAGGGCCAGATCGACGGCCTCGTAGATGCTCAGCATCTCGTGGCGGGCCTCGATGAGCTGACGGGAAAACAGTTTTCGCATGGTTCACTCCAATCAGTTGGGTGCGGTCATGCCGCCCGCACAGTGAATACGCACCGGACCAGGTCCGATCGGCTTGGGACTAGTCGCGCCGATCAGCCAAAGCGGCCGGTGATATAGTCTTCCGTCCGCGAGTCCACCGGGCTGGTGAAGATCGCGTCGGTTTGACCATACTCGATGAGCGTGGCGGGCTCGCCGGCAACTTCCTGCAAGAAGAATGCGGTGTAGTCGCTGATACGAGCTGCCTGCTGCATTGAATGCGTGACGATGATGATCGTCATCTCGGGCGCTAGCTCGGCCATCAGATCCTCGACCTTAGAGACGGACGTGGGGTCGATGGCGGAGCAGGGCTCGTCCATCAGAAGGACATCGGGTTGCACCGCAAGCACGCGCGCGATGCACAGACGCTGCTGCTGACCGCCCGAGAGCGCCAAACCATCCTTGTTGAGCTGATTGGATACCTCTTTCCAGAGGTTGGCGCGCTTGAGCGATTCTTCCACGATGTCATCGAGGTCGCTTTTGCTAGTCACGCCCTGCAGACGAGGGCCAAAGGCGACATTCTCGTAGATGGATTTAGGAAACGGGTTGGGCTGCTGAAAGATCATACCCACGCGACGACGGAGGTCGACCGGGTCGACACCCTCGGCATAGATATCGTTGCCGTCGAGCGTCATGGTGCCCTCGACGCGCGTACCCTCGATCAGGTCATTCATGCGGTTGATGCAGCGCAAAAACGTCGACTTTCCGCAACCCGAAGGGCCAATGAAGGAGGTGATGGCGTTTTTGGCGATGTTGAGGTCAAGCCCCGTCAGCGCATGAAAGTCACCGTACCAAAAGTTGAAATCCTTGGCCGTGATGGCCGCTTGCTCCAGCGTGGGAGCGGACTGATAAACGGACATGGGACTCCTTAACTAGCGACGCTTGCGCGACAGGAAGCGCGCAAACAGGTTGAAGGCCAGAATGATCACCATCAGCAAAAGCGCGGTGCCGTAGGCTGCGTTCATGTTGATGCCGTCGTTGGCAAGCAGGTACAGGTGAACCGTCATGGGGCGGCCGGAATCGAGCGGCGAAATAGGTAGATTGATGGCTTGACCCATGGTGTAGAGTACCACCGCGGTCTCGCCAATGGCACGGCCGATGGCAAGGACGATACCCGTGGCAATACGGCCAAAGGCAGAAGGAAGCACGATCTTGGAGACAACCTGCCACTTGGTGGCGCCCAGGCCGTACGCGCCCCAACGGATATAGCGCGGAACGGCGCGAATGGCCTCTTCGGTGGTGCGCATGACGATGGGAAGCATCAAGAGCGCGAGTGCCAGAGCGGCAGAGACCATCGAAAGGCCCAAGCCCATGGCCTCGACAAACAAGGCGTAGCCAAACAGGCCCATAACGATGGAGGGCACCGAGGCCAAAGCGTCAGCAGCGTAGCGGATGAGCTCGACAACCTTGCCCTGCTTGGCGTACTCGGCCAGATAGACGGCTGCCAGCACAGCGATCGGCGTGCAGATAAGCATGGCGAGCGCCGTCACGTAGATGGTCGAGACGATCGTGGGCCAAATACCGCCCTCAGCGTTGACACCCTGGGGCCAACCGAAGATAAAGTCGAGCGAGATGTGTGGCAGGCCGTTGATGACCACGTAGGCGATGATAGCGACCAGCACCAGCGTGGTGATGTAGGCAGCGGCACGAAACACGCCAAGCATGATCTTGTTGGACAGGTCCTTGTTGATGCGGCCCTTCTTGCCGTGGGAAAGGGCACGCTTGATGCGCTCGCGCGACGAGGTCGTATCGACCGTCGTGTCAACGGAATCGGACATAGCCTACCCCCTCTTCTTCTTGGAAATCAGACGGACGATGCCCACCAGCGTGGCGGAGATGATAAACAGGACCACACCCATGCCGAACAGCGCCGAGCGGTGCAGACCCGAGGAATAGCTCATGTCGAGCGCGATCTGGCTCGTGAGCGTCGAGATGGGGCTCGCAATGCTGTCGGGAATAACCGGGGCGTTACCCACGACCATGAGCACGGCCATGGTCTCTCCGATGGCACGGCCCATACCCAGCACGATGGCATCCACGATACCCAGCTTAGCGGCAGGTAGCACGACCTTATAGATGGTCTGCCACTTAGTAGCACCCATGGCATATGATGCCTCGCGAATGCCCATGGGAATGGAATTGAGGGCATCGATGGTGAGCGTGGTGATGGTAGGAACGATCATGATGGCAAGCACGAACCACGCCGTCAGCGCACCAAAACCAAGACCACCGGTCAGTTGCGCGATAAACGGACGGATGATGATCATTCCAAAGAAGCCATAGATGATAGAAGGGATGCCGGCCAACAGGTCAACGGCAGGGCTGATAAGCTTGCGCACGCGCCTGCCGGCGATCTCGACCAGGTACACGGCCGTGCCCACACCTAGCGGCACGCCCATGGCGAGCGCACCGACGGTCACCAGACCTGAGCCGGCAAGCAGCGACACGATGCCGTAGTGGCCCTCAGAGGGCGCCCACGTAAAGCTAAAGAAGTCCGCCAGACCGATGTCGGTAAAGACGGGCAGCGCCGAGTACGTGGTAAAGACAAAAATCAGGATGACGGTAACGACCGCCAAGAACGCGCAGGCAAAGAAGATCCACTGCAGCGCCTTCTCCTTGATATAGGTACTGCGCGATACGAGCGCCAGCTCGCGCTTCTTGGGTGCCTGAGCATTCTGCTCAGTCTGGGAGTTTTCCTGTGCTTCCATGCTACTCACTCCCCTTCTCGTCGTTGGTGACGGGAATAAAGCCCGCCTCGCGAATCTGCTTGTCCATCTTTTCGGACGTCACGTAGTCGATGTAATCCTGCGCCTGCTGCGAAGGCGAACCCTTCACAAAGAAGTAAAGGTCGCGCGAGATGGGATAGCCGCCGCTCGCGACCGTCTTCTCGGACGCCTCAACATGATTGACCGAGACGGCCTTGACCGAGGTCTTGGCGTTGAGGCTATCGACGAAGCCCAGCGAAATGTAGCCAATGGCACCGCGCGAACGAGATACCACGTCGCGCACCTGGCCCGTGCCCGAAAGAACGGCCGAACGGCGATCGAACGGGGTGCCGTCCATCACGATGGTGCGAAAGGCCTCACGCGTGCCGGACGCCTCATCTCGATTGATGACCTGGATTCTCAGGTCCTCGCCACCGACTTCTTTCCAGTTGGTGATCTTGCCGGCATAAATATCGCGGAGCTGCTCGGTCGAGAGGTTATCGACCGGGTTATCGTCGTTCACGATGACCGCGATACCGTCGTGAGCAATGACGATGGGAGTCAGGCCCAGATCCTGTTCGTCGGCATTGAGTCCACGGGAGGAGCTGGCGATATCGGCCGTGCCGGCGCTGACGGCCTCGATGCCAGCGGAAGAACCCAAACCGGAAACGAGCACGTCGATGCCGGTCTCCTCTTTAAAGCCCTCGGCCGCAATCTCGGCGATAGGAAGGCAGGTCGTGGAGCCGGCGACGGTAATGGAAGAGGTAGAAGATCCCGAAGAACAGGCACACAGCGTAAGCGTAAGCACAGCGGCGCTCAGGACCGATACGATCTTTCTCATAGCATCACGCCGATCGCAGCATGGCGCCCACAGATGCCGTCCTCATTACGGTAGGAATAAAAGCGATCGTTCTGACGCACGGTCGAAAGCTGGGTATCCACGATAGTATCCGCATCGACACCGACATCTACCAGCGCCTCGCAAATGGCAGCGGAAAGATCGAGCATGCGAGAGGCGCTCGCATCGATGCAAGAGAACTCGGCGGCAAAGCGATCCATGAGTTCCTGGGATACCTCATATTCGTCACCCAGGATATGGGGGCCGATATAGGCGGAAACGTCGCTCGCATCGCAGCCGGCAGCATCGCAAAGCGCCTGGCACGCCTTGGCAGAAATACGTGCAATCGTGCCCTTCCAACCGGAGTGCACCACGGCAAATCCGCCAGGGGCCACCAGCACCACGGGAACGCAGTCGGCAAAGCAGAGCAGCACAGGCACGTTATGCGCCGTACAGACGATGGCATCGCAGCCCTCGGCAATCTGCTCGCGGACGTCCTCAAGGTCATCGGCGCCGTTCGAGGTCACCGCAACGATATGATCACCATGGACCTGATTGGGAACGAGCAGGTTGTGCTCGCACTCGGCGGCACCCATAGCCTCGAGCGCACGACGACGATTTTCTTGAACAGCAAAGGGGTCATCGCCAACATGCGAGCCCAAGTTGAGTGAGGAGTACGCATCTTCGGAAACGCCACCGGCGCGCTCGGTGAAGGCAAAGCGAACATCGGATGTCGCGCCCTCCACCAACGTAACTCCATCATGGTCGACACGCGAAACTTTGTCCGCACGTGCTGCCATACTAAAGCCTCCTAATAACACAAGTACCGCGGCATCGCCGCTACAGCCCGCGTTTATACGGCTGTCATACTTCTCTAAAAGGATACCTGCTGCGCTGGAGGCAATCGTAAAGGGAACGTAAGGAGATTGGAGGTTCTAGTTTACAAAGTCGAAATAAAAAGGGCGCGTCCATACGGACACGCCCCTGTGCACAACAATGCAAAGAACGACTTAGAAGCTACCGCGCTTCAGGAAGTCGGGAAGCTCGAACTGATCGTTGCCGAAGTTAGGAAGCTCGGTGCCACCGACGTTGCGGGTCGGAGCGGCCTGAGCCGGGCTGGTGGCCGGAGCGGTGCGCTGCGGCTCAGCAGAGGCAGCGGCCTTGCTCTGAGACTGCTGAGCAGCAAAGAGCTCGTCCTGACGGTTGACGTTGGAGTCGGAGAAGCCCGTAGCGATGACGGTGATACGCACCTGATCGCCCAGGGACTCGTCGACAACGGTACCGAAGATGATGTTGGCCTCGGGGTCGACGGCGTTGGCGACAACGTCGGCGGCGTCGCTGATCTCCTGGATGCCCAGGTCCTTGGAACCGGCGATGGAGAGCAGCACGCGCGTGGCACCATCGATGGAGCTCTCGAGCAGCGGGCTGGAGATGGCCTGCTGGGCAGCGTCGACGGCACGGGTATCCCCAGAAGAGGTACCGATACCCATCATGGCGGTGCCGGCCTGCTTCATGATGGTCTTAACATCGGCGAAGTCCAGGTTGATGATGCCCGGGACGGTGATGAGGTCGGTGATACCCTGGGTACCCTGGGAAAGAACGCCATCGGCAATCGCGAAGGCCTCGAGCATGGTGGTCTTCTTCTCGGCGATGTCGAGCAGCTTATCGTTAGGGATGACGATCATGGTGTCAACGCAATCGGAGAGGGTCTTGATGCCCTCCTCGGCGCTCTTCTTGCGCTTGCGGCCCTCGAAGGTGAAGGGCTTGGTCACGACGGCGACGGTCAGCGCACCGACCTCGTTCATCGCGATATCGGCAACGATGGGAGCAGCGCCGGTACCGGTGCCACCGCCCTCGCCGCAGGTGATGAACACCATGTCGGCGCCAGCGAGCGCCTCGGCAATGTCGTCGCGGGACTCATCGGCAGCCTTGCGGCCAACCTCGGGGTTGGCGCCGGCGCCCAGGCCGCGGGTAAGGTCGGTGCCGATGTGCACCTTGATATCGGCATCAGAGATCGCGAGTGCCTGAGCATCGGTGTTGATGGCAACAAACTCGACGCCGCGGATGCCCTCTTCGATCATTCGATTGACCGCGTTGGTACCGCCGCCGCCGACGCCGACCACCTTAATGACGGCAAGGTAGTTGTTGATCTCTGTCTCGTGCATGTCGGTCCTCCGAACAAAGGTTATAGCCATAGCATGGGTCGACCCCTGCGCACATTAACCTTCAGGTTGAAAGTAAATGCAAAGGTAAACCGTATTATGTTTGCACATTATGAACGTATCAGTCAAATAATTGACCGTGAAAACCAAACAAACCAGATAAACGGCGTGGTATGGCCCCTCAACAAAGCATCAACCAGTGCTACGAGGTCGGAGCGTTCCTAAATGTATAGTTACCCGGAGAGCGCACATTGATATACGTTACGCCCTCTACCTGCGAAAGCAACTTGGTGACTACGCGCTCCTTCTTGACGATATCGTTCGAATCGCCCAGCGACACCTCAATGCCGTTATTGAGGTTTGCCGAGATGGCTTCGACCGAAGGCGTGGAAATATCCTTGACTTGTCCCAAGAACTCGCTCGAAAAACCACGCACATAATCCAAGCCGGCCTTAACGGCCTTGGAGCTCACCGCCTGGCCGGAAACCGGAGCGACATCCGCCGAGACATCAGTCAACAACACCGCGCCATAGTGCTTAGCGAGCGCCAGCGCGGCATCAATGCCGGTCAGGGTATTTGAGCCCTGCCCCGTCGTGATGACGTTGCCCTGGTCATCCACTTCGACCGACGTCGACAGCGGGGCGATCCAGGTGTCATCATCCCCGATGGCCCAGGCAAGGTCATCGGAGCTGATATAGGCAATTGCGATGACCTTGCGCTCCATCGGCGTAATAATGAGCGTATGCGGGAACTGACGCTGGACATCCACGCCCGAGACCCACGGGTTCTGCTTGAGGTCCTCGGTAATCTGGTCAGGATCGACGTTAAAAAGCGACGTTCCCTCGGGCAAATCGATCAGCTGGATAGCATCGTGCTTCGTCACATGCTCGCTGCCTTGAATCTGAATATCAGTGGCGGTAAACAATCCAGAGTTGATCACCACGACGGCAACGACGACGAGCACGACCAAGACGGCCAGAACGCCGCCCACGATTTTGCCTTTGCCTGTAACGAGAGAAGCGGCGTCTGACGTTTTATTTGCCATCGCCCCAAGTGAAGACAACGGGTTGACGCCTTTTTTACCCGAAGGCTTCTTGGCGGTAGCCGGCACCGATGTCAGCAAGCGCGGTTTCGATGCGCCCAGCGTGCGGCCCGGACGCGCCGCCTTAGTTCCCGTCGAGGGCTTAGGAGTTGCCATGGGACGGGCAGGCTTGGCGCCCATAACAGGCTTTGACGTCACCGAGGGACGCGAGGACTTTTTTGCGGCCGGACGATTACCGAGCTGAGAGCCGACGACCGGACGCCCGGCCTGTCGTACATGCCCGACAGGCTTAGAGTGCGCGACGGTATTGCGTTGAGGTTTGGCAGGTGCGCCGGAACGCCCTCCGGCGCGGCGGAAGGTGGGTTTCGATGCTCTAGAAGCCGAGGAATTTAACTTCCGGTCTGAGCTCGATGCCATACGCCTCCCTCACCTTTCCGTGCACATGTCTGATAACCGCGGCAACGTCATCGGCCGAGGCAGTTCCGTTATTAACGATAAAATTAGCGTGAACGGGCGAAACTTCCGCGCCGCCAATCGAAAAACCCTTTAATCCACAATCCTCGATAAGCTTGCCCACACTCGCATCGGGCGGGTTACGAAAGACCGACCCGCAGGATGCGCGACCCATGGGCTGTGTACGCTTGCGCCTCGTCAGGTACCGTTCCATGCGCTCGCGAATGTCGGCCTTGGGCGCCGGTTTAAGCTTGAGCACGCACTCGAGGATGATCTCATTGCGGGGAAGGCTACATTCGCGGTAGCTCCAAGTGATCTCGGACCCCGCATAATGCTTGATACCGGATGCCGGGTCAAACGTTACGACATCCTCAACCAGCGAGCCAATCCACTCGGTCCGTGTGCCTGCATTCATAGATATCGCACCGCCAACCGAACCAGGGATGCCAACGGCAAACTCAAGGCCCGAGAGGCTACGCGACAGGGCATCGTTGACCAGGCGCGCAAACATCACGCCCGCACCGACCGTCAGCGTACAACCGTCATCGGCAACAACCGTGCGCTGAAACTCACGTCCGAGCGAAATGACGGCACCGCGATAACCGCCATCGGCAACCAGCAGATTGGAGCCCTTGCCGATGATGACCCACGGCACCTGCTCGCGATCGAGCACCGCCACGGCGCGGCGGAGGGCATGATAGCTATGGCACGTCACAAAGAGGTCGGCCTTGCCGCCGATACGATAGCTCGTATGACGCGCAAGGCGCTCGTCCTCGATCACATCCGTGTCGATCATGCCCGAGAGCGCCATGACGGCATTAAACAGACCCATTAGACTTAAGCGTCTTTCTTGGCAGTCAGATACTCAATGAACTCGGGACCGACGGTCGTAACGTCACCGGCACCCATAGTGAGCAGCAGGTCGCCCTCGCCCACCATCTGCTCGAGCTCCTGATTGAGCTCAAGACGGCTGGAGCAGTACACGACCTCCTTGCCAGGATGCTTGGCGCGCACGGTATCGGCGAGCATCTTAGAGGTGACACCCGGAATGGGCATCTCGCCAGCCGAGAACACATCAATCAGCAGCAGTTTATCGGCATTGGCAAATGCATCGGCAAAGTCGTCGCACAGGGCCTGCAGGCGCGAATAGCGGTGCGGCTGGAACACGACGTCGACATGCTTGTAGCCCAGCGACGAAGCGGCAGCAAGCGTCGCCTTGATCTCGGTGGGGTGATGGCCGTAATCATCGACCACGGTGATGCCATCGATATCGCCCACGTGGGTAAAGCGACGGCGGACGCCCTCAAAGCTCGAGAGCGCCTTGGCGGCGGCGTCGATGTCAAGGCCCAGGACATGGGCGACGGTGAGCACCGCCGTGGCGTTGAGCATGTTGTGGCGACCGGGATTGCTCTTGATCTCCACAGCGTGCTCAGTGCCGTCCTCAAAGCGAACGATAAAGTCGCTCTGGATGCCCTTGACATCCGGGTGCATGCAGACGATGTCGTTGCTCTCGGCAAAGCCGTAGGAAAGCACGTGACGGCCCGTCGACTTGGCGAGCTCGACCAGATGCGGGTCCTCACCGCAGACGATGACGGTGCCGTCCTCGCCCACCAGGCTCATGAATTTGGCGAAAGTCGCCTCGATCTCCTCGATACCCGAGTAGTGATCGAGGTGGTCGGCCTCGACGTTGGTCACAATGACTACGTTGGGGTTCAGGAACAGGAAGGAACTGTCGGACTCGTCGGCCTCGGCGACAAAATAGTCGCCCGAGCCGTTCTTGCCGTTCGTGTCATAGCCCTCGACGATGCCACCGATCAAGAAGCTCGGATCCAAGCCCATGCGGTCGAGCATGGTGGCGCACATCGAAGACGTGGTGGTCTTGCCATGCGTGCCGGCAACAGCGACGGTGGTGTAGCCGTGGCCCAAAGCAGAGAGCATCTTGGCACGGGGCCACACGGGAATACCAAGCTCGCGAGCGCGCACGAGTTCAGGGTTGGACTCCGGAATAGCGGTGGAGACAACAACCACGTCAGGCTTGACCTCGTCGATCGTGGCGGCCTCATGGCCCACATGCACTTTCACACCAGCGCGGGTAAGCTGGCGGATATAACGTGACGTCTTAAGGTCGGAGCCGGTAACGGCATAGCCGCGCTCGTGAAGAACGAGGGCGATGCCGCTCATGCCGGCGCCGCCGATACCGATAAAGTGGGCGCTCTTAAACTCGGGCGCGGAGGTTGCAGTCTGGGAATCAGCCATGTGCTCGTGTACTCCTTGCGTAAACACTGCCTGTAACCCGTTAACTGTACCGCACCTACCGCATCAGCGCGAGGGCGACCGACGATATCCCGTCTAACTAACGCAAACCCTCTACCGCATCGGCCAGAAGAGCGGCGGCCCTATCCTGAGCCAGACCACGCGCCGCCTGACGCATGGCGTCGCGCGCCGCCGCGTCATCGACCAGGTGCAGCAGTTCATCGGCAAAGGCAGAACCGTCGATATCGGCATCGGCGCAGAGCACACCGGCCCCGGCGTCGACCAGATAACGGGCATTGGTGGTTTGGTGGTCGGCCGTCGCATGCGGATACGGCACGAGCACCGAGGGCACGGCGAGCGCAGCAATCTCGGCCACGCTCGATGCACCCGAACGCGAGAGCACCAAATCGGCAGCAGCCAGCATATCGCCCATGTTGTCGATGTAAGGCTGGACGCGGTAACGCTTCGCCTCCTCGGGCGTCAGCGCCAAAGCGCGCTCGGTCTCCTCAAAGCCGTCGGCACCCGTCGAATGCAACACATAGAGGTTCTTGCGCGAAAGCAGCTCGTTTTTGAGCGAAGCCACGCGCTCGTTGAGGTGCTGGGCGCCAAGTGAACCGCCAAAGACGAGCAACAGCGTAGCGTCCTCGGGAACGCCAAGTGCCTTGCGGCCGCGAGCGCGATCGCCCTCGATTACCGAGCGACGTACGGGGTTGCCGGTCATGAGCACGTGGCCAGGGTCACCTTCGCGCTCAAAGACCGAACGCGCTGCCGGCACCGAGATGCACACGCGGGCGGCGTGGGAGTTCATCATCTTGTTGGCCAGGCCCGGAACAGAGTTCTGCTCATGCAGCAGATACGGAACGCCCGCGCCCTTGCACCACCCCAGCAGCGGAACCTCGACATAGGCACCAAAACCAATGGCGGCATCGGGCTTGCCGACCTTTGAGAAATGACTGGCGAGCGCACGTTTGGCCTTGTTGACACGCCACAGCGAGGTCAGCGCCGTCCAAGGACGGGAGCGGTCGAAGCCCGTGACCGTAATGGGCACAAAATCAAACCCAGCCTCGGGGACCAGACGACCCTCGAGCTTGCGCGACTGACCCACGAACACAACGTGGTGGCCACGGTCACGCAGTTCTTCGGCCAAGGCGAGCGCGGGGTTGATGTGTCCTGCCGTGCCGCCGGCTGCAATAGCAACGGTCATTTTATCGGTCATGGTAGTCCCTTCGTACACGCGGTCCCTGGTCGTCGGTACGCAGACGCGCCGACGGGTCCGAGTTCAAATCGATTCGATTATATCCGCCGCCCGCGTTGCGAGGGCTGGGGCGCTGCGGACGACCTTGCGGAGCCATTCGCGGGCGTGGACGAGCTGCCGGCTCGGATGCAGAACCATCCAGAACGGTAAAGCCGCTACGCGAAGGTCGTTCACCGCGCACATGGGCTACGCCGGCGGTACTCTCATCCATAACGGCAAAGCTCTCGCGGCGACGGTCGTACTCATCGCGACGGGCGCTCTCGTACGAAACGCGCAGGATCAGACCGGCGAGCATAAGCGACACAATAATCGACGAACCGCCGTAGCTAATAAACGGCAACGGTTTGCCCGTCATGGGAAACACGTTGAGGATGCCCAACGCGTTAATCAAAAACTGCACCGCGAGAATGACCGCGGAGCCAGACGCCATAAGCGCGCCCCGACGATCGGTCGCCTGCTCGGCAATGCGAAACGCCGAATAGATCAGCATCGCAAACACCAAGAAGAACAGCACGGTTCCGACAAAACCGACTTCCTCGCCAATGATGGCCAGGATGTAGTCATTGTGCGCCTCGGGCAGATACGAGTACTTCATGGTTGAGTTGCCGATGCCACGGCCGAACAGACCGCCCGAGGCAAAGGCCATGATGGCAAGCGTGGCCTGATAGCCGTCACCATACTCGTCGGCCCAAGGGTTCAAGGCAACCTGAATACGCACCATACGGTACGGCTCTGCAACAAGCGCAATCACGATCACGAGAATGCCGAAGATTAGCACGCCGATGATAAATCTGGGGTCGAGACCCGCAAACAACGCCATGCACATGAGGGTCAACAGGATGATCAGGACAGTACCGAAATCGGGCTGGATAAAGATCAGAAAGAGCGAAATGCCCAAGTAGATGCCCATCTTGCGAAGGAATTCGTTGATGTTGCCACCGGGCGAAAAGAAACGATCAAGCATGATGGCCGAATACGCAATGGCAAATGGCTTTAAAAACTCGGAAGGCTGGAACTGAATACCGGCGATGTTGAGCCAGCGCGTGGCGCCACGGCTGCCGCTGCCCACCAAGAACACCAGAAGCAGTAGCCCCATCATGCCGATGAGGAAGATCCTGAGCACGTCTTCCCCAAACCAACTGTCCGGCAAGATGCGCACGATGGCAACCATAGCCAGCACGCCAACTCCGGCAAACGCGGCTTGTCGAAACAGAAAAAACGTCGCCGAGCCATTCTCGTGCAGCGCCTCGACCGAAGACGCCGAGTACACCATCAGCAGGCCAAAGCACACCAAGGTAAACAGGCAGGCCATGAATATCAAACGGGGGCGCATGATACGGGCGGGAACGCCGGCAATATAGCGTTCGCTAAACGTCTGCCCGCCGCGACCGGAACGCGGTGTGCTGCGCCGCGAGGAAGCACGGTCCGAGTCGGGCCTCCTCATACCTTGTCGGGGGCTCTCCTCTCTCACCGGCAACCCCTATTCCATTTGCGATTTCGCCGCAGCGGCAAGCTGGGCCACATAGTCCTTAAACACGCGGCCGCGCTCCTCATAGCCCGAGAACTCATCGAACGAAGAGCAGGCAGGAGAAAGTAAGATCACGTCGCCACGGCTCGACAGCGAACGGGCGACGTCCACGGCGTCGCGCAGGTCATCCGCCTGGGCGATATCCACATCGCCATCGACATCGGCCTCGTCCATAGCGGCAGTGAAGCGCTCGCGCGCATCGCCAAAGCAGACGACCGAGCGTACGTTATCCATAACAACGCGCGCGAAGTCCGTGAGCGGCGTGCCCTTATCGTGGCCGCCGAGCAGCAAGATCACGTCGTCATCGGGAAATGCCGTCAGCGCCTTCTCGACCGCATCGGTGTTGGTCGCCTTGGAATCGTTGACGTAGCGCACGCCGTCAATCTCGCCACACGGCTCCACGCGGTGCTCGAGCGGCTGGAACGAAGCCAGACCGCGGCAGACACCATCGACATCGGCACCGACTGCCAGGGCAGCCGTGGCAGCGCACAGGGCATTGATAACATTGTGATGGCCCGAGATCTTGAGCTCGGATGTAGCGATGAGCGGGGTCTCGACGCCCTTCAGGCGCACGATCATCTTGCCATCGCGTACAAATGCGGCATCCTCGCCCTCAGGCTCGTCAAAGGCAACCTTGCAGATGCGACGACCCGGCGTGTAGATGTACTCATCGAACTCGTGAATGCCGGCGTCTTCGACGTCGACAACCGCCAGATCGTCATCGACCATATTGTCAAACAGTTTGATCTTGGCAAGCGCATAGTTCTTATGGCTCTTATGCCAGCCCAAGTGGTCGGGAGTGATGTTGAGCAGCACCGCCACGCGGGGGTGGAGCTCGGTGGTCGTAGCAATCTGATAGCTCGAGAGCTCAGCCACAAACCACTCGTTGTGGGCTCGGCCGTCAATCTCGTTGACCGGCGGCTCGCCGATGTTGCCGACAGCTACGCTGGCCTCACCGGCAGCCTTGAGCAGATAATCAGTCAACGACGTGGTGGTCGTCTTGCCGTTGGTACCCGTGATGGCAATCCAGTTATCGGGCGACAGGCGATAGGCAAACTCGGGCTCACCCATAATCTGAGCGGCATGCTCGCGCCCGGCCTTAAAGAAGCCCGAGAACTCCGAGATGCCCGGGCACGTCACGCATACGTCATAGGCACCCTCGACCTGTTCGGTCCCATAGACAAACGACGCACCAGCAGCCTCGAGCGCACGCGTGGCGTCATTGGGCTCAGAGGTGCCGCCGCCATACACGGTAACGGCGCTTACGCGCTCGGGATGTGCCAGCGCCCAGCGGGCGACATCGAGACCGGATTTGCCCTGACCCAAAACGAGCAGGCTAAAGACATCAGCAAGAGGCATGAAAGACCACTATCCCAACTGGAAGAACAAAGCAAGGCCAACGGCACCAAAGGCCGCAGCGATAATCCAAAAACGGATGACGACCTTGGTCTCGGCCCAGCCCTTCTTTTCGAAATGATGATGGATGGGCGCCATAAGGAAGACGCGCTTGTGCGTAAAGTGGAAGTAGACAACCTGAATCATGACCGACAGGGTCTCAACGATAAACAGGCCGCCGATGATGAGGGAGACGACCTCGGTGTTGGTCATGATGGACGTGCAGGCAAACGCGGCGCCCAGGGCAAGCGAGCCGGTATCGCCCATAAAGATGCTCGCCGGATAGCAGTTGAACCACAGAAAGCCCAAGCAGGCACCGGCACACGCGGTGCAGAAGATGGACAGGTTCACGTCTCCGTGCAAAAACGCCATGGCAGCCATGGCGAGCATGGCAATCATGGAGGTGCCGCCAGCAAGACCGTCAAGGCCATCAGTCAGGTTCACGGCATTAGAAAGACCGGCGATCATCAGCCAGCAAAAGACAATGTAGAGCCACGGGAACGAAAGGCCGCAGATAGTAGTCGAAAGAACACCGAGGTCAATCGTCAGGCCGCCGGGAAAACGAATCTCGGGGGCGACGCCGCACCAGTTAACGGCAAGTACCGTAAAGGTGACACAGATAATGGTTAGGCCGATCATCTTGGCATGGGGCGTCAGACCGAGCGAGCGACCATGCGTAACGGAGGTCAGGTCGTCGATCAGGCCCAGCACGCCGGTCGCCAGCGTGGCGAGGAGCACGAGCACGAGCTCGGTGGTGAGCTTGCCCATCAGCAGGCAGGTCAGCGAGATCGCGACGAGGATGACAACGCCACCCATGGTGGGCGTTCCCTGCTTAACCAAATGACGCTTGGGGCCGTCGGCACGAACCTGCTGGCCGATACCCTCGACCTTGAGCAGCTTGATCCACCACGGCATGAGCAGCAGCGCAATGGCGGCGGCGATGCCAAGCCCCAAAAAAGCCTGATACGTTGGATACGAGGGATTGCCGAACATGGGCTAGCACACACCTTCCACAAAGCGGTCGAGCTCAACAAAGCGGGAACCCTTGACCAGTACAACATCATGTTTTTCAAGCGCGCCGCCCATGCGGTCGAGCACCTGCTGATAATCGGAGAACACCTGGATGCGGTCCTCGTCCATACCCATCATGCGCGCGGCATCGGCCATAAGCTGGGCCAGCTCACCACCCACGCACGCCAGCATGTCGAGCTTCTTGGCGGCGGCATAGGCGCCCACGAGCTCATGCATGCGAGGAGCCTCATCGCCCATCTCGCCCATCTCGCCCAGGATCGCCATGCGAGACCCCGTGCACGAAAGCGAGCACAGTAGATCGAGGCCAGCAGCCATGGATTCGGCGCTGGCGTTATAGGAATCGTCGATGACGCGGGCACCGCTCTTGGCGCGCTTGATCTCCTGGCGATGACCGGTAATCGTGAGGCCCCTAAAGGCAGCATCGATCTGCTCGGGCGTCACGCCCAGGCGATAGGCAACCGCGGCGGCCTTAACGGCATTTGGGACGGACTGCACGCCGGGGATGGCAAGCATGGTATCGATTGTCTCGCCCTGACCAAAATCGAGCGTAAAGACCGGACGGCCCTCGTCATCAACTCGAACGTCGCGGGCACGGACCTCATCATCGTCCGAGACGCCGGCCAGCATCACGTCGATACCAGCAGGCTGGGCGAACGTATCGCGAATGAACGGCGTAAAGTCGTCCTCGCCGCCCAAAACCAGCAGCGGCAAGAAGTCGCCGGCGGCGCACATACCCTGGACAATCTCGGCCTTAGCGCGGGCGATGTTCTCGCGGCTACCCAAAATGCCGATATGAGAGGTACCAATCTTGCTCACGATGGCAAGGTTGGGATTGGCGGACTGGGACAGGCGCTCGATCTCGTGGAAATGGTTCATGCCCATCTCGAGCACCAGGACCTCGGTATCGGCCGGAGCGGAAAGCACCGTGAGCGGCATGCCGATCAGGTTATTGAAATTGCCCTTGGTGGCCCAGACACGATAGCGCTTGGCGAGCACGGCGGCGAGCACGTCCTTGGTCGTCGTCTTGCCGATAGAACCGGTAATACCAACGACCAGGCAGCCAAGCTCCAGACGGTACGTGTGCGCCAAACGCAGCAGAAACTCCTCGGGATCATCGGTCAGCAAGATGGCACAGCCCTTGTCCTGCGCCAGCGAGACCAGCTCGGCCTCGGGCTCACGCGTCATCACGACGGCGCCGGCGCCCGACTGGACGGCACGGGAAGCAAAATCATTGCCGTCGACGTTTTCACCGGGAAAGGCGACGAAAATCGTCCCTTCCTCGACCTGGCGCGAGTCGATAACGCACCCGCGGCATACCCGATCGGCTTCTCCCGTCACGGTTCGGGCCCCTGTTGCGGCCGCGAGGTTGTTGACGGCGATCTCTATCATTGCAGCTCCCCTGTAAACCTAATAATGCTATCGGCGTATTGTATCCCAGCGCCGCGCATGCGTGGTGCAGGGCATGTGAACACCCCTCATATGGGACAACAAACCACGCCCCAAAGATTGTAACCCCCTACTTCGTGTGCGGGATACCCAGCACGTCGAGCGCGTTGGCCATAATGGACTGGAACGGCACCGCAGCGGCATCTGAGCCGCTCGGCGTTCCGTCGAGCGTGATATAGCACAGCACCTTGGGCGATTGTGCCGGCGCAAAGCCCATAAAGGACGACATGTAGTTCTCCTTGAGGTAGCCGCCGTTCTCGTCGGCTCGTTCGGCCGTACCGGTCTTACCCGCCACGTCATAGCCGTCAACCGCGCCGCCAACGCCCGTTCCCTCGGACACGACCGTCTGCATGCACGATGTCACCTGGGATGCGGCGTCCTCAGAAATCGCGCGCTCGCCTTCGCCCCAGTCCTTCTCGTCGCCTTTGCTGGACTTATAGAAGTGCGGGGTCATCATCACGCCGCCGTTGGCGATGCCGCCCACGGCACGTGCGATCTCAATCGGCGAGACGGACAGCGCCTGTCCAAAGCTCATCGATCCCAGCGTGGCGCCGTCATACTGGTCACGCTCCTTGACGATGCCCAGGCTCTCGCCCGGAAAATCGACACCGGAGCTGTGACCTATGCCCCACTTGTCCACATAGGCGGCAAAGTCGTCCGCACCGATCTTGCGCCCCACCAGGACAAAGCCCACGTTGGACGAACGGCGCATCATCTCGCGCACATCCATGGTCATGGCATAGTCGCGCTTGTCGGCATCGGTGACGGTATCGTCACCCACCTTGATGCTCGCCGGCACCTCAAACGACGTAC
The DNA here is from genome assembly GCA_902492935.1 of uncultured Collinsella sp. GTDB lineage: Bacteria > Actinomycetota > Coriobacteriia > Coriobacteriales > Coriobacteriaceae > Collinsella. The sequence goes on along the minus strand of CABUNJ010000010.1, from coordinate 3,243 downwards.
TCGATCGCACGACGCCCAAGTCGAAGCCGGCGCCCGCCACGAGCGTCTTAAAGACCGAGCCGGGCTCGTAGGCGTCGGTGACCAGGCGCAAGTTCATATCCTCGGTCTTGGCGTTTTCCAGATCGGTCTGGTCGTAAGTCGGATACGAGCAGGCTGCCAAGATCTCGCCTGTCGTAGGATCGGTGACCAGCGCCGAGCCGTTCTTGGCCTTAGTCTTCTCAACTGCCTCTGCCAGGGCATCCTCGGCCGCACGCTGGATATTGACGTCGAGCGTCGTCACGATATCAACGCCGTCGACCGCAGCCACCTTTTTATAGGCACCGCCCGCGATATAGCTGCCGTCCCTCGCGCGCTCGCGCACAAGAGAACCGTTCGTACCGGTCAGAAGCTTGTTGTATTGCTTCTCGAGACCCGTCAAGCCGTCGTTGTCTACATTCACTACACCCAGCACCTGCGATGCCAGATTGCCGTATGGATATACGCGCTTCATGGCCTGCTCAAAAAGCACGCCGGGCAGGTTCTTCTTCTCCAGCGCCGCAGCATCGTCTTCGTCCACCTGGCGCTTGATATACACCCAGGTGCCATCGGACTCGACGAGCTTGCGGCAGGTCTTTTTATCGATCCCAGTTGCCTTGACCAGCGCCGACACCGTCTTGTCAACATCCTCGACAAGCTGCGGGTTCACGGCGATGTTGCGACATTCGACCGACGACGCTAGCACGTTACCGTTGCGGTCGTAGATGGTGCCGCGTTTGGCATAGAGGGTCTGCGCAAGCAGGCGGCGCGCATCGGCACGCTCGCGCAGTTTATCGGCTTCGACAATTTGATAGTCGGCAAGGCGAAAGACGCCCAAGCCCAAGCCAAACCCAATGAATCCCATGACGGCTTTGCGGCGAGGCAGAGGCGCGCCTGTGAGCCATTCGGTCGACGAACTCTTGCGCGACCTGTTGTTATGCACTTGAGGGCCGCCCGAGCCGCGAAGTCGCGACGCCGGGTCGTTGCCACGGGACTGCCCGGCGTTGTAAGATTGCCGACCCGTTCCTTGATAACCAGAACGTCCCCGCGACGAGGGACGTCCAGAACCGCGGCCCCCATCGGAACCGCGGCGATAGTCATTTGTCATACTCAGCTACCGTCTTGCTACTGAGCGGTCGCGGTCGCGTTGGCGCCCGCGGCTGCATCCTGCGAAAAGTCAAGTGTAACGCTCTCGCTGGGCTCCACCATGCCATAAGCGCCCGCAAGGTCGCGAATGCGCGTGTCGGCGCCATAGACCGAATGCATGACCTCCAGGTCGGAGCTCTCATCGGTCGCCTTTTCGAGCGTGTTGGTAAGCTCGGCGTTGCTGTTGAGCACCTGGGCCGTAACGCCGGCGAGCGCCACGCGGGCGACGCCGATCGTCATGAAGATAGCCGCAATGATGCAAAACGTTTTAAGAACGCTCATGAAAACCGGGCTTACCGCCTGGTTTGCCTGACGGCCCGCGCCCGTGTAGACATCAAAGCGCGGCGTGCGCTGCTCACGGGGAGCAACGGGGGCCTGCGGCGTCTCACGATAGGCGGGCATGGCGTTCATATCATAGGCGAGTGCTGCGCTTGAAGTGTTGTAGCCCATGATATGCCGCCTCCCATCCCGAGTACGTTGGTAGTGTGTTTAAGCTTCGTTTATGGTGCGAGCGGGAGGTCCAATATCGCGCGGTCGCGCCTACAGACGCTGCGCCACGCGGATTTTGGCTGATCTCGCCCGAGGGTTGCGCTCAACCTCATCAGGCTGGGCAACCAAGGGTTTGCGGGTGATGACCTTGAGTATCGGCACGTTGCCGCACACGCACACCGGAATCTCCGGCGGACACGTGCACCCCTGGCTCATCTCCTTAAAGTGGTTCTTTACGATACGGTCCTCGAGCGAGTGATACGAGATGACGCAGATACGTCCGCCCGGGTTGAGCCACCTGGTGGCGGCATCAAGCCCTCGTTCGAGCACATCGAGCTCGTGATTGACCTCGATGCGAATGGCCTGGAAACTTTTCTTGGCCGGGTGTCCGCCATGCCGACGAGCGGCAGCCGGGATACCCGCCTTGATGATCTCGACAAATTGGCCGGTGGTTTCGATCGGTTCTTGCTCGCGGCGGCGCACGATCTCGCGCGCGATCTGCGAGGCGAACTTCTCTTCGCCGTAGACGCGTAGAATCCGGGCGAGGTCGTGTTCGTTATAGGTGTTGATGACCTCAGCTGCGTTTAAGGTGTTATTACCCGGATCCATCCGCATGTCCAATGGGGCGTCCTCGTTATACGAAAAGCCCCTGCCAGGGATATCGAGTTGCGGTGACGAAACGCCCAAATCGAACAGGAAGCCATCGACCCCGGGCACCTCGGCCGAGCAAAGCAGCTCGTCCAAGTCGCCGAAGTTGCCCTTCAGCAGCTGGTGCGGAACGCCGGGAACCTCGCGGTCCAGACGGGCGCCAGCGGCCTCGAGGGCCATGTCGTCCTGATCGACGCCGAGCAAAAGGCCCGTCTCCCCCACCTGCGCGGCCATCTTTACCGAATGGCCGGCACCGCCAAGGGTGCAATCGCAGACAACGGAGCCGCTCTTTAGCCGCAGCGACTCAAGCACTTCGCCGAGCATGACAGGTTCATGCCGATATTCTTGTGTCAAGATCCCACGCTCCATCCGTTACCCGTGCCTTGCCCTTACGAGAAGAAGAGGTCCAGCAGGGCCTCATCGTCATCGTCCTCATCGGCCGCGGCGCGATCCCAAACCTCAAGGTGGTCGTAGTTGCCCACAACCGTGACCTCGCGGTCGAGGTTCGCCTGCTTGCGGAGAGACTCGGAAAGACCGATACGACCGGCGCTGTCCACGTCCATCGACGTGGTGCGCTTGTTGATCGCCCTCATGAGCTTCTGGTCGTTAATGTCACGCGGGTTAAAACCCTCGTGGCCCTCACGACCCGCGAAGAGTCCTTCGACCCACTTATCGAAGGCCTCGGCAGAGAACACGTACAGAGCATCGACATCCAGGGCTTTAAACACGCGAACGTGCTCTCCAAGCTCCTCGCGAAGGGGTGCAGGCAGGGATAGACGACCTTTTGCATCGAGATTGCGCTCGTATGCACCAGTCATTCCCATGTGCGCCCTCCCCTCGGTTACTCAGATGGCACGTACGCGGGGAACCACCCCGCCTGTCGACGTCATCAATAATATGGGGAACCGCCCCATTTTTCAACACCTTTCCCCACCCCTTCCCCCA
>CABUNJ010000009.1 GCA_902492935.1 uncultured Collinsella sp. | reverse complement strand
GCGAAGAGCGTTGCTGCCTAGGCTAGCCCCTTGTCACACAAACTACCGAAGCCTCTCAATAATTCGCGCGAACGAAAATGGTCCCACCCGGGGCCATTTTCGTTCGCTGCGCTGTTTTGAAAGCCGGCTTTCGCAAGGCGCGAACCTACGAAAATCGCCGCGCGGCAACGCAGGGCGATGAGCTCGGTCGGGGGATAGGGCCCGCTTCGCCCGCCGGCCCGTAAATTATATCATCCAGTGTGGAACGAGGATGCCCGTTGTCGCGTGCGATGGGCTTGCAATAAGAGGAGAGCCATGTCGAAGCAAGCGGTTGTTGGAATCTTGGCGCATGTCGATGCCGGCAAGACCACGCTGGCCGAGGCCATGCTGTTCAACGCGGGTCGCATTCGCAAGCGCGGCCGCGTGGACGATGGCGATTCGCATCTGGATACGAACGAGATTGAGCGCGAGCGCGGCATTACGATCTTCTCGTCGCAGGCCGTGCTCGACCATGGCGATACCCACGTCATGCTCGTGGACGCGCCGGGGCATGTCGATTTTTCTGCCGAGGCGGAGCGCACATTGCGCGCGCTCGACTACGCGATTTTGGTTGTGGGCGCCAACGACGGCGTGCAGGGGCACACCGAAACCCTGTGGCGCCTGCTTGCGCGCTATGACATCCCGACGTTCATCTATATCAACAAAATCGATTTGGAGAATCCCGGCCGCGATGTTTTGCTGGCACAACTTGGGCAACGTCTTTCCGAGGGCTGCCTGGATGCCAGCGAACTGCTGGCGGGCGGCGCCGTTCAGGAGGACGCTGCTGCGTTGGACGAGGCGGCGCTCGAGGAGTTTCTTGAGGCGGGTGGGCTTTCTGTCGCAACGCTGTCGCGCATGGTTGCCGAGCGCAAGCTCTTTCCCTGCTTTGCCGGCTCGGCTCTCAAGGACCAAGGCGTGGACGAGCTGCTGGACGGCATATGCGCGCTGATGCGTGAACAGGCGTGGCTCCCGGAGTTTGCCGCGCGCGTCTACCGCGTGAGCCGCGGGGATCGCGGTGAGCGCTTGGCTTGGGTTAAAGTGACCGGCGGCACGCTGCATGCCAAGCAGATGATTAACGGACGTTCCGGTGCCGAGGCGTGGGAGCAGAAGGTCGACCAGGTACGCATCTATAACGGCGAGAAGTATGAGCTTGCCCAAGAAGTTGCTGCTGGCGGTATTTGTGCCGTGACGGGTCTTGCACACGTTCGCCCAGGGGACGCCCTGGGCGCGGAGCCCGCGTGCGATGCGCCCGTCATTGCGCCAGTTCTCACCTATACGGTGCTTCCGGGCGAACACGATGTCCATGCGGTGTTCAAAGCGTTGACTGAGCTGGCGGATGAAGATCCCATGCTCGGCGTAAGCTGGAATACGCATCTCGAGCAGATTCATTTGCAGTTGATGGGCGCCGTGCAACTCGAGGTCGTGAAGCGGGTGTTGGCCGATCGCTTTGGCCTTTCAGTTGAGTTTGAGTCTGGCGGCATTCTCTATAAGGAGACCATTTCGCAGCCGGTCGAGGGCGTGGGCCACTTTGAGCCATTGCGCCACTATGCCGAGGTGCATCTGAGCCTGGAGCCGTTGCCAGCGGGCTCGGGCGTGCAGTTTGGCACCGTGACCTCGACCGATGAGCTCGATCTTAACTGGCAGCGTTTGGCGCTCACCAACGCCATGGAGCGCGATCACCTGGGCGTGCTGACCGGCTCGCCCATCACCGATGTGCGCATTACGCTCACGGGTGGCCGCGCGCATGCCAAACACACCGAGGGCGGCGACTTTCGTCAGGCCACGTACCGCGCGATTCGCCAGGGGCTCATGCAGGCGCGTGAGGCCGGCGCGGCGGTGCTGTTGGAGCCGTGGTATCGCTTTGATCTCGAGGTGCCGGGGGAGTGCGTGGGCAGGGCGTTGTCAGACGCCACGCGCATGGGTGCCGAGTGCGAGCCGCCGACGATGGCAGGCGACCGGGCGAAGCTTGTGGGTCGCGTACCGGCATCCGAGGTGCAGGATTACGCGCTGGAGGTGGCCGCCTACACAAGCGGTCGCGGGCACCTGTACCTGGAATTCGCCGGCTATGCGGCTTGCCATGATGCCGAGCGCGTCATCGAGGCGGCCGCCTATGAGCCAGAGGCCGATCTGCCCAACACGCCCGATTCGGTCTTTTGCTCTCACGGCGCCGGTTACACGGTCAAATGGTACGACGTACCCGCCGCAGCGCACGTAAAGATCGATCCCGCCACCTTCCGTTCCTGGCGAGCAGCAGACGCCGAGTTTTTCGGCCATAGGTGATAGAGGGTCAGCTCCTTTGTCGTATGCTATTGGTGTAACTCGGTACAAGTTGGTATAACTATTACCAGGGTTTGCCAATCCGAGGAGGCCGACATGAATCCAAATCCCTTTAAGCCCACGGCTGGTAAGCGGCCTCCGATACTCATCGGTCGCGAGTCGGTCATCGAAGATTTTGCGGAAGGGCTCGATAACGGCGCTGGAGCGCCGGGCAGGCTCATGCTTATTACGGGAAACCGCGGCTGCGGCAAGACGGTTCTCCTGCGGGAGCTGCAACGTCTGGCCAGCGAGCGCGGATGGGCGGTTGTCTCCGATTCCGCTTCGCTTGGCTTATGCGACCGCTTGGCCGACGCGCTTCGCTCGAATAGGCCCGTTGTGACGTCAATGGAATTCGGTCCGTCGTTTGGCCGGATGTCGGTCGAGGCGGCGCGAGCAAAGGGCGAAACGTTGCGAGGGCTGGTCAACGAGCGCCTCAAGAAGCTCGGTCCAGGCAAGGGCATACTGTTTGCGATTGACGAGGCGCAATCTGCGTCTATCGAGGAACTAGCGGCTCTTGCCGTTCTCTATCAGCAGGTGCTCGGAGACCAGGATGCCACGGGCTTGTCCGATGGCGACCAGCGCGGTCTTGCGCTGGTGTTCGCCGGCTTGCCCAGCATGGTTGACGATCTGCTCGAAGAGCCGAGCGTGACGTTTTTGCGGCGTGCCCAGCAGCGTACGCTGGGGGCGATTTCTTTGCCCAAAGTGCGCGATTCATATATCCAGACGGTCAAAGGCGCTGGTCTTTGCGTTGATGCGGAGACGGCGGACCTTGCGGCGCGCAAGAGCATGGGGCATCCCTATATGGTTCAGCTGGTGGGATATTACATGTGGAGGTCTGCTGTCCGGCGCGGCTCGCAGGTCATCGAAAGGCGCGATGTCGAGGATGGCCATGCGGATGCCGTCTCCGAGTTCTACGAAGCGGTTGACGCGCCTCTATATTACGGGCTGCGCAGTCCGCAACGCCTCTTTATCGAGGCCATGGCTGCTGATGAGGGTAAACCGACGCGCATGGCGGATATCATTGAGCGCTGCGACCGTACTCAGAGCTGGGCGAGTAAATATCGCGCAAGCCTGATTCGCGAGCGCGTCATCGAGGCTGCCGGATACGGCCTCGTCCGGTTTACCGTGCCCATGCTGGGCGAGTATATCCGCGACCGCATTTTATGGCACGAGTAGGGTGATAAAGGTGACAGAACAGAAGATGAGCCCGCAGGCTATCGAAGTGCGTGGAGCGCGTGTACACAACCTCAAGGACATCGATATCGATATTCCGCTGGGAAAGCTTGTGGGCATTGCCGGCGTGTCGGGGTCGGGCAAGAGCTCGCTGGCGCTGGGGGTTCTTTATGCCGAGGGTTCGCGTCGTTACCTGGAGGCGCTCAGCACCTATACCCGCCGTCGCCTAACGCAGGCCGAGCACGCCCAGGTGGACGAGGTGCTGCACGTGCCGGCGGCGCTCGCATTGCATCAGCGCCCCAGCGTGCCGGGCGTGCGTTCCACCTTTGGCACCATGACCGAGCTCAACAATAACCTGCGTCTACTCTTTAGCCGCTGCGCCCATCACGTGTGCCCGCATTGCGGGGCGCGTGTGGAGCCGAGCCTTAACGTGGCTGCGGGCCTGTCGCTCACGTGCCCCGCATGCGGCCGCGAGTTCTACGCGCCGGGTGCCGAGGACCTTGCCTTTAACAGCGGCGGTGCGTGTCCCACCTGTGGCGGCACTGGTGTCATGCGCGAGGTGGACGAGGCGAGCCTGGTGCCCGACGAGTCAAAGACCATCAACGAAGGCGCGGTGCTTCCCTGGGGTACGCTCATGTGGGATCTGATGAAGCAGGTAGCCGGTGAGATGGGCGTGCGCACCGACGTGCCGTTTAACCAGCTCACGCCTCAAGAGCGCGACATCGTGTTTCACGGCCCCGCGGTTAAGAAGCACATTCTTTACGTTCCCAAGAACGGCGAGGGCGCCACGCCGCTCGACTTTACCTATTACAACGCCGTCTATACCGTCGAGAATGCGCTCGCCAAGGTTAAGGACGATAAGGGTTTAAAACGCGTTGCGCGCTTTTTGCGCGAGGGGCCATGCCGCGATTGCGGCGGCACGCGTCTCTCCGAGGCTGCGCGCCAGCCCCAGGTGCGCGGTATCAATTTGGCGCAGGCCGCGGCCATGACGCTGGGTGAGGCGATTGAGTGGGTGCGCGGGGTGCCTACGTCCTTGCCGGCCGAGATGCAGCCCATGGCAGCGGATATCTGCGATTCGTTTTTGAGCGCGGCCCGTCGTCTAGTCGACCTGGGTCTCGATTACCTTTCACTCGATCGCGCCGGTGCCACGCTCTCTACGGGCGAGCGTCAGCGTGTGCAGCTCGCCCGCGTGGTGCGCAATCGATCGACGGGCGTGCTTTATGTGCTGGACGAGCCTTCGATCGGCCTGCATCCTGCCAATGTCGACGGCCTGGTAGGCGTGATGCGCGATCTGGTGGATGACGGCAACACCGTGGTCGTCGTCGACCACGATACGCGCGTACTGGCGGAAGCCGATTATCTGGTCGAGATGGGCCCCGTTGCCGGAGCAGGCGGCGGTAATGTGATTGCCGCTGGCACGGTAGACGAGGTCGAGCAATCGCAGGGCAGCCGCATCGCCCCGTTTTTGCGCTCGGAGCCCAAGCGCTTGCGTCCGCAGGTGACTGACGAGGAAATGTTCGATCAGGGCCACATCCGCATGGCAACTGATGCCATCCATACCGTCAAGCCGCTCGAAGTCGATATCCCGCGCGGCCGCTTGGTCGCGGTTACGGGCGTTTCGGGTTCGGGCAAGACGACGCTCGTGCTCGAGACGCTCATTCCGGCGCTTAAGGCCCAGGCAGCTAGCGAGCGCCTGCCAAGACATGTGCGTTGGGTCGATGCCGAAGGCATTGCTCGCGCAAACCTGATCGACGCCACGCCCATCGGCGCCAACGTGCGCTCGACGGTCGCAACCTATGCCGACATCCATGATGAGCTGCGCCGCGCCTTCGCCCGTACGCCCGAAGCCAAGGCAGCCGGCTACAAGGCGGGCGCCTTTAGCTATAACACTGGCGCCTTGCGCTGTCCTACGTGCGACGGCACGGGATCGATATCGCTCGACGTGCAGTTTTTGCCCGATGTCGAGATCGTCTGCCCGGCATGCCGCGGCTCACGTTATGCAGACGCGGCTTCGCATATCCATCGCGAGGGCAAGGACGGGAGCCTGCTTACGTTGCCGCAGCTCATGGACATGAGTGTGGACGAGGCCATCGACGCCACGGTGGGACTCAAGAAGGTTCAGGCGCGCTTGCAGACTTTGCACGACCTGGGCTTGGGCTATCTCACGCTCGGTGAGCCCACGCCGGCGCTTTCGGGCGGCGAGGCGCAGCGCCTTAAGCTCGCGAGTGAGATGGGCCGCGTGCAGGACGATGCCGTGTTTGTGTTTGACGAGCCCACGATCGGCCTACATCCGCTCGATGTTCAGGTGTTGCTGAGTGTATTCGACGGCCTTGTTGCCAAGGGCGCCACGGTTATCGTGATCGAACACGATCTCGACCTTATCCGTAACGCCGATTACGTGATCGACATGGGCCCGGGCGGTGGCGACGCCGGCGGGCAAATCGTCTGCGCTGGCACGCCGGGCGACATCGTGGCCTGCTCCAAGAGCATTACCGGCCGCTATCTATAGACAATGAGGCAAAGGGACAGCCCCTTTGCCTCATTGATGCCTATTTCACGCATTGAGCCGCGAGATAGTCGCGGAAGAATGGCAATTCAAATGCGACGATTCCGCGCCCGCGTTCTCCAATGATGCCGGCATCTATCATGCGGCGTCGGTAGCGGGAGACCTGCTGCGGCGAACGCTTAAGGCGTTCGACAAGGTCAGCGGTGGTGGACTCTTCCTCGTCATCGAGCATGGCGATGAGGAATCGCTTGTCCTCTGCAGTGAGTTCCCGATAGGTTGCCGCGAGGATTCGGTCGTCCATCTCGTCGCGCGCGATTTTGATTCCCAGGTCAAAGTCGCGTGACGAGATTTCTTTCGAATTGCTTGTGAGATCCCAGGCACGGTAGCCTACGAGTTGCAATAGGAAGGGAAAACCAGAGATCGAGCGAACGGCTCTATCGATTCCCTCGGCATCTGCCAGGCGATCGTTTTCCTGAATTGTGCGAATCAAGGCCTCGCGCACGTCATAGTCGGCAATGCGACCCAGATGATATTGTTGGGCGCGGCGAAGGAACGAGACCGTCTTGTGGTTCAGTAGCGTCGATACGTTGTTGGGAAGTCCCGCCATGAGCAGGGCGACGCGTTTTCCATCGGTCACAAAGTGCTGATACGTCGCTGCGAGCTGAATCATCTCGTCGAGTGTCGGGTCTACCTCGTCAACCGTGACGAGCAGACCGGTGCCCGCCTCGTTGAGCTGGTCGATGATGTCGCTCATGCGATAACGCCAGGTTGAGGCATCGTGAACGCGATTGACCTCGATGCTGCCGATCGGTGCAATTCCGAGACCGGTGACTTCGAAGTTGTTAGACGGGTCGATAAGATGGCCGGCAGCACGTTTCGCCCCGAACTCGATTTCCTCAAGCATTCCCGGGAGCGCGGTTGTCTTTACGGCAATCCAGCCGTGGGATTCTGCCCTTGTCGCAAGCGACGACATGAGAGCGGTTTTACCGGTTCCACGTGCGCCCGAGAAGATCGATGTCAATTCTGGGCGCCTGCGCTGGCTCAAGAAGGCACGGTCCAAATCCCGAATAATCTGCTGCCTTCCGGCAAGATGCGCGGGAACCTCGCCAAAGCTAGGGGTGAACGGGTTTTCGAGATATTTCACAATGCCCTTCCTTTAGCGTCTCGGGTTAACTTCATTTTATTCTAGTTAATTTCAGTTAAAAGCGATTAATTACGTTTAACTATATGGCGTTTGAATGTGACAAAGGGACAGCCCCTTCGTCACATTCCCGGAAAGCCTGTTTGGCGCAGGGCTTCGTAGAGGACGATGGCGGCGCTGTTGGAGAGGTTGAGGGCGCTGATGCGGTAGTCGTCCGGGTTGACGAAGTTGCCGCAGATGTCCTGTTGAAGGATAGCCTCGTGGCTGCCCTCGGTATGTCCGAGCGATTCCTCGTGGGCTTCCCAAGCCTCGGCGTTATCGAGCGAGTCGCAATCGCGCAGCATAGGGATGCGCTCGCAGCGCTCGGGCGCCGCGGCAAGCAGTGGCTCGGGAATGCCCGAGCTCTCGCTGCCAAAGACCAAGTAGTCGCCATCGCGGTAGGTGCTCTGCGCATAGGTGCGGCGTGCCTTTTTGGTCAGCAGATGTAGGCGCTCGTCGGCAGGGGAGAGACCGTTGCGTGCAAGGAAATCCTCCCAGCCGGCATAGGTCGTCACGTCCAAGTTTTGCCAGTAGCCCAGGCCGGCGCGACGTACCGTTTTGTCGTCGAGCGAGAAGCCCAGCGGCTCCACCAGATGCAGGCGGGCGCCGGTGACCACGCAGGTACGGCCGATATTGCCCGTATTGGCCGGAATCTCGGGCGCATACAGCACAATGTTGAACATGAATCTCCTTGGCTCAGAACGAAAAACCACCACGAAGAGCACCTTCGTGGTGGTTTGGCGGTTACATAGGCGGAAAAATGCCCGCTTGGATAAACCTAGGCGCGGTGCCAGTCGGTCAGGCAGGCATCGAGGGAGGCGATGAGCGCATCCTTGTCCATGTGACGGCCGATGATGCACAGGCTCGTCATGCGGTCGCCCGTCTCGTCGTCCCAAATCTGCATGATCTCGGGGTTCTCGTCGATGATCTTCTGCTTCTCGCCCTCGGGCGCCGAATCGACAAACAGGCCGTTCTCCATCAGGCGCATCTGGTGGCCGGCCTGCTCAAACATGTAGCACATGTCCGGATCGCCGGTCTGCCACAGCGGACCCTTGACGCGGATGACCTCGTCGGGCCACTCCTGCTCAACAAAATTGGTGAACTTCTGCAGGTCAAACGGCTTGCGGCGCGAGTACACAAAGGTCTCGATGTCGTACTCGAGCACCTCGGGGTCGTCGTGCTCCTCGGGATGCTCCATGGCCTCGATCCAAGCGGCGGAGTTATAGGCGCGCATAAAGTCGAAGCGGTCGGTATCGAGCAGCTCCTCCATGGGAACCTCACCGTTTTGAGCCTCGACAATCACGGCGTCCTTCTGCAGGCTGCGCACGATGGCCTTGAGCTCGGCGATCTGCTCGGGCGTCACGGTATCGGTCTTGTTGAGGATTAGCGTAGAGCAGAACTCGATCTGCTGGATGAGTAAGCTCTCGATGTCGTCCTCGTCGATATCCTCTGCCAGCAGGTCGCGGCCGCCGTTGAACTCGTCGTACATGCGGGCGCAGTCGACCACAGCCACGATGTTGTCGAGCGCGAGCTTGGGCTCGCCGCCCACCTTGGCCTCGTCGCAGAAGCTCGAGATAGTGTAGGCGATGGGGATAGGCTCGCAGATACCCGATGCCTCGATGATGATGTAGTCGAACTTGCCCGAATCGGCGATGCCCTGCAGCTGGTTGGCAAGGTCGTCCGAAAGCGTGCAGCAGATGCAGCCGTTGGTGAGCGGGATGAGGTCGTCGGTCTCGGAAAGGCCACCGTCGGCGATGAGGCTGGCGTCGACGTTGATCTCGCCGATATCGTTGACGATCACGGCGGCGCGGATACCGCCGTCGTTAGCAAGGATGTGGTTGAGCAGCGTGGTCTTACCGGCACCGAGGTATCCGGTAAGCATGATAATCTTCACGGGTTTGTTGGGCATGTGCCCTCCTTTGTTAGACATGGCTTACAGTTGAATCTTATGCCAAACGCCTGCTCTTATACCCACGAGCCGGCAAATAACACAAGCTACTCCCAGGCTCCCCATACATCGGGGCAATAACCGACGGTGGCCTTTTTGCCGTTGCGCACGATGGGTTCGGCGAGAACCTGCTGGTTCTCGAGCAGCTTGTCAAAGCGCTGGCTGGGGGTGAGGTGCTGGATGAGCGCGAGCGTCTCCTCGTCCTTGGCCTTGGGATTGAGCAGCTTGTCGATGCCGCCGACCGCCTGCATCACGCTCGTGAGCTCGCCCTTGCTCATCTCCTTTTCCTTAAGGTCAATAAACTGCACCTTAATGCGGCGCTCTTTGAAGAAGCGCTGTGCTTTCTTGGTATCGAAGGACTTTTTGGTGCCAAAAATCTGGATATTCATGCTCCGCCGTTCTACCTGATGAAGTTGGTCGTTGCGCGATCTGCCTCGGGTGCGTTGATACCGGCGGCTTGTCCCGCCTCGATGCAGCGCAGGAGCCAGGCCATGTTTTTGCCGATGTTTCGCATAGTGGCAAGGCCCTCGGCGTCCCCATCGGCGTCGCCGGGCACGCGGCCAAACACGTTGTTCCAGTAGGTGGAAGCAACCACGGGCATTTGGTTGATGGTGAAGTACTTGTTGAGCACATCGAAGGTGGTCGACGTGCCGCCGCGACGGGCGACGGCAACCGCGGCGCCGGGTTTGTGCTCAAAGGCATGCCCGCCTGCATAGAAGGCGCGATCGAGGGCCGAAAGGATGCGTCCGCTGGGGTGCGCATAGTAGACGGGTGAGCCAAAGACAAAACCATCTGCCTGCTCGGCGGCAGCGATTAGCTCGTTCACCACGTCGTCGTCAAAGGTGCAGCGACCGCCAAGCTTGCCGCACTGGCCGCAACCGATGCAATCGCGAATGGGCTTGGCGCCCAGCTGAAACACCTCGGTATCAATGCCTTCTGCATTAAGTTGCTCGGCGACCTCGGCGAGTGCGCGAGCGGTGTTACCGTTTGCCTTGGGACTGCCGTTGACCAAAAGAACCTTCATCACAAACTCCCTCTGCTTTTGGTGACTTCTGCAGAGGATTATCGCACGATGGGGGAGGCGGTGCGGGCGCGGTGCTAATCCAGTTTGGTACCTGGCACCTGCACGGCTTTCCCGAGCAACGCTTTAAGCTCGTTCAAAATGGAAACAGGCTGACGGTCGACGCCGTCCAGATGGAGCGTGGCCACGCGAATGGGCGGCTGATATTCAAGCGAGCCGATGAGCACGGGAGAACCCAGGAACCGTTCGATGTCGCTTGCGATCTCATCGATTGCCTCGGGGCCGAGCTCATCGAAGAGTGCCACGAATGTCGGCCCCGTCGAGCGGAACAGGCGGCCCTTGCCGCGCGAACAATCCATGAGGCAGGCGGCGCTTTCGGCGAGCACGCGGTCGCCTGCATCGAATCCAAAGCGGGCATTGACCTCGGCGATATCGTCGACCTTAATGGCAATAAAGCCTGCCTCGTGCGGCACGCGGCGCATCTCTCCAATAGCGTTGACCAGCGCGTGGACATCGCCCAGGCCCGTTACCGAGTCGGTCGTATCCGCTAGGCTTCGGTTGACGATAATGCCCACATACATGCTGGGCTCGGTATCGGTGCCGTCCAAGCGGTAGCCCGTGCAGTCGCAAAGCGCGTATTTTCCGGTGGCATCCATTACGCGATACTGCATGTAGTGGAAGTGCCACGTGCCGTTTATCACCATGTCGAGCTCGGCGCGTACGTTGTCGCGTTCCTCGGGATGAACGCGGGCGAGCCACATGTCGAGTGAGTTAAAAGGGTGCTGGGAGGGCAGGTCAAAATCGCGCACGGCGTTAACCGACCATTGCGATTCGCCCGAATCGAGATTGAGGATAAAGGGATAGCGCGTCTCGGAGCTCATGGAGATCGCTTGGAACACCCGGTCGTTGCACGGAAGCTGATCGACGATTGGGCGTTGCGGCGCGTCATCGTCTTTCGGTTGCTGCACACGATGCATGAGCTTATAGCGATACATCTTGCGATCGGCATCCATCGTCATCTGGCGACGCGTGTCGCCGGCAAGTGGATCGACGCGCGAGCAGCCAAAGCTAAAGCTGGCAATTATGGGCGCCTTGCCATCTGAGCTCGCCTCGATCAGCCCGGCACGTACCTGCTCCAAGCGCTGCTCGAGTTCAGTCTCGTTTGCGGAGAGCGAGATAAGCACAAACTCGTCTCCACCGATACGGAATAGCATCTCATCGTGCTCCATGGTTTCGGAGAGCGTGCGGCAGATGCTCAGAATATAGCGATTGCCTTCGGCGTGGCCAAACCTATCATTGCAATGCTTGAGATGGTCGATGTCAATATAGGCGCAGGTGAAGGGGTCGCCTTTGCGCCAGAGCTGCTCGACGTGACGGTCGAGTCCGCTGCGGTTGCCCAAGTTGGTGAGCGGATCGATATAGGCGTTGCGCTCAAGCAGCCGGCGCTCTTGTTGCAGGATGGCATGCGTCTTTTGCAGTTGCTCGCCAACGGCGCGTAGCTCAGCAGGCAGCGCGGCAACATCGAGTTCGGCGGTCGAGATGCCATTCGCAAGTCGCTGAAGATAGGCAATAATCGATTGCTCGCCCAGGCGATATGGCTCGTTCATGATGGATAACCTCCTTGGGCGGAACAATGGTTTGTATCATATCCCCAATTCGGTTTGAATTGGGGATATAAGTTAGCTAATGGAGGCAAATTCCCCCTTCGGCGGTGGCGTTTTGCGTGCGAGCGAATCAGTTGTTATTGCCACCATCGAGCAATGCCTCAAAATCCTTCGCCGGCATGGGGCGGTAGTAGAGGAAGCCCTGAGCGTAGCGGGCGCCCATTTGTCGTAGCATGTTCGCCTGCTCATTTGTCTCGACGCCTTCGACCTCGACGGGCAGATGGAGCGACTGCGCCATTTCGAGCATCGATGAAATGATTTGCGTGCTGCGGCCTTGATCGCGGTCGGTGGGTACAAAGGCGCGGTCGAGCTTGATGACGTCGACGTTGACGTTCTTGAGCATCGCGAGCGTGGACTGACCGGTGCCAAAATCGTCCATATAGGTCGAGAAGCCGCGGGTGTGCAGGTCGGCCGTCAGTTTGTCCACGGCCTCGGACTCTCCCGTATAAGCCGTCTCGGTGATTTCGATACGCATGAGCTCGGGCGGTAGGTTGTATTGGGCGGCAAGCGCCCCCATATGTTCGGCAACGTCGCAGGCAAGGATATCCACGCGCGACACATTAAGCGAAACCGGAACCACACGAAGTCCTCGATCGATGCGCTTGCGCAGCCACGAGGCGACACCCTGCCAAATGTACTTGTCGAGCGTCACCACAAAGCCACTTTCCTCGAGTGCGGGGATAAACGTTGCGGGCGAAATGAGAGAGCCGTCCTTGTCAATCCAGCGGGTGAGTGCTTCGGCGCCAATAATCTCACCGGTTTCCATATCGACCTGGGGCTGCAAGTGGTAGGTAATACGACCATCTGAGAGCGCGTACTGGAATTCGGTCAGCGTGCGGTGGAACGCGACTTCGCGCTCGTACTCCGCGGGGCAGAAAATGGCAATGCGCTCCTTAAAGTCGTTTTTTGCGCGCCGATTGGTAAACATGGCCTTTGCCTGCGCATCGATGGTGATCTCCTCATTGGAGTCGATGGGGTAAACGCCCATGGACGGCCAAAAACCTACGCCGTCATCATGCCTGGCTACTGCCTCACGAACGCGGTTGTAGATTTGATGGACGGTGATGTGCTTAAAGGGGATGAGTACGCAAAAGTCATCTTGGCCCCAGTATCCCGCGACGCCCATATCGGCATTCTCGATGTCCTTGAGGACCGTGCCCACATCGGCGAGCACGCGGTCGCCCTCGGCTTGGCCGTGCCATTCATTAAACAGGCGCATGTGGCCCATGTCGATCGTGGCGATGCACCAGGTGCCGTTGCGCCTTGCCTCGAGAAATGCGTTGGCGCGCCGCAAAAACTCGCTGGGTCGATAGAGGCCCGTGAGCGAGTCGATACGTTCGGCTATGGCGCTTTTGCGCTCCGCCTCGGGTATGGGGAGGCTGTCGTTGGGAACAAGCCCGCCGGCCGTGCGAAGGCGACGGTCGAGTTCGCCTAAAACGGCGGTCGCTTGATGGGTTAAGTGCTCGTAAAAGGCCGGGACGACAAGGCAGACGGGAGTAATGGTGTCGCCTGCGATTCGAACGGGAGCGAAAACGGCCTCTTTAAGGTGGCGGGTCAGTTGCTCGAATGCCTCGTGGTCTAGGTCGTTGCTGAGCACGACGAACTGGACGCTTCGTGAACGGTAGACCCGGCTCCTGCCGCGGGTGATCGACAGCATGCGGCCTGCGTATTCGGCAAGCATGTTGTCGACAGCCTCGGCCCCGTAGAGCTCGTTGAGCTTTGTCGTACCACGAACGCGCACCGCTATAAGCCCTGTCTCGCAACGATCGCGGCGGCAGGCGTCGATGGCGTTGGCCAGCATGCGCTGCGTTCCGAGGCCTGTGGCGGCGTCGACGGTTTCGGCAAGTGAGTGGTTGACGAGCTCGCCGACATAGAGTGAGGGGACATTTCCGTCGCCGTCGATACGAAACCCGCGAGCACGGCAAAGGACGTAGTCGCCGACGGCGTTGCGCACACGATACTGCATGACGCGACGGTGCTTGGTGTCGTTGTAGACTTGGTCGATGTCGTTGATGCAGGCCTCAAGGTCGTCGGGATGGACGCGCGTTTTCCAGTAATCGCGACAGTTGTCTATGTGCTCCGAGGGAAGGCCGAGATCGCGCAAGGCACCTTGTGACCAAAGGGTGCGATGTTTGTCCAAGTTCTCGATAAAGAAATAACGGCCCTCGTTGAGCATCGAAAAGGCGTCAAAAATACGATCGCTTATTTCGAAGTCGTCGGCGTGAACTTGCGTGATATTGCGTCGATCGAGGTGCATGGCATGACGTAGCTTGTAGTCGTACATGCGATGGTCGGCATCGAGCGTCATGCGATTGGAAGCTTCGCCCAGGGCGGGGTCGGCATGTGACACTCCGTAGCTAAACGAGTGGGGCATCTCGGAATCGTTGTTTTTGAGCAGAACCGTTCGGCAGCGTTTCAGACGTTCGGCGAGGTCGTCCTCGGTTGCAATCGTAGATAGGATGGCAAACTCGTCGCCGCCTATGCGAAACGCCGCTTCGCCCACCTTCATATACAGCTTAAGATAGAGACTTACCTGCAAGATATAGCGGTTGCCCTCGTCATGTCCAAAGACGTCGTTGCAGTGCTTGAGATTGTCGATATCGATGAACGCCATGGTAACGGGGGCGTCCTGCTCCCAGAGCTCTTCGAGGGAACGGGCAAAGCCGCCACGGTTGCCAAGCCCGCTAAGCTGGTCGGTAAAGGCGGTCCTGATCAGATCATCCTGCCGCTCGAGAAGGTCGCGGACGGTCTTTTCGAGCGTTTCGGTGTAATTGCTGACAGTTTCCATGTTCTAAGCGACTTTCTGAGGTCGGGGCGGATTGCGTCGGGCGAGCTCGTTGTGTACATGCATCGTTGCTCAGCGCTTTGCATGTATCCAGGCCCCCGCCTTGCCGCGTTGTTGAGTTAATTTGCCGGCTAATGTTCGCTGTTGATAACAGCTGAGTAGTGTAAACAATAGTGCACAATTATATATGGGTGCACATGCTGTGGGCGGCTATTTATTCGACAAGCGGTAGCGCGACGATGCGATGTTCGATAAAAATGCGACTGGGACGATATATGTTGACGGGTATACTTGTTCCGTTTGAATTTGTGGGGACGGAGATGGTCGCATGGCACAGTCAAATACGACGCGCACGGTGGGGCTGGCACTCGAGGGAGGCGGCTACCGCGGTATGTATACGGCGGGCGTGCTCGACGTTTGGATGGAGCACGGCTTAACTTGCGACCATATGGTGGGTGTCTCGGCGGGCGCGGCGTTTGGCTACAACTTTAAATCGCGCCAGATCGGCCGCGCCATTCGCTACAACAAAGCCTATTGTGCCGATAAGCGCTATGCGAGCGTGACCAGCTGGCTGCGAACCGGCGATATGTTCAATGCCGATTTTGCCTATCACGAGGTGCCCGTCGAGCGCGATCCCATCGATTTGGAGACATATCGCGCCTGCCCCATGCGGTTTACGTGCGTGTGTACCGATATCGAGACGGGCAAGGCCGTCTATCACGACCTGCCGTATGGCGATGAACGCGATATCGAGTGGATCCGGGCGTCGTCGGCAATTCCCGTGGCGACGCGTCCTGTCGCCATTGAGGGCCGCAAGTACCTAGATGGCGGCGTGGCCGATTCCATTCCCAGCGCTTGGCTGTTTGCGCAGGGGTATGACCGCAATATCGTGGTACTCACGCAGCCGGCGGGCTTTGTGAAGCAACCCAACAGCGTGATGCCCATGCTGCGGCGCGTGTTCCGTCACTACCCGGAGTTTGTCGCAGCGCTTGAGCATCGGCATGAGGTCTACAATGCCACGCTCGATGATTTGGCACGTCGTGAGGCCGCCGGCGAGATCTTTGTGGTGCGGCCGAGCGAATCGGTGAAGGTGCCGTCGCTGTGTCGCGAGCCCGATGAACTTGAGCGCATCTACCAGATTGGTCGCCGCGATGCGGAGGCGACCTTGCCGGCACTGGAGGCATATCTGGCAGGGTAGAGGCTGCTGCCGCCATCTCGGCGGAAAGCGCATCCCGGAATGGAGATCCAAACTGGGATGCGTTTTCCATTGCTGAAGTTATGGGCTCGCGGAGCAACTGCTCGGCTTATGCCTATGCCTATGCCTGCTGCCAGGTGTCGACGAGCTCCTTGGCCGCGGCGTAGGGGTCATCGGCGCTGCAGACGGCACTCACCACAAAGAAGCCGTCGACGCCGGTGGCCTTGAGCTGCGGCAGGTCGGCCGTCTTGACGCCGCCGCCCACCACGATGGGCACGGGGCTTGCCGCGTGGAGTGCGGCCAGGTCCTCAAAGCTCTTGGTGATGATAGAGCCGTCGGCCGCGCGTCCGCAGTCGCGCTTGGTCTCGGTCTCGTGGAGTGGGCCGATGCCCAGGTAGTCGACTAGGCTCATGTCGGCGGTCTTGACGTACTCGAGCATCTCCTCGCAACGGGCCGAAAGGCCCACGATGGCGTCGGGGCCCAGCAACTTGCGACAGACCTCGACGGGAATATCGCTTTGGCCCACGTGCACGCCGTCGACAGCAATACCCTGCTCGCGTGCGGCAAGCACACAGTCCAGACGGTCGTCGATCAGCAAGGCGACCTGACCGGTCTTGCCGGCCTGAGCGATTGCCTGCGCGGCGTCGCCGGTCAGCGCAATGATCTCGCGGGCGCTTGCCACCTTGGAGCGCACCTGGATGCAGGTAAAGCCGGCGTCGAGCGCCTGGGCCACCACATCGCCCACGGGGCGCCCGAGCGTGTTTTCGGGGCCGAGTACCAGATAGGCCGAGATATCAAGGTTGTCGCGGATGCTCATCGTGTTTCCTCCTGCTTCTTGATCTGTGCTTCCATGCGCTCGAGCTTGCCGGTCATGGTGTCGGTAAATCCGGGCCGGATATCGGCTTTGAGCACGACTTCGGTGCGGATGCCCTTGCTCGCCAACACGAAGGTTGCGTCGCGCACGACCTGCATGACCTCGTCCCAGTCGCCCTCGATCTCGGTGAACATCGAGGTGGTGCGGTTGGGAAGGCCGCTCTCGCGAATGACGCGCACGACCTCGGCGACCTCGGCGGATAGCTCATCGCCGGTGCCGCATGGGGCGATGGCCACAGCGACGAGCGTGTTCATGCCGGCATTGGTTGCGGGCTCGGACATGGCTTATGCCTCCTCGAGCTCGAGTCGGTTATCGGCGATGTCCTGGGCGCTCGCGCGGTAGAGCTCATCGATAAAGGCGACCTTAAAGCTTGCCGGGGCATCTGCGACGGCGGCAGCACGCGTGCCAGCGACGTTGTAGACGGCGGTGCCGCAGACGGCTGCCGTAAACGGATCGGCGGCGCAGGCATACACAGCCAGCACGCCGCCCTGCGAGCAGCCGCAGCCGGTGATCTTGGACATGAGCGGGCTGCCGCCGTGGGACTTGGCCACGGTCGTGCCGTCGGTGATCAGGTCGACTTCGCCCGAGACGACTACGGCGCCACCGGTGTAGTGGGCGAGCGCCACCGCGGCATCGCGGGCGGCGTCTACCGTGTCGGTGGTATCGACACCGCGTACGCGGCTCAGATCGGCCGCCTCGCCCTCAAGACCCCACAGCCCGGCGAGCGCGATAATCTCGGAGGCGTTGCCACGCACGATGGCGGGCTTGTACTGCTTGAGCTCGTTTACCAGCTGGGTGCGCAGACTACCGATACCCAGGCCCACCGGATCGAGCACCCAGGGCTTACCGGCGTCGTGTGCCGCCTTGGCCGCGCGGGGAATCGTCTGCTCGTAGATGGGGAAGAGCGTGCCCATATTGAGATAGATGGCGCCGCCGCCGGCAACGAGCGCCTCGCCCTCGTCGGGCAGATAGACCATGGCGGCCGATCCGCCCACGGCGAGCTGTGCGTTGGCGACAAAGTCGATCGTTACCGTGTTGGTGATGGAGCCGGCCATCGGATTGGTGGCGCGAATCTCCTCCACGGCCTTGACCATATGTTGCTTAAGCTGTTCCGAATCAATCACTGCACATGCCTCCTTGGCATAGAAAAGGGGCGCTGTGCATAGACAGCGCCCCTGTAAAGGCGGCATGCTCCCTACGCCAGCATTAACTGACAGGTTCAAAGGATTGGGCCCCATGCCCTCTCAGCCTTGTGGTTTGCACCGCCGGCACTCCCGCATCGAATCTGTTGTTCCCTATACTAGCGCACCTGCCAAAAAGGGACAGGTTTATTTTGGTGGGTGGCAACTGGGGCGTTGCATTTTCCCAGATAAAACCTGCCAAAATAAACCTGTCCCTTATTGGCAGGTCGTTACAATGGATACGGTGAAAATGACTGGGGGACTCTATGATCAAACTTGTGCTGACCGATATGGACGATACGCTGATTCCAGCCGGGCATGACGGCGCTAGCGACTACGCCATCGAGGGCATTCATGCCATGCAGGCGGCGGGTCTGCACTTTGGCCCGGTTTCGGGTCGCCAGCCGTCCGCGATGGGCTGGATGTTCCGCAATCGCGCCGAGTGCTTCTCGACCGGTGCGTTCTGCAACGGCCAAGTCATGTTTGTGGACGGCGAGGTGGTAGCCTCGCATGCGACCGGCAACGCCGTCCTTATGCGTTTGGCTGACTACTTGGAGCAAGAGACCGATGATACGTACCTGAAGGTCTACAGCCTGGGTGATGATTTTTGGGACAACGATGCCTATTGCGTGACGAGCGATCCCGAGCGCGTGCGTCGCGCCATGGAGTCGGGCGGTAACGCGTGGCTCAAAGGCGAAGAGGCCCCGTGCCGTCCCGTCGTCGATGATGCGCCGGTGTTTAAGGCGAATATCTGGAGTGCCCGTTCACGTGAGGAGCTCGCGGAGCTGCGCGAGCGCATTGCCGCTGAGGTGCCGGAGCTCTCGCTTGTGTTTCCCAACAACCGAGTGCGCCTGTTTGACATCCTTCCGGCTGGTTGGGACAAGGGCTGCGCTGCGCTGGAGCTGGCGCGCGCTTTGGGCCTGACGCCCGATGAGGTGGCCGTATTTGGCGATTCCGATAACGATTTGCCCATGATCGATGCCGTTCCCAACTCCGTTGCAGTCGCCAATGCCAACGAGGCCGTCACGGCTGCCGCGCGCTGGCATATTGGCGCCGCGGCAGACGATGCGGTTGCCGGGGCTCTGCATCAGATTGCCGCCTGCGCCGCGACGGGGGAGATGCCGCCGTTTATGCGTCAGGAGGGTGCAGCCGACGCGAATCTCGCGAACAGCTAAGGAGACAGCCATGAAGCTCCAGCAGCTCAGATATGTCGTCAAAGTTGCCGAATGCGGCAGCATTACCGAGGCCTCGCGCCGTCTCTTTGTGTCGCAGCCTTCGATTACCGCATCGATTCGCGATCTCGAAAACGAGATGGGTGTGCATATCTTTGAGCGCACCAACAAGGGCGTCATTGTGTCCGAGGAAGGCGAGACCTTCTTGGGCTACGCGCGTCAGGTACTCGACCAGGCTGACCTGCTCGAGGGCAAGTACAAGGGCGCATCCGAGCAGGTGCCGCACTTTAGTGTGAGCTGCCAGCATTATTCCTTTGCCGTCAACGCTTTTGTCGACGTGATCCGCGAGTTCGATGCCGCGCGTTACGACTTCACCCTGCGCGAGGAGCAGACTCACGAGATTATCGAGGATGTCGCGCATATGAAAAGCGAACTGGGCATCCTGTACTTATCCGAGCATAACCGCGAGGTCATCGAGCGCATGCTGGTGGCCAACGAGCTCGTGTTCGAAGGACTCTTCTGCGCCACGCCGCATGTCTTCGTCTGCGCCGACCATCCGCTGGCGGACCGCTCCAGCGTGACGCTCGAGGATCTGGAAGACTACCCGTTCCTGTCCTACGAGCAGGGCAGCTATAACTCGTTCTACTATTCCGAGGAACTGACCTCGACCTTTGAGCGCCGCAAGAATATCCGCGTGCGTGACCGTGCGACACTGTTCAACCTGGCCATGGGCCTCAACGGCTACACGGTGTGTTCGGGCGTGATCAGTCACGAGCTCAACGGCCCCGGCATCATCTCGATTCCGCTCGATGTAGACGAGTACATGGAGATCGGCATTATCACACGCAAAAATACGACGCTCACGCGCTATGGACAGGCCTATATCGAAGCGATCCGTCAGCACATCTAGACTGCTGCATTCTGCACGGGTCAAATCTCTTTATGGCAGTCCAAACTGATATAGGAAGCATCTATATCAAACTGTTATAAACATATATTTTACGATGGCCATATGAGCGCTCATACTCTGTCCCAGTAAAGCAACCAAGCAAAGGGAGATATCTATGAGCACTTTGATTCAACCGAACGCGCCGTTTCGCGCCGATATCGTCGGCAGCTTTCTTCGTCCCCAGGCTGTTAAGGATGCGCGTGCCGCCTATACGGCAGGCACACTCGACGCCGCCGGCCTTAAGGCCGTCGAGGACGATGCCATTCGCGACCTGGTGGACAAGCAAAAGGCCGCTGGCCTGCAGGTGATCACCGATGGCGAGTTTCGCCGCAGTTACTGGCACCTCGACTTTATGTGGGGGCTGAACGGCATTGAGCGCCGCACCTCACGCACTGGTTATATGTTCCATGACGAGGAGACCACGGCCGATACTGCCGTGGTGACCGGCCCCATCAGCGGCGAGAGCCATCCGTTCGTCGAGCACTTTAAGTTTGTCAAGGCGCTTGAGGAGGAGGGCCAGATCGCGCGGCAAACCATTCCGGCGCCGATCCAGACGTTCTCCGAAGTCACGCTCGACCGCTGCGATGGCCAGCAGGAGAGTCTGCGCGCCATCTACAAGACCGACGAAGAACTCGCCGATGCCATCGCCGCAGCATATCGCACCGTGATTGCCGACCTGTATGCCGCAGGCTGCCGCAACATCCAATTTGATGACTGCACCTGGGGCATCTATTGCGATACCGACTTTGTGTCCAAGACTGGCATGAGCCCGGTTGACCTGCAAAAGGTGAGCGAGTTGGGCGTGGCGCTCAACAATGCCGCCATCGCGGACAAGCCCGACGATCTGGTCATCAACACGCATGTATGCCGCGGCAACTACCACTCCACCTACGCTTTTGAGGGCGGCTACGACCCCATCGCGCCGTACCTGTTTGCGCATGAGGATGTCGATGCGTTCTATCTGGAGTTCGACACGCCGCGCGCCGGTGGTTTTGAGCCGCTCAAGTACGTTGCTCCCGGCAAGAAGGTCGTGCTGGGCTTGGTGACCACCAAGGCGGCAGAGCTCGAGAACGAGGATGTTATTGTCGAGCGCATCCGCGAGGCGGCAAAGTACGTGCCGCTCGAGAACCTGTATCTGTCTCCGCAGTGTGGCTTTGCCAGCTGCGAGATTGGCAACAAGCTGACCGAGGACGAGCAGTGGGCAAAGATTGCGCTGGTCAGGCGCGTTGCCGAGCACGTTTGGAAGTAACACTGCCGTTTGCAGGTGACGGCGTGTGCGAGACATAGCGTATCGCGTACAATGGTTCGGATCGTATCGTTTGGGCAGGTTATCCGATATGCCCGATCGCCCTTCCATTCGAAAGGACATCCATGTCCCAGTCCTCGACGCCCGCCGTCAGCGATGCCATCTACGACGCATCGTCGCTCGGCCGCCCGCGCATGTTTTTGCTCGGTCTGCAGCACCTGTTTGCCATGTTTGGTGCCACCGTGCTGGTGCCCGTGCTCACCGGCCTTTCGGTCTCGGCAACGCTTTTGTTTGCCGGCTTGGGCACTCTGCTGTTCCACTTCCTGTCGCGCGGTAAGGTCCCCGCATTCTTGGGCTCATCGTTTGCCTTTATTGCCGGTTATGCCGCAATCGCGCCCAACGGCGAGGCCGAGCTTTTGCCCTACGCCTGCCTGGGCGTAGCTTGTGCCGGCCTGCTCTATCCGGTGCTTGCGGCACTCTTCCGCGCGTTTGGCGCCAAGCGCGTCATGCGCTTCTTCCCGCCGGTGGTGACTGGCCCCATCGTCATTTCCATCGGCTTGATTCTGGCAAGCTCCGCTATTGCCAACTGCCAGACCAACTGGCTTGTGGCTGTTATTGCCGTTGCCGTTATCGTGATCTGCAACATCTGGGGCCGTGGCATGGTCAAGATCGTGCCAATTCTGCTGGGCGTTGTGGTGAGCTATGCCGTTGCGGCTGCGCTCGGCGAGGTTGATTTTTCGGGCGTTGCCGACGCGCCGTGGGTCGGTCTTCCCATCGTGTGGGATAACACCGTGTTTGCGCTCTTTGGGCCGCAGTTCGATAGCGGTCTTGCCACGACGGCCATCATCACCATCATGCCGCTGGCCTTTGCAACTATGATCGAGCATATCGGTGACATCTCTGCTATCGGTTCGACTTGCGAGCGCAACTACATCGCCGATCCCGGCCTGCACCGCACACTGCTTGGCGATGGTTTTGCCACGATTCTGGCTTCGCTCTTTGGCGCTCCGGCCAACACCACGTATGGCGAGAACACCGGCGTGCTCGCCCTGACGCGCGTGTTCGACCCGCGCGTGATCCGCATTGCCGCGTGTTGCGCCATCGTGCTTTCGTTCTGCCCCAAGTTCGCCGCCGTGATTGCCGCCATGCCGGCGTGCGTAATCGGCGGCGTGTCGCTTGTGCTCTACGGCATGATCAGCGCCGTGGGCGTCCGTAACCTCATCGAGAACCAGGTCGATTTCCAGAACAACCGTAACGTGCTGGTGGCGGCTCTGGTGCTCGTGCTTTCGCTCGGTATTGCGTACAGCGCCGCCGGTGCCATCGTGCTGGAGCTGGGCGGCGTGACGATTTCACTTTCCGGTCTTGCCGTGGGCTCGCTGGTGGGCATCGCACTCAATGCCATCCTACCGGGTAACGACTTTGAGTTTGATGTCTCCGAGCTTGAGGAAGCTGCTGAGTAACAGCTGCGTTCAGCTAAAACAAGATATGGTGCCCATGCGTATATGCGCGTGGGCACCATTTTTAATGCGTCAGTATCCAGTGGATGCCGCGGGCCATGCGCAAGTCGGTTTGGGCAAAGTGATTGCCGGGGTTGAGCTCCAGCGTTGTTGGAATGCCGCGCTCGACGAGCAACGCTTCCATCGCGCGTGTGTCGTCGAGTACATGCCGCATCATGCGGTTGGGCGTCTTGGTTTCCTTTTTGCCGAGTGACAGGTAGACGGCTTGCGGGCTGCCGGCAAAAGGGGCCGTGCTGGCACGGTCGACAAAGTCGGGAAACCATAGCGACCCCGATGCGCTCGCGGCGCGGTCAAAGGCGTCGGTTTGCCAGAGAGCCCAAAGCGAAAAGAGGCCTGCCAGCGAGTAGCCAGCAATGCCGCGCCAGGTGGGCGGCTGAGGAAGCGACGACTCCACCTGGGGGATTATCTGATTCAGCAGTTCATCAAGAAAACTGGCAGCTTGGCCGCCGAAAGGCTCGGCATCACGTACGGTCCCGTCGCATGCCCAGGGGCTCAGCTCGCGATTCCAATCGAGCCCGCCGATGGCGACAAGGGTAAACGGTGGACAGTCGAGCTCTCGACAGCGGTCATAAACATCACTACCGTCGCCCATGACTACGGGGAGGTAGATGACAGGTGCGCTTTCCGCATGATTCGAATAGACGGTTATCTGCTTTTGCGCTTCCAAGGCAGGCTTCTCTCAGAGTTGTGATATCGGCAGCCCCAATTGTCGCACGCCAGCATATACCGGTTGGACAGCATCAAAAACATTCGCATGCGCCGCGCGGGCGCAAACGGAAAACGCCATCACCGGAGGGGAGCTCGGCGATGGCGTCGTTAAACGGTGCTCGGGCTAGGCACTTTCATGGGTGCCGTCCCGTACATCAAAAGCGTCTATGAGCGCTTGCGGCTCACCATGGCGCCCGCGGCGATGGCGGCTGTTCCCGCAAGGGCGGCCGCCACGATGGCTGCGCTCGAGGCGTCGCCGGTTGCCGCGAGCTTGCCGGTGGTCTTGGCTTTCGTGGTTGAAGCCGCAACGACCTTGGTCGGCTTTGAGCCCTCAGGCTTGGGGTTCTGCTTGGACTCCGCGGGCTTGCTTTCTGCGGGCTTGGTCTCGTCGGGCTTGGGGTCTTCCGGCTTGGCTACCTCGGGAGGTGCGATGGTCGTACTTTTGGCGACTGCTTTGATATAGAGGGAGTCGACCGTGGCGTCGCCCGTGCCGATGGCTTGGCCTGCCTCGTAGATGCCGTCACGGAGCTTGCGATAGTCAATGACCTTGCCGCCTTCGGGCGTCTGGATGGCGGCGTTCTCAATCTTGATGGTGCCGATTGTCTTGCCGTCAGCGCTCATGGCACGGGCAAAGGTTGCCGCTGTATCTCCTTCGGCCGTTACCTTGCTGCGGATGATCGAGATGACTGCGGGTGTGACGCCCTCGCTGGTCTGGGCGATGATGCCGATGTTCTCGCCTTGGGGTTCGCGCCTCGTCTCGCCATCTTGGTTTTCGCTGTAGGGGATGGGGCCGTCGCCGTTCTCGACATAGCGGGCTATGGCCTTGACAACGGAGTCGCTGATGTAGATGTGGCCGCCCTTCTCGTTGGGTCGATCGTTTCTGGTGGAGAATGCAGCCGAAACCTCGCCTTCCGCAAACGCGTCCACGGTGGAGCCGTTCTTGACGACGATGTCGTC
Organism: uncultured Collinsella sp.; assembly: GCA_902492935.1. Taxonomy (GTDB): domain Bacteria; phylum Actinomycetota; class Coriobacteriia; order Coriobacteriales; family Coriobacteriaceae; genus Collinsella. The sequence continues at coordinate 60,330 of CABUNJ010000009.1, read as the reverse complement.
CTGGTAGGTGAAGAGGGCGTTGGCGCCACCGTATCTGCCTTTACTTGCACGGACCGTCACGTTTGCATGATCGAGGGTGATGCCCTTGTGGGCATAGACGCCATATTCAACACCGTTTACGTTGAGGGAGGCGTTTGTGGCTGCGAGGCTGCCCTTGGCCTCGACGGCAGCGTCTTTCTCGGAGCTTGCCTTGACCTGGCTGCCGTCCGAGATGTTGATATTTCCGCCGCTCCAAAGGGCCTCACCATCGGCTGAGCTTGCCTCGACCGTCCCGCCACCCTTGATGGTGAGGTTCTTGTCGGCTCCAATACCCTTGTCCTTGGTAGCCCTGGCGGTGACGGCTCCGCTGTCGTCAATCGTGATATTGCCGTTTGCCCTGATGCCATCCGATGCACCCGTGGCGTTGACGTTGCCCGAACCTTTGATAGCGAGATCACCTCCGGCATTGATGGCATCAAACCCAGTGCTCGTGGCGTTGACGGATCCGGCTCCGTCGATGTTGATATTACCCGTGGAGAGGATAGCGTCCTCAGTAGATGTCACGCTGAGCGTGCCGCCCTCGTCGCCTTGGATATTGAGCTCGGCATTCTCGTTAGTGCCATGAGAAACGTTGATGCTTTCGATCCATTCGGCAGTGACGATGTTGGTTCCCGAGTAATTCACGTTGAGCTTGCCTGCGGCCTGGATCTCGCCGCCGTTATAGTTGTTGAGCTTCAAGTCGTCGGCGCCGTCCCACGACCAGGTACCGGCCTCGTCGCTCGCCGCGGTGTTGTACTTGTTGCCGCCGACCTTGACCCATTCCGCTGCGAGCGAGACGCTCGGCATGAGCAGCGAGCTCACCGTGAGCGCGCACACGGCGCCCGCGACGATGCGGCGCGTCACGCGGCGCCAGCTGCCGTGCGCGAGTCCTATGCGACGGCGAACGTCGGGTTCGGCAACATGGGTTCCGGCGGTAGTGTCATTGCGTTTGGGGGTCGTGAACAAGGCTGCCATGGTTGCTCCCGTTCTCATAGGGCCTATACGACTAGATTCAGCGTATCTGCTGGATGTTGCCGGCGGTAGTGCCGTTTGGAGGGCAAAATGTCCAAAACTTGGGAAGCAATACATCGCGCGTCCGTGCGTTGCCTGGCTTTAAAAGCAAAGCGCGGAGCCGCTCGATGCGACTCCGCGCTTTGGTGTTCTGCTTTGGCAGCTTTGCCGCTACGCTACAAAGAAGTAGACGAGGAAGGCGAGGGCTGCGATCCACATGAGCGGCTTGATCTTGGAAGCCTCGCCCTTAAAGAGCGCGACGATCACGTAGGCGATAAAGCCCAGGCCAATGCCGGCAGAGATGGAGTAGGTGAAGGGCACGCCGGCGACAATCATAAACGCCGGGAAACCCTGCGACACGTCGGACCAGTCAATCTCGGAGGCCTCGCTCATCATGAGGTAGCCGACGTAGACCAGAGCACCGCAGGTGGCGGCGCTGGAAACGATGGTGACGATGGGGGAGAAGAACGCGGCGAGAATGAACAGCACGCCGGTGGTGACGGAGGTGAGGCCCGTGCGGCCACCGTCGGCAGCGCCAGAGGTGGACTCGACGAAGGTGGTGATGGAGGAGACGCCCATGAAACCGCCCACAGCAGCGGCGGCGGAGTCGACGATCAGGATCTCCTTGATATTCTCGACGTTGCCGTCGTCGGTGAGGAACTCGCCCTGCTTGGCCACGGCCATCGCGGTGCCCATGGTGTCGAAGAAGTCACTCATGAGCAGCGAGAACGAGATGACGAGGAGCGCGGGGTCGGTAAGGACCTTGACGATGGCGGGCACGCCGCCGGCGTCGGCGATGGGGCCACCGATGCTCGAGAAGTCGAGCGGGGCGATGATGCCGGTCGGAGCCTGGGTCACACCTAGGGGGATACCGGCGATGACGGCGACGACGATACCGATGAGCAGCGAGCCCGGCACGTTGCGGGAAGCCAGGGCAACCGTCACGACGATGGAGATGATGCCGACGATAAAGGTGGGGGAGGTGATGTCGCCCAGGCCGACGAGCGTACCGGCGCCAGCGGTGATGATGCCAGCGTCGCACAGGCCGATCATGGCGATAAACAGGCCCAGACCCACCGAGATGGCGTGACGCAGGACAACCGGGATGGCGTCCATGATGGCCTCGCGCAGGCCACAAAGCACGAGCAGCAAGATGACGACGCCCTCAAGGAAGATGACGCTCATGGCCACGTGCCAGTCACCGCCGCAGACGGTGGTGGTGATTCCGGCGATCATCGCGTTGACGCCTAAGCCCGACGCGCAGGCGAGCGGGCGGTTGGCGAAGATGCCCATGCAGATGGTCATGATGCCGGCGCCCAGGCAGGTGGCGCAGGCGAGCGCTCCCGCATCGATGCCAGCGCCCGAGAGCACCGCGGGGTTGACGGCGATGATGTAGGCCATCGCCAGGAATGTTGTCAGTCCAGCGCGAAGTTCGGTCCCGATTGTGGACTTGCGCTCGCTGACGTGAAATAGTTCGTCCATGCATACCCTTTCCTTGTTCGGCCCCGAGTTTAGGCCGATTGACACGAACTCACCCACTATAGCCCCTTTACGACGCTGTTGTTCCTCGCATGTTGATGTTCGGCGCTTTGTAGCAGACGGACGGTATTTTTCGCATGAAAATGTGAGGGTACCGTATACTTAAGCGGTTACAACGACCCCTATGGAGGAACGTATGATTAAAGAGCTTTGCCACGACGAGGCTATCCTGTCCCAGCGTTGCGAGGTTGCGACCGTCGAGGACGAGTCGGTCGCACAGGACCTGATCGATACCATCAAGTCGCTCGACGATGCCGGCTGCCTTGCCGCTAACCAGATTGGCGTTACCAAGAAGGTTTGCGTCTATCTGGACGACGCCGGCGAGCCCCACGTGCTTTACAACCCCCGTCTGGTGTTTGGTCTGGGCGCCAGCAAGATGGAGGAGAGCTGCCTGACGCACGAGGAGGTCACCAAGTCCACGCGCTATATCAAGTGCAAGGTTGCCTTTGACCAGATTGTCGACGGCAAGATGAAGGAGTGCCGCCGCGACTACGCGGGCTTTGAGGCACAAATGATCCAGCATATGATCGACCACTGTCTCGGCAAGTTGGTCTAAGGGGATCAAAGCACCGCACCTTGCCGCTCAATCGTCGCTCGCGTACCTTAAGTACGCTTCGCTCCTCTTTCGTGGCAATCTGCGGCACTTTGACTCCTTAGACGACCTGCGGGGTTAACTTGGTTGAGTTTATCCTGCTTGAATAGCCCGGGCGTGACATTGTTGTCATGTCCGGGCTTTTGTGTTTAGCGCCTTTTTGTTTGGAGACAATGAAATTAGCAAGAACGTAAAGCTAGGAGGCGCTATGTGTACGAGTATTCGATTTACCGATAATTCTGGCCACATGTATCTGGGCCGCAATCTCGACTGGAGCTTTGACTACGGCCAACAGGTTCGCGTGATGCCGCGCGGGTTTCACATTCCGTATTCGTTTATCGACGACGCGACAGCGGCGCACGCGGTGATCGGTATGTGCATCGATTACAGGAACTACCCTATGTTCTTCGATTGCGGCAACGATGCGGGCCTCGCCGTGGCGGGTCTCAATTTCCCGGGTTATGCCGAGTATGCCGAGGACCCTGTCGACGGCAAGACCAATATCGCGGCCTATGAGTTCCCCCTGTGGGTGGCAGCGACGTTCTCGACGGTCGATGAGGTCGAGGCCGCGCTGCGCGACACGGTGATTGTCGCCAAATCTGCCGGAGAGGGGCTGGGCGTGTCGCTGCTCCATTGGATTATCGGCGACAGCCAGCGCAGCATCGTGGTCGAGATGATGGCTGACGGCCTGCATGTATACGACGATCCGGTCGACACCCTTGCCAACCAGCCGACCTTCCCGTGGCACATGGAAAACCTGCGCACCTATATCACCGCCACAAGCGATTTTCCGCAGACGGCGACATGGCGCGGCGCCGAGCTCAAGCCCTATGGAGCCGGTGCCGGCATGCGCGGCATTCCGGGCGATTGCTATTCGCCGAGCCGTTTTGTAAAGGCGGCGTACCTCAATGCCAATTACCCGCAAAAGGAGAGCGAGACCGAAAACGTCGTTCGCATGTTCCGCTCGCTCGAGGGCGTGGTGATGATCGAGGGAGCGTCCAGGATGGGCGATGGCAAGTTCGAGAAGACTATCTACACCGGATGCTTTAGCGCGCGCACGGGCAATTATTACTACGCGATGTATGGGGATCCGTCGATTCGCTACGTGAGCCTGATGGATGCCGAGGGCGCGAGCCCCGATAGGCTCGTGGTTCCCGAGCCGCGTCGTTCGTAGCCGCTAGCTTTACTGCAATACAAGACGGCCTTGCACCTCTCGCGAGGTGCAAGGCCGCTGTCGTTGATTTGTGACGTCGCTAGAAGTTGGCGTCGTTGAGTTGTTCACTCTCGAGGCCGTCGAGCTGTTGCTGTTCGGGCGTATCGGCGACGCTCTCGAGCAGCTCAGTGGGATCGATGTTCATGTCCCTACCGGCCTCGTTGCCGTTGACCAAGTCGTCCGAGAAGATGTCGACTTCCATTTCCTCAGCCTCTTCGATCTGAACCTCGAGCGGCACCTGGGTGCGCACAAGTTTGACGGCCGGGCGCATGCGGGCAAAGAGCGGTACGTACTCAATGATGATGGCCGAGTTCTCGAGACCGTACCAGCGTGCCGGGCTTCCGCAGGCGCGGCGGACGGCGTACTTGATGGCCATCACGCGGTGGTCATTGCGGTTGATGTCCGTTTCGGGGGCAAGCATCTTGCGCAGCATGCAAAAGCGGAAGTCACCTACGTTGCCGCGCGTCTTGTAGATGGAGTAGGTGTGATGTTGCGGCGGCAGCTCGCCCGATGCCATCAAGTCGCCGACGATCTGACGCAGATAAGCGTTGACGCGCTGGTTAACTTTAAAGCCCAGGTCCAGGCGAACGCGGAAGAGGAAGTCCGTGCCAAAGGTCTCGACGGAATATTCGTGCGTATAGGGCTCGTCGGTAACGTGCACGTTGATGAACCAATATGCCTTGGCGCGCTTGGGATGCTTATCCAGGATGGAATAGAGCACGTCGCGGTCGAGCGTGAGCGGATCGGGGCTGTTGGTGAGGAACACCAGGTTGTCGGCGAGCACGGGATAGGTTTCATCGTTGCGCAGGCGGTTAAGCTGATCGATGTACTTGGAGACCGGCAGCAGGATCGTCTGCGTGCGCTCGATGGCGGTGCCACGGCGCCACACGTACATAAGGCCAAACAGCAGTGCGGCCAGGAAGATCATCACATAGCCGCCGTCAAAGAACATGGTGAGGCACGAGGCGAAGAAGCACAGTTCAATGGCACCGAAGAGCAGGGCGAAGACGCAGGCGCCCAGCTTGTGCTTGAGAATGCCGGCGATATAGCTCGTCAAAAGCGTCGTGGTCATGAGCATGGTCACGGTAATGGCGAGGCCGTAGGCGCTCTCCATGCGCTCGGAGTTTTGGAACAGCAGCACGATGAAGATGCAGCCGACCCACATGATGTTGTTGACGAGCGGAATATAGAGCTGGCCCTTGGTGTCGCTGGGGTAGTGGATGCGCAGATGCGGCATAAGGTTGAGGCGCGTGGCCTCGGATACCAGCGAGAACGAGCCGGTGATGAGCGCCTGCGAGGCAATGATGGCCGCCACGGCCGAAAGCACGATGGCAAAGGGGCGCAGGGGCTCGGGAAGCATCATATAGAACGGGTTGACGATATCCATTGCGAGCATCTGGGGATTGGAGTTGTTGGCGAGCAGCCAAGCGCCCTGACCCAGGTAGTTAAGGATAAGCGCCGCCTTAACAAACGGCCAGGATGCGTAGATGTTGGCCTTGCCCACGTGGCCCATGTCTGAATAGAGCGCCTCGGCGCCGGTCGTCGACAGGAAGACGAAGCCGAGCACCATGATGCCCGAGTGGTTGATGGGCGAGAACAGGAACATGATGCCACGGATGGGGTTGAGCGCGCGTAGGATGGACAGGTTGCCGAGCATGTTGAACAGGCCGGTGCCAGCCAAGAACAGGAACCACAGCGTCATAAGCGGGCCGAACAGCTTGCCGATTGACGAGGTGCCGGCGCGCTGCATGGCAAATAGACCGCAGATAATGATGATGGTGATGATGATCACATTGGTCTGACCGTCACCCAATAGCGCGTGGCCCCACTCGATGGTGCGCAAGCCCTCGATGGCCGTGGTAACCGTGACGGCGGGGGTGAGGATGCCGTCGGCGAGCAGCGCCGCGCCGCCGATCATGGCGGGGAGAATCAGCCATGGCGCCACCTTGCGCACGAGACTGAACAGGGCGAAGATGCCGCCTTCGTTGTGGTTGTCGGCCTTCATGGCGATTACCACGTACTTGACCGTGGTCACGAGCGTCATGGTCCAGATGACGAGCGAAAGCGCGCCCAGGATCATGTCCTCGCTGACGGTACCGATGCCGCCGTTGTTGGCGACGATTGATTTCATGGTGTACATGGGGCTCGTGCCGATGTCGCCATAGACGACGCCGAGCGTTACGAGCAGCATGCCAGCGGAGAGGGGGATGGCTCCGTGCCCGCCTTGACCACGCTGGTCTTGGGGGCTTGCCTCCAGTTTGTTGTGTGCCACGTGGACTCCCTTAGACATCCGGTTATCTGTCTAGGACAGATAATCTTTATGCCGTCTTTATACATACAAGAGCAGTTTGGCACATCAGGTTATTTTAGACAATAATCCCCAGCTGGGGATTATTTATGTACGTAGGTAGCATTTCAAAACAGGGGCTTTTAAGCACGTGCTGTCTGGGCTATGCCAGCCTTGGCGTTTGCGCGTTTGCCGGCGAGTTCGCAAAAAATCGCGCCGCCGATGATAAGCGCGGCACCCATCAGGCGGACCGGTGTTATGGCTTCGCCCAAAAGGACGGTCGAGAACACGACGGCCGAAAGCGGCTCGAGGTAGCCGACGACTGCGACGGTCTGGACGGGCAGCTTGGCGACGGCACTAAAGTAGAGCAGGCAGCCGATGCCGGTGTTGACGACGCCGAGCATGACGACGGCGCGCCAATCAATACTGGCGGCGACGCCGGCGGACAGGAATGAGGGAGCGCCCTGCGTGATGAGCGTGAGGACCAGCGCGGTCACAAAGGCGGCGCTCACCTGGAGCGCGGAGTTCTCGAGGCCTTCGATGTGTGGCGCACCCTTGCTAGCGATGACCATCAGCGCATAGCAAAATGCCGAGGCGATGCCGCAGGCGATACCCGCAATGGGCATGTTGCCGCCTAGACCTTGCGCTGCAATGAGAAAAGCGCCGCAGGCGACGGCGATAAAGCCGGCGATTTTGCCGCCGGTCAGTTTTTCGCCAAAGATAAACGGCGAGAGGGCCATGACGATGATGGGGCCGCAGTAGTACAGCAGGGAGGATACGCCGACGCCGATCGTCTGGTAGGCACGGAACAGAAAAATCCAGCTGGCACCCAGCGCGGCTCCCGACAGAAGGAGTGCTGCGGCTTCGCGGGGACGAGATGGCGCCTGCAACTTATGGCGTTGGGTGATGGCAAGGATAGTGACAAGCGAGAGGGCGCCCAAAAACGTGCGCAGTAGCACGATATCGGAGCTCGGCAGCGCGATGGCAGCGGCGATGATGCCGTTGGAGCCAAACAATAGCAATGCTGCTAAGTACGTAAACAGTCCGTTGTCCATGCGCTTCCGTCCCCTCTATATTCGAGCATGTTCACTATGGGTGAACTGGCAATAGAAGAAAAGCGAATATAATGCATGGATAACATGACAAAAATTCATGTAAAGGTGGAGGCGTGTCGTGGAAACGAATATTCAAAAGATGCAGGTGCTGCTGGAGACGGTGCGCGCCGGAAGCTTTACGCGTGCTGCCGAGCGCCTGAGCTATTCGCAGTCGGGCGTGAGCCGTATGGTGGCCGATCTTGAGGCCGATTGGGGCTTTAAGGTGCTCGACCGCAGTCGCGAGGGCGTAGTGCTTTCTGCCGACGGGCGGCAAGTTATGCCGGCTGTCGAGGCGCTCTGCGAGGAATTCACTCGCTTGCAGCGACGGGTGGATGAGATGCGCGGGCTCATGCGCGGCAAGATCTGTATCGGTACGTTTTCGAGTGTGGCGACTCATGTACTGCCGCCGGTGATCGCGCGCTTTCGCGCCGATCATCCGGAGGTCGATTACGAGCTGCTGATGGGCGATTACTCAGAGATTGAACAATGGGTGGCTGAGGGTCGTTGTGACCTGGGCTTTATCCCGCGTGAGCCCCGAGAAAACGGCATGGCAGCGCGGTCTTTGGTGCGCGACGAGTTGATGGCGGTAGTACCGGCAGACTCTTTGCTTGCCACGGCGGAGGCCGTCTCTCTTTCCGATTTGGCTAACGAGCAGTTTATTCTGCTAGAACGCGGCACCGATGACGAGATTACGCCGCTGTTTCGCCGCGCGGGCCTGGCGGTGCGCTCTAAGCTGTCGACTTGGGATGACTATGCGATTATGGCTATGGTCGAGGACGGCTTGGGCGTGAGCATTCTTCCCGCGCTCATCTTGCGCCGTTGTCAGTTCGATGTTGCCGTGCGACCACTCGAGGGACATCCCCATCGGCAGATCAATGCGATATATCGCACGGCTGACGTTTCGCTTGCCGCTGCTCGATTCCTTGAATACCTCTAAACGTGTGCACGTCATTGTCCACTTCGGGACAATTCTCGGGGTTCGGTACATTTTCTTATGAAATTGAACTTCCGAATGAGGTGCGGCGCTATACTGCTGCCTAAATTGAACTCAGGTTCAATTCGTGTTCTATAAATTGAACTTTGCCAGCAAGGAGGTTCTAGTGGCCCAAGAGACGTTTAGCGATCGCCTGCGACAGGCTATGTTCGATCGCGACGTTCGCCAGTCGGACGTAATCCGCGTATCGGAGATGCTCGGCAAAAAACTCGGCAAGAGTCAGATGAGCCAATATGTGAGCGGCAAGACGATTCCGCGGCGCGATGTGGCAGAGCTGCTCGCCCGCATTTTGGAGGTCGATGTTACCTGGCTGCTTGCCGGTGACGCCGATCAAGGCGAGGCGTCCTCGTCCCATAACGTTGCCAAATCCGAACCTAGTCCCACGGCTCAAATTCCAAGGAGCACCACCATGCGTACTTTTTCTAAATCCACCAAGCTTGATAACGTCCTGTATGATGTGCGCGGTCCCGTCGTCGACGAGGCCGCCCGTATGGAGGACGAGGGCGAGCGCATCCTCAAGCTCAATATCGGTAACCCGGCGCCCTTCGGTTTCCGCACGCCCGATGAGGTCATCAAGGACATGCGCCAGCAGCTGCCCGACTGCGAAGGCTATTCCAACTCGCGTGGCCTGTTCTCCGCGCGCAAGGCGATCATGCAGTATTCGCAGATCAAGGGCCTGCCCAACGTTCAGATGGAGCATATCTACACGGGCAACGGCGTGTCCGAGCTCATTCAGCTTTCGATGAACGCGCTGCTCGACAATGGCGACGAGATTCTGATCCCCAGCCCCGACTATCCGCTCTGGACGGCGTGCGCAACCCTTGCTGGCGGTCATCCCGTACATTATCTGTGTGATGAGCAGGCGGATTGGTATCCCGACTTGGAGGATATGGAGTCCAAGATTACGAGCGCGACCAAAGCTCTCGTCATCATCAACCCCAACAACCCCACGGGTTCCGTCTATCCGCGCGAGGTGCTCGAGGGCATCGTCGAGATTGCACGCAGGCATCAGCTGATGATCTTTGCCGATGAGATCTACGACCGCCTGTGCATGGACGGCTACGAGCACGTCTCGATTGCCTCGCTCGCCCCTGACTTGCCCTGCGTTACCTTTAGCGGTCTGTCCAAGTCGCACATGATTGCGGGCTATCGTATTGGCTGGATGGTGCTTTCGGGCAACCAGCGCTGCATGAGCGACTTCATCATGGGCATTAACATGCTCTCTAACATGCGCCTGTGCTCCAACGTGCCGGCTCAGTCGATTGTCCAGACGGCGCTCGGCGGCCATCAGTCGGTTAACGACTACATCCGCCCCGGCGGTCGTGTCTACGAGCAGCGCAACTTTGTGTATGAGGCGCTCAACAAGATTGACGGCATCTCGGTGGTCAAGCCGCGCGCGGCGTTCTATATCTTCCCCAAGATGGATGTGAAGAAGTTCAACATTACCGATGACGAGCAGTTCGCCCTTGACCTGCTGCACGAGAAGAAGATCCTGATCACGCGTGGCGGCGGCTTCAACTGGGCTGAGCCCGACCACTTCCGTATCGTGTACCTGCCGCGCATGGAAGTACTCAAAGAGTCCCTCGAAGACCTCGCCGACTTCTTTGATCACTACCGCCAGAGCTAAGGGATAGAGGCTCCATACAATCGAAAGCTCCCTGCAGTTGCTTGGCTGCGGGGAGCTTTCTTGAATCGTCGGAACTAAATAACGATTCCTTGGCAGTGGTCGATTTCGTGCTGGATGATCTCGGCGGTGTAGCCCGAGAAGTTTTTGATGCGGTGAACGAAGTTCTCGTCCAAATACTCAACCTTAATGCGGCGATAGCGGGTACAGGGACGCTCGCCGATCAGCGAGAGGCATCCTTCGCTCGTCTGATAGGCATTGACCTGCTCAAGAATTTGAGGGTTGTACATCAGGAGTGTCCTGTTGCCGTCCTTTACGCAGATGATGCGTTTGCGCACGCCGATCATGTTGGCGGCGAGGCCCACGCACTCGCGCTCATGCTCGTGGAGTGTATCTAGGAGATCCTGCCCGGTCGCGGCATCGTCGGGTCCCGCGTCTTCGGAAGGCAGACGCAAAAAGAACTCGGATTTCATGATGGGCTTAATCATGGCGGGCTCCTCATGTCTTATGCTTTCGTGGACTTTTAATAATAGCGCGGAAGGAAAGCTGTGCGTCCGCGTTACAATCTTTCGACGTTGGACCATGTTGCCAGATTCGTCGTGTACGGCGTCTGGCGTAAGTCTAGGGCTCATTTTTCGCCCTGGACTGTTCCTCTGGGGCGATGCGACTGTCGTTCCAAGAGGAAGGAAATGCATGGGGAGCAAATCTCAGCAACAAGTTCAAGTAACGCCATTGGCCTCTGCGGCGATTCTCGTCGTAATGTATATTGCAGCCTTTGTTGCCGCGTTTAACGAGAACATCATTAACGTGGCGTTGCACGACATTATGGCAGCCTTTTCGGTGAGTGCCACCACGGCACAGTGGCTCGTCTCGGGCTACATGATCGTGACGTCGATTTTTACGGCCATCATGGCCTTCCTGTCCGGCCGTTTCTCGACGCGCAAGCTGCTGTTTTTCGCATGCGGATGCATGGTCGCCGGCGAAGTCCTGTGCCTGGTCGCTCCGTCGTTTAGCGTTTTGCTGCCAAGTCGTATTTTGCAGGCTGCGGGATCGGGCATCTTGTTCCCGCTCATGATGAACGTGGTGCTGTCTTGCGCCCCGCGCGAGAAGCTCGGTCTGTATCTGAGCCTGGGCGGTGCCTGCATTACGCTAGGGCCGGCGTTTGGACCCGTGATCAGCGGTCTTATGTGCACGTTGTTTGGCTGGAGGGCGGTGTTCGTAGTACCGCTGGTGGGCGGCATTGCGGTCGCTGCGGCGGGCGTTAAGCTTGTTCAGAATGTCGGAGAGCACTCGAATACCACGCTTGATATTCTGTCGGTTGTTTTGCTCGCCGCCGGCATTACGGCATTTGTGTATTCCGTAGGCGAGTTCTCGACCAATCTGATTGCCGGTATCGTGACGCTCTTCGCCGCCATTGTGCTGCTCGGCCTGTTTGCGGTCCGCCAGCTCAAGCTCGAGCATCCGGTGCTCAACGTGCGCCCCATGACGAGCGTTCGTTTTTGGCCTGCGTGCCTGCTTGTGGTGGTGTCGATGATGACAACGTTCTCGATGAGTGTTTTGTTGCCGCTCTATTTTGAGGGCGCATACGGCATGACCGCACTTATTGCGGGCTTACTCATTTTGCCGGCGATTGCCTGCAACGCCGTGACCTCGATTGTGGGCGGACGCGTGATGGACGCCCGTGGCGCATGGCCGCTGCTGCCGGTCGGCTTTGCCCTGATTGCTGTGGGGCAGACTGCCATCTCGATGACGGCGGCAAGCATGAACATCGGCGTCGTCGTGGCGCTGACCGTTGTGGTGTATGCCGGAGTCGGTTTGGTGCTGAGCCCCTCGCAGACGGCCGGCTTGGAGACGCTGCCTGCCGCTGAGCATCCCCACGGAACGGCATTGCTTAACACGTGGAACATGATTGCCGCATCGTTTGGCCCGTCCCTGTTTATCGGCCTGCTCTCGAGTTCTGCGGCGGCTGCCGGCTCCGCTGGCGTTGCGACTGACGTTGCCCAGGCGATTGGATTTGCAACTGCCGTGCGTGTGGCGGCTGTAATTGCCGTGGTCGGATTCGCGGTGTCGCTGGTGTACGCTCGTCGCGAGTCGCACATGTCGCATTAATGTGTGCACATAGATTCTGCAGCTAGATTAGATGACGACACCATAAACTAATGGACGTTTTGCCGAGAGGCATGAATGTTTAAAGCGCAAAGAGTGCGCGACGGGCCCCGCGAATGGGGCGATGATGCCCGAGAGGGCCAAGAAGGAGTCTCATGTCCGAGAACGAAGAGATCATGAACGAGACCGAGAACGAGACCATGGCTGCCGAGGTCGAGGCAGTCGAGACCGTGGAGACCGAAGCTGCCGAGGTTGAGGCTGCTGACGAGGTTTCCGCCGAGGAGGAGGCCGAGGTTGTCGAGGCCACCGTTGATTACGATGACGAAGAGCTGATGGACAAGATGCAGAAGGCCGCCCGCCTGCTGCGTAGCCGTCGCTTTGCTATTTCCAAGGAGGAGGAGGCCAAGGCCGAGCGCATGGCGAACATCGAGCGCGCCATCAAGCTTCTTGACCTCAAGCCCAAGATGGAGCAGAAGGAAATGTCCGACCTGCTGGGCATGCGCCTTCGTGAGCTCGATGGTCTGATGGCCGAGGCCGAGGCTGCCGATCTGGTCGGCCGCATCGACGACGCCGAGGGCGATATGCGCAAGATCGTCGTCTTCGCTGCCGAGGATGCCGCTGAGGGCCTGGTCGAGCTTGCCAACAAGAAGGAGAAGCTCCTGCCCGAGCTTTCTTACGAGGAGGCCACCGAGCTGATGGCCGCTCTCGATAAGGTCATTGCTCCGCTCGTCGCCATGGGCCTGGACGAGGACCGCGGTCCTCGCGGCGGTCGTGACGATCGCGGTGGCCGTGGCGGCGACCGTGGCGGTCGCGGCGGCCGTGGCGGCGACCGTGGCGGTCGCGGTGGCGATCGCGGTGGCCGTGGCGGCTTTGGTGACCGCGGCGGCGACCGCGGCGGTCGCGGCGGCTTTGGCGGCAACCGTGGTGGCTATGGCGACCGTGGCGGCAACCGTGGCGGCTTTGGCGGCAACCGTGGTAACGACCGCGGTGGCCGTGGCGGCGACCGTGGCGGCCGCAACGGTGGCGGCTTCCGCGGCAACCGTTTTTAGTTACGGCGTTTTACCAAACGCCGTAACGGGCCGACGCTGCGCGGGCCGCATTTGGACAATCTGACGTTCAACTTCAAGGGCGCGACCAGAAGGTCAGCGCCCTTTCGTTTCACGTCACCTTGTCTCAAATGCGACCCGCTCGCTGACTTATGCTCAACCTATGGCGTCATCTCGCCCCAAAAGGGCCTCCCTCGCTCCGGCGGTTTTCGCTGTCGGTACCAAAACATCGGTGTTGTCGAAGTAGTCATTGGGGACGTTCTTAAATGACTACATAGCATGAGAGTGGATAATCTCCCGGTTTGAGCCTGCATTCAAGCTCAAAGTGGGAGATTATCCACTCTCATTTGCTATGCGTCCGAAAATCCACGCTCGTTTGTTTTCTGCCTACATTTGGAGGAAGAGCTCGTGGAGGCGCGTGTTGTCGTCGAGCTCGGGGTGGAAGGTTACGCCGAGCTGGTTGCCCTGACGGGCGGCGACGATACGGCCGTCGACTTTCGCTAAGGCCTCGGCATCGCCGTGCACCTCAACGATGCGGGGTGCACGGATAAACGTCAGCGGCACTTCACCGTCGATGCCGGACACCTGGCCCTTGGTGCGAAAACTGCCGAGCTGCCTGCCGTAGGCATTGCGCTCGACAAGTACATCCATGGTTGCCAAACGCGACGTGCCCTTATCGTCATGGGCGGCAAGATCGTGAGCCAGCAGAATCAGGCCGGCGCAGGTGCCCAGGACGGGCATACCTTCAGCGATACGGGCACGAAGCTCCTCGAGCATGCCCAACTCATCAAGCAGCTTCCCTTGAACGGTAGACTCGCCGCCGGGAAGTACCAGACGGTCAAAGTCCTGCTTCAAATCAGCCGCCTGCCTCAGCTCAATACAACGTGCGCCCAGCTCGGATAGCCTTGCCTCGTGCTCGGCAAAAGCGCCTTGGACCGCCAGCACGGCGACCGTTTGGTCTGCATAATCGCTCATGTGCGATCCTTTCTGCTGGACTAGCGCCCGCGCTCCTCCATGATGATCTCGATCTCGTCGGCGTTGATGCCGACCATGGCCTCGCCCAGGTCCTCCGAAAGCTCGGCAATGAGCTTGGCATCGGTGAAGTTTGCCACGGCCTTGACGATGGCGGCGGCGCGCTTGGCGGGGTCGCCGCTCTTAAAGATGCCCGAGCCGACAAAGACGCCCTCGGCACCCAGCTGCATCATCAGCGCGGCGTCGGCAGGGGTCGCTACGCCGCCGGCGGCAAAGTTCACGACGGGAAGCTTACCCGTGGCATGGACCTCGCGCACCAGCTCGACCGGAACCTGCAGTTGCTTGGCTGCCTCAAAGAGCTCGTCATCGCGAAGGGCAACAACGTCGCGGATCTGCTTTTGGATCTTGCGCATGTGGCGTACAGCCTGGACGACGTCGCCCGTGCCCGGCTCGCCCTTGGTGCGGATCATCGTGGCGCTCTCGGCAACACGGCGCAGCGCCTCGCCCAGATCGCGGGCGCCGCAGACAAACGGCACGTCAAACTGGGTCTTGTCGATGTGATAGACGTCATCGGCAGGGGAGAGAACCTCGGACTCGTCGATGTAATCGATCTCGATGGCCTGCAGGACCTGCGCCTCGACAATGTGGCCGATGCGGCACTTGGCCATAACAGGGATGGAGACGGCCTCTTGGATGCCCTTGATCATCTTGGGGTCGCTCATGCGCGAGACGCCGCCTGCGGCGCGGATGTCGGCCGGAATGCGCTCGAGTGCCATGACGGCGCAGGCGCCTGCCTCCTCGGCGATGCGTGCCTGCTCGGGCGTGGTGACGTCCATGATGACGCCGCCCTTGAGCATCTGCGCGAGCTCACGATTAAGTTTGACGCGATCGGCCTTGCTGGTCTGTTCTGCCATGGTTGCTCCCTTGGTTGGCATGTGCATTGCTTGACGGAACATCCTATCGGGGAGCTGGGTATGGCAAAATACTCAGTTTTCGAGATAATAATAAGGTCAGCTTAATACCAGATTGAACAGCTCGATAAGGTCAGGTGGCAAACTCATGCTTGACTACAATTTGGAAAAACGCGGCGAGGCATCGCTTTATGAGTATGTTTACCAGCAAATTCGAGATGATATTGTTGCTGGACGTATTGCGGCGGGGGAGCATCTTCCGTCTAAGCGCGCCTTTGCCAGTCATCTGGGAATCAGCGTCATTACCATCGAGAATGCATATAGCCAGTTACTTGCCGAGGGCTATATTTGCTCAATGCCGCGTCGTGGCTACTACGCTTGCGAGCTTCCGGACGCACCGGTTTTGGCTTCGGCTGCGGAGGGTATCGACCGAGATGCCGCCTCTGCGGGTCCCAGCGCGCATGATGTCAACGGACAGGTCGAGCGATTCGATACACTTTCTCCTTCCGCTTTGGAGGCGGCGCGGCTTTGGCAAAGCGCACTACGGGCGACGCTGGCATCCGAAGATGAGCGCGAAATCTTTTCGCCCGCACCGGCGCAGGGCACCGCTCGGCTGCGACGCGCAATTGCTCACCATCTGCGTGGGACAAGGGGTATGAATGTCGACCCCAACAACATTGTTATCGGTGCAGGCGCCCAGCTGCTCGATACCATGTTGGTTCAGTTGCTTGGCGCTGACAAGGTGTATGCCGTTGAGGACCCGGGCTATTTGCGTCTGACGCGCATCTATCAGGCTATGGGCTGCCAAGTTCGACATATCCCGTTGGATGATGAGGGCGTGGACTTGAGCGCTCTGCAGAAAACCGGGACAAATGTTCTCCACCTGATGCCGTCCCATCAGTATCCGACCGGCCTTGTGACGAGCATTGCGCGTCGCTACGCGCTGCTCAGCTGGGCTGCCGAGCGACCAGGTCGATATCTCATCGAAGATGACTTTGATTGTGAGTTTCGCCTTGCCGGGAAGCCGATTCCCGCGCTCGCATCAATCGATGCCGCCCAGTCGGTTATCTACACCAACACGTTTTCGAAGAGCCTGTCGTCGGCGTTGCGTCTAGCGTACATGGTGCTGCCCGATGAGCTAATGGAGCGGTTTAGGTGCGAGCTGGGTTTCTACGCCTCGTCGGTGAGTTCTGTTGACCAGGTTGCTTTGGCGCGTCTGCTGGAATCGGGTGACTACGAGCGGCATGTGAACCGCGTGCGCGTTCGTGCTCGCGAGGCGCGTGATGGCCTGGCGGCACTTGTACGGAAAACGTTTCCGGCAGGGGAAGTCTCGATTGAGCATGCAGACGTGGGCCTTTACTGCACTGTGGTTGCGGAGTGCGAAGCGGGCGGAAGCTCTTTTGCGCAGGCCCTTACGCGCTCGAGTATCCCTTTTGTCGATATCAGTGACTGTTATTGGTGTGCCGATGGCGCATCTGTCCCTAAAAACTCAACTCAAATTCTTGTCCAGTATGACGATTTGAGTCCAAAAGTGCTAACTACCTTGGAATTGCAGTTAATGGGGGACATTCTGCAACCTAAGTGAGTAGACTTTTAGCACTTTGGCGACCAGGCAGTTTTGTAACAAGCTATCTACCTGCGGTTTTGAAAAGCAGGATGACCGGCCTGCTCGGGATGTTCAAAAAAGTCTACTCACTTGCCGCGCAAAGCTTCCGCACGAGAAAAAAATGGGGTTTTCAACAGGGCTTCGTCCAGTTCTTGGCAAGCTTTTGGCCAGTTGGGGAGGGCTGTTGAAAACTTGGCGGTCCGTTCGGCGCCATTTTCGGTACGTTCGCGCCAATGCGAGACCGGCTGGGTTGAAATTCATGTTTTCCTGTGCCTATGAAAGATCTACTTTGTGACATATCGGCTTTTAGGTACTGGCGTTTGCCCCCTCAGGTCCGCGCTTTGTGTCCGCCGCTTCCACGGCCGGAAGAAGACCGGCAGCGATATGACCTCGCCCGCAACCCGACGGCTGCGGTCGCGCTCGGTTTTCCGTTGTATACATTGGTTCGTACGAGAAACAAACGGACTCGCTCTGCCAGCATTAGGCAGCGGTTGTTCCTTGGTGAGCTCCCCAGGGAATCCGTGCTGGAAACGGAGCATGGATTTTTGATTACGTCTCCTCTACTGACGGCATTCATCATGTCGCGGCATCTGACGGATCTTCAGCTTCTTTTGGTATTGGCGGAGATGTGTGGCTTGTTTGCGGTGTGCGCTCTGCCGGCGGCACTTGAGGCGGAGCTTACGCGTGCAATTGATTCGGGCGCGATTTCGACAACGTTCGGTTGGGTGCGCTGTCCGCGCGAGGACGGCACCGCCTCAAATTTATGGCGTCGAGACGCTTTGGTTTTGGGCAGAGACCTTGACCGTTTTTGTTCAGATGTTTGCGGGATGCGTTACGGCAATAGATTTATGGCGGTATCGCAACTCGTTCCATTGGGTGCCGCGTCGCCTTTTGAGGTCGAGGCGTATTTGTTGCTTGGACTGCCGCGAGCCCTGGGAGGCGAAGGGTTTTGCGGTATAGAGCTCAATGTCGAAGTGACGTTAAGCACAAGTGCTCGAGCGATTGTGGGAAAGTCCCGTGTATATATCGACCTACTTCTTTCTTCGCCGGACGGTAGGCGACAGGTGGCCATTGAATGTCAGGGAAAGGCCTCGCACGGACGCGCAGGGGATGGCTTGCGTGACGCAGACCGTATGACGGCCCTTCAGGCCATGGGCTACGACGTGCTTCTCCTGACACACAGACAGATATCCGATGAGGATAGATTCCGCGCGATCGTTAAGGCCGTATGCAGGATGCTCGATGCTGAATATCGTGATAAAAGCTCAGATGAGCAAAGGGCTGAGACATTACTCCGGTCTGAACTATTCGTTGACTGGACAAAATTGGGAGTAATCGACGGAAAGATGACCGTTAGACGCAAAACAGCTCGATCGTGGACGGCTGCGGTTCTAAGTGAGTAGACTTTTGGCGTGATGGCGACCAGGCCGTTTTGCAACAAGTCATTTACCTGCGGCTTTATAAAGCAATATGGATGGTGTGCTCGGCAAGTTCCAAAAAGTCTACTCACTTAGTTTTTGACGAGAAGCCGATGCCTAAGGCGGTCCTATTTCAGGGAGTTAATAAGTTCGTGAGGTACGAAAAAGGCCCGAACCATGCGGTCCGGGCCTTATCGAGCTAGAGATTATCTCTCAGGCGGCTGGCTTAGCCAAAGTAGCGCTTGAGCAGGCCGGCGAAAGCCTTGCCGTGGCGAGCCTCGTCGCGAGCCATCTCGTGCACGGTGTCGTGGATGGCATCGAGACCAGCGGCCTTGGCGCGCTTGGCGAGATCGGTCTTGCCGGCGGTGGCACCATTCTCGGCCTCAACGCGCATCTCGAGGTTCTTCTTGGTGGAGTCAGTCACGACCTCGCCCAGGAGCTCAGCGAACTTAGCGGCGTGCTCGGCCTCCTCGTGGGCAGCCTTCTCCCAGTACAGGCCAATCTCGGGGTAGCCCTCGCGATGAGCGACGCGAGCCATGGCCAGGTACATACCGACCTCGGAGCACTCGCCCTCAAAGTTGGCGCGAAGGTCGGCAACGATGTCCTCGGAGACGCCTTCCATCTTGGCGACGCCCACGACGTGCTCGGCGGCCCACTCGAGCTGGCCCTCCTCCTGCTTCAGGAAACGAGAACCGGGAACGCCGCACTGGGGGCACTTAAAATCCTCGGGCAGCTGGTCGCCGTCGAACTCTTCCACATAACCGCAAACGGGGCAAACAAACTTCATGATTCGATCCTTTCGATCGATGGCGATGGTGCGCTCGTCCGGTCCCGTAAGGGCCCTCTCCGGACGTGCGTCTTGACGAGTTCTATTATCCATAAATGCAACCAAATGTGAAGCCTATTAGGAATGATTTTTAATAAAATAATTTTGAGATATGAAGATGTTGATTGATTAACGATTGGCAGGCCGTCTGTGACCTCCGGTGAGTACAATCGGGCGAGCAAATGTTGACCTATCAACAAATATAGGAGTTTCCTTTATGCATCTAGCCCGTCGTGCCTGGTGCCGAACATATCAGACGGTTTTTCGCATTGCATTGCCGATCCTGCCCTATACCGAGCCGCGCATTTTGGAGCATGCCGAGGATGTGCCCGCGGTGCTTCAAAAGCGCTCGATCCAGAAGGTTCTTATCGTGACAGACCCTGGTATTGCACGTTTGGGGCTCACGGCACCACTCGAGCGTGCGCTTACGGCTCAGGGGATTGGCGTTACGGTCTATGCCGAAACGCGTGCGAACCCCACGGTCTCAAACGTGGAAGAAGCGGCGGCGCTGTATCGCGAGAACGACTGCCGGGCCATTATCGGCTTTGGTGGCGGTTCGGCCATGGACTGCGCCAAGGGTGTGGGGGCGCGCATTGCGCAGCCAAACAAGCCCATCAACAAGATGCGCGGCCTGTTGCGCGTCCACCGTCTCCTGCCGCTGCTTATTGCGGTTCCCACTACCGCCGGTACGGGAAGCGAAGTCACGCTCGCGGCGGTAATTACCGATGACGAGACGCACTATAAATACCCCATTAACGACTTTGTGCTCATCCCGCGTTTTGCGGTGCACGACCCCGAGTTTACGCGCGGGTTGCCGGCGTCCACCACGGGGCAGACGGGTATGGATGCCCTGACGCATGCTGTCGAGGCCTTTATCGGCCGTAGCACCACGCCCTACACGCGCAAGATGGCGCGTCAGGCGGTCCAGCTCATCCACGACAATTTGCTCGAGGCCTATGAGCGTGGCCACAACATGCGTGCGCGCCGCAATATGCTTTCGGCGGCGTATAAGGCGGGCGTTGCGTTTACCCGCTCCTATGTCGGATATGTGCATGCCATCGCGCACAGTCTGGGCGGCCGATACGGCATTCCTCACGGTTTGGCTAACGCGATCATCCTGCCGCACATGCTTCGCGCTTATAGTGACGCCGCCGCCCCCAAGCTTGCCGATCTTGCTCGCATGGCGGGCATTGCGCCGGCTACCGCGCAGGACAGTCTTGCGGCCGAGGCCTTTATCGATTGGGTTGATCGAATGAACGCTGCCTTGGACATTCCCAAATATGTGACAGGCATTCGCCGCTCCGACATTCCCGAGATGGCGGCGCATGCCGATGCCGAGGCCAATCCCCTGTACCCCGTTCCTCTTTTAATGGACCGCCTGGAGCTCGAGCATATGTACGAAGTTGTTGCAGGTGGTATGTTTGAGGACGAGAACTAGGAGGTTGCCATGAACACCGAGGAAATTGCGCGCATCGTCGGCGATCAGCGCGCCTACTTTAAGACGCACGCTACGTTTGATGTCGATGCTCGCCGCCGTGCACTGGTGCGCCTGCGCGATGCGGTTCGTGCGCACGAGGTCGATATCGCCCATGCGCTCAAGACCGATTTGGGTAAGTCACATGACGAGGCGTATATGTGCGAGATCGGCACGTCGCTTTCCGAGATTCGTCATCAGATCGCTCATGTGGCTCGATGGAGTCGTCCGCGCCTGCGTCCGTGTGACCTCGCTAATGCCGTGAGCGTGTGCAAAACGCAAGCTGTGCCCTATGGCGTCACGCTCATCATGGCGCCCTGGAACTATCCGTTTTTGCTAACGCTCGAGCCGCTAGCTGGCGCCCTTGCCGCAGGCAATACCGTGGTCATCAAGCCGAGCGCCTATGCGCCGGCTTCGAGCGCGGTGCTCAGGCAAATCTGTGAGGAGGCATTTGATCCGCGCCTGGTGACGGTTGTCGAGGGCGGGCGCGCCGAGAACGAAGCGTTGCTCGATGAGTGCTGGGACAAGATTTTCTTTACCGGTAGCGTTCCGGTCGGCAAGCTCGTCATGGAGCGCGCAAGCAAAAACCTTACGCCCGTGACGCTTGAGCTGGGCGGAAAGAGCCCCTGCATCGTGGATGCGACGGCAAACTTGAAGGTCGCGGCACGGCGTATCGCCTTTGGTAAATGGCTCAACGTGGGGCAGACCTGCGTGGCGCCCGACTACCTGCTGGTCGATACGCGCGTGCACGATGAACTACTGGGCCTCATCAAGGAGGAGATCCGTCGCATGTTTGGCGAGCACCCGCTCGATAACGAGGATTACGGGCATATCGTCAACGCCAAGCATTTTGCGCGCGTGCGCGGGCTGATCGATCCCGATAAGGTCGTGCTTGGAGGTACCGCGCGCGAGACTTCGCTCAAGATCGAGCCGACGATTTTGGACGGCGCGACCCCCGATGACGCCGTGATGCAGGAGGAGATCTTCGGTCCCATCTTGCCGGTGCTGACGTTTGAGAGCCTAGACGAGGCTGAAGCGTTTATTACGGATCGTCCGACGCCGCTGGCCCTGTATATCTTTAGTCAGGATCGCGCAGTTCAGCAGCGCTTTGTGCGTTACGTGCCCTTTGGTGGTGGCTGTGTTAATGACACCATTATGCATTTGGCCACGAGCCATATGGGCTTTGGCGGCATGGGTGCGAGCGGTATGGGCCAGTACCATGGCCGCGAGAGCTTCGATACGTTTAGCCACAAGAAGAGCATCGTGAACAAGGCAACGTGGCTGGACGTGCCGTTTCGGTATGCGCCCTACGCAAGCTGGAAGCACAAGTTCGTGCGCATGTTTGTGCATTAGAATCAGATGGTATAGCGACAAACGGTCGAAAAGGCGCGGGTGGGGTGAATTTGTGTCCGCACGGGCCCGTAAGTTTCTCAGTACGGTTAAGCGCCGATTTATCCGGCCGTTAGAGGAGCTGCTATGTACGAGCCTTCACGTGTTCTTCTGTCGTTTCACATCGCAGGATTTCAATATGCCGACGGCGCTTTGGTCCTAGGCGATCTTAAAGCGGGCGATAAGCTGACGCTGTGCGCCGAGCGCGATAATCCCCATGATCCCGAGGCGGTTGCAATCTACTACGGCAACACCAAACTTGGCTATATCCCGGGAAACGAGGTCGGCCCGCTGTCCTTGATGATGTATTACGGCCATGAGGACGTATTTGAGGCCCGCGTGCAACAGGTTGCTCCCGAACGCAGCCCGTGGCATCAGGTGCGCGTTGGACTCTACGTGGTGGATGCTCGCTAATCGGTAAGGGAGGCGGCCATGTTTGACGACGATGACCTGTTCGATTTGACGGATGATCCGTTTGAGTGGGACCTGTTGCTCGATGACGATGAGCTGGAGCGGGACCGTAAGAAGCGGCGGGATAAGAAAACTCAGGATGACGCTTCGAAAAAGCAAGACAAACGCCGTCGAGGTCTGTTCGGCGGGCTCTTTGGCTAACCGACGCGCCAGAGCGTCTGTATACTAGGCACGTGTTAGACGCGTTGCGAAATGAGGACACAGACGATGATGTGGTTTACCGCCGACCTGCACCTGGGCGATACGAATATCTTGCACGACATGGATCGGCCGTTTGATTCGGTCGAGGAGATGAACCGCAAGGTCATCGATGCCGTCAATGAGTGCGTGGCTGCGGACGACCGCCTCTATATCCTGGGAGACTTTACGTATCGCTTGCCCATGGCGGAGGCGGTGCGCCTGCGCGAGCGTATCGAATGTAAGAATGTGACGCTCATCCGCGGTAACCATGACGGCGACTGGGAAGATTCCGACGTACCGCAGATTTGGGAAGACGTGCGCGATTACCTGGAGATTGCTCCCGGCTATGCCAAGGGTCATCGTCTGGTGATGAGCCACTACCCCATGCTCAGCTGGAACGGCAAGGCACGTGGCGCCATTATGCTGCATGGGCATATCCACAGCAGGGGTGACCGCACCAACGCACGCAACCGCGATCGCGAGCGCCCCATTTACCGCTACGATGTGGGCCTCGACGCCAATGACTACAAGCCCGTAAGCCGTGATCAAATCCTCGGCTATTTTGGACTGTAATTCTTGAACCACCACAAAGGGGACAGGCACCTTTGTGGTGGTTCTGGCGCCGTTGCCATTATGGCGGCGGCGCCTTTTTTGTCCGTGCGGCGCGGTAGAGTGTAGGCGGTTGAAATTTGCGTCCATCGAGGAGCTGCTATGAACGAGATCAAGTGCCCGCATTGTGGCGAAGTATTTAAGGTCGATGCATCCGGCTATGCGGATATCGTCAAGCAGGTGCGCGATGCCGAGTTTTCGCGCGACCTGGACGAGCGTGTGAAGGCAGTTCAGCGCGAGGGCGAGCAGGCGCTGGAGCTTGAGCGCTCGCGTTCGACGGCTGCCTTGCAAAAGGCGGAGTCTCAGCGCAATGCTCAGCTTGTCGAGCAGAAGAACGCTGCAGCTCAGCAGCTGGCACAAGAAGTCGCCAAGCGCGATGCCGAGCTTGCCGAGCTGCGCGCCAAGCTTGAGGGCGCTGCCGCAGAGCGTGAGAGCTCAAGCCAGCGCGCGGCGGTTGAGGCCCGTGCCGATGCTCAAAAGGAAAACGCCGAGCTTCAGCGCGAAATCGATAATTTGCGTGCGCAGTTGGGGCGCAAAGATGATGAAGCCAGGCTTGCCGAGGCGGCGGCACGCAATGCTGCTCAAAACGACCTGTCCGCGCGCGACGCTCAGATTGCCGAGCTGCAGGCCAGGCTTGCCGCGGCGGACAAGGCCCAGGAGATGGCGCTTGCTGCTGCCGCGGCAGAGTCGCAGCGTGAGCTCGATGCCGCTCGCAGCGAGGCCGAGCGCGCGCTTACTGACTATCGCGCGAAGGTGCAAGAGAAGTTTTCCGCCGCAAAGGCTCAGTCCGAGCAAGAGGCCGAGGGTCTGCGTGCCCAGCTGCGCGAGCAGGAACTGATGGCAAAAATGAACCTGTCAGAGGCGGTCGCCGCGGCAGAACGAGAGCGCGATGAGGCGCGTGCCAAACTGACGAGCGAGCTGGCGGTGCGCGATTCTCGCGAGGAGCAGGCCAAGGCTGCCCACGAGCTCGAGCTTGCACAGGCCAAGCGTGCGAGCGATGACCTGATTCGCTATAAGGATGAAGAGATCGAGCGCCTTAAGGACATGAAGGTCCGCCTGTCCACCAAGATGGTGGGTGAGTCGCTCGAGCAGCACTGCGAGACCGAGTTTAACCGTCTGCGCATGACGGCGTTTCCTAACGCGTACTTCGAGAAAGATAACGATGCGTCCGAGGGTACCAAGGGCGACTTTATCTTCCGCGAGTGCGACGCGAGCGGCAACGAGGTCATTTCGATTATGTTCGAGATGAAAAACGAGAACGATGAGACCGCGACCAAGCACAAGAACGAGGACTTCTTTAAGAAACTCGACCACGATCGCCGCCAAAAGGGCTGCGAGTACGCGGTGCTCTGCACGTTGCTCGAACCCGAGAGCGAGCTTTACAACGCCGGCATCGTGGACGTGAGCTATCGCTTCGAGAAGATGTACGTGATCCGTCCGCAGTTCTTCATTCCCATGATCACGCTGCTGCGCAACGCCGCCATGGGTTCGCTGCGCTATAAGCAGGAGCTAGCGGAGTACAAGCAGCAGAATATCGACGTCACGAACTTCGAAGCCAAGATGGAAAAGTTCAAGGACGGCTTCTCGCGCAACTACAACTTGGCGAGCAAGCAGTTCGAGTCGGCGATCAAGGAGATTGATGCTGCCATTAAGCAGCTCGAGAAGACCAAGGATGATCTGCGTCGCAGTACTGAGAATCTGCGTCTGGCCCACAACAAGGCCGATGAGCTTACCATTCGCAAGCTCACGTGGGGCAACAAGACCATGAAGGCCGCGTTTGACGAGGCGCGCGGGGCTGCGACAGAGACAAACGATGAGCCAGCCGAGGCGGATTCGTATGAGGTCGAGGATACCGAGTAAGGCATAGCGTATAGTGCAAAAGCGGGGCTGCTGGCGATGTTGCCAGCGGCCCCGTTTCGTTTCGTTCCAGTATGTTCGGCTAGTCCTCGAGCAGGTCCTCGATAAAGCCGACGCGGTAGTTTTTGAAGATGACCTCGCCACCGTCTTGCGTGGCGTCCAGATCGACATCGCCCATGATGCCAAAATCGTGGTCGCCATCCTCGTCAGCAAAGATCTGGTGCACGTGCCATACGTGCGCGGTCTTCTCGTCGGACTCGTCGATGGAAAACATCGCGGCGCTGCGGGCATCTCCGTCGGTGAGGATTTCCTCGTGCTGCTCGTGGTAAGCGTCGAGTGCTTTTTGCCAACGGATCTCGCTCATGCCCCAGTCGTCGTCGAGCTCGCCCAGGTCGCGAACATGCTCGCGGGCGGCAAGGGTCACGCGGCGGAAGAGCGCGTTGCGCACCAGCAGGGTGCAGCCACGGCGGTCTGCCACGACTTCGTCGATGCCCTGCGGCGGTGCGGCGTCGAGGGCTGCCGGGTTGCCGGCGTTCTCCCACTCGTCCACCAGGCTCGAGTCCACCGAGCGCACCACAAAGCCCAGCCACGAGATAATGTCGCGCAGGCGCTCGTCGCGCTTCTCGATGGGCACGGTACGGTCGAGTGAACGGTAGGCCTCTGCCAGGTAGCGCAGCAGAATGCCCTCGGAGCGGGCGATGCCGAGCTTTTGAATGTAACCCTTAAAATCGCTCGCGCTTTCCAGCATATCGCGCAGGACACTCTTGGGAGAGAGCTGGTAGTCGTTTGCCCAAGGCACTTCCTGGCAGTACTTGTCAAAGGCGGCGTCGAGCAAATCCTCGAGCGGCTTTTCGTACGTGACGTCCTGAATGCGCTCCAGACGCTCCTCATAGTCGACGCCGTCGGCCTTCATCTCGGCCATAGCGCGATCGCGTGCGGCACGCTCCTGTGCGCGCAGCACCTGTTTGGGATCCTCGAGCGTTGCCTCGACCATTGAGATCAGGTCCATGGTATAGGTCTCGCTCTCGGGATCGAGCAACTCCAGCGCGGCGAGCAAAAACGGCGAGAGCGGCTGGTCGAGCGCAAAGTCCTCGGGCAGGTCGACCGTCAACGCGTAGTCGATGTCCGGCGCGGCGTCAGCCGGAGCGTCGGGTGCGGGCGGCACCTCGGTGCGCACGACGACGCCGGAATCGATGAGCGTGGCGAAGATTTCGTCGGCGCGAACCTCGAGCTTGGCCTTTTCCTCGGGGGTCTGCAAGCTCGTCTCGATGAGGTCGTGTACGCGGGCTCGGGCATCGCCGCCCTGCTCGACCACGCTAATCACCATGGAGTGTGTGATGCGCAGGCGCGGCTTGAGCGTCTCGGGCTGCGTCTCGATCAGGCGCTCAAAGGTCTGCTTGTTCCAGGTGACAAAGCCCTCGGGGGCCTTTTTCTTTTTAATCTTACGGAGCTTTTTGGGGTCGTCGCCCGCCTTGGCCATGAGCTTGGCGTTCTCGATCTCGTGCTCCGGGGCCTCGGCGATGACCATGCCCTCGGTATCGAAGCCCGAACGGCCGGCGCGACCGGCAATCTGATGGAACTCGCGGGCGCGCAGACGACGCATCTTGTAGCCATCGAACTTGGTGAGCGCGGTGAGCACCACGGTGTGGATGGGTACGTTGATGCCGACGCCGAGCGTATCGGTGCCGCAGATGACGGGCAGCAGACCCTGCTGCGCCAAGCGCTCGACCAGCAGGCGATAGCGCGGCAACATGCCAGCATGGTGCACGCCGACGCCGCATCCAAGCAAGCGCTTGAGGATCTTGCCGAAGGCCGTCGAGAAGCTCGTGCCCTTGGCTGCCTCCTTGATGGCCTCGCGCTGCTCCTTGCTGGCGATGCCAAAATTGGCGAGTGACTGTGCCGTCGCAAGTGCGGCATCCTGGCTAAAGTGCACGATATAGAGCGGGGCTTCGCCGCGGCGCATAGCGAGCTCGACCGTGCCCTCGAGGGAGGTCGTCACATAGTCGTAGCTCAGCGGAACAGGACGCGGGGCGTCGACAACCAGGTCGCAAGCGGCGCCGGTGTGCTCCTCGAGCGAGGCGGCGATGGCGGTGACATCGCCGAGCGTGGCACTCATGAGCATAAACTGCGTGTGGGGCAGGGTGAGCAGCGGCACCTGCCATGCCCAGCCGCGGTCGGGGTCGGCAAAGTAGTGGAACTCGTCCATGGCTACGCAGCCCACATCGGCGTCCTCGCCCTCGCGCAGTGCGTCGTTTGCAAGGATTTCGGCCGTGCAGCAGATGACGGGCGCCTTGGTGTTGATGTGCGTATCGCCGGTGATCATGCCGACGTTATCGCGGCCGAGTACCTGTACCAGGTCGAAGAACTTCTCGCTGACCAGAGCCTTGATAGGAGCCGTATAGTAGCAACGTTTGCCCTGCGCCATGCCCATAAAGAGCATGCCCAGCGCGACGAGCGATTTACCCGATCCGGTCGGTGTTCCCAAAATGACGTGATCGCCGGCGGCCAGGTCCATGAGGGCCTCTTCTTGGTGATCCCACAGTTCAATGCCGCGGTCGCTTGTCCATTCAAAGAAGCGTTCGAAGGCCTGATCGGCCGTGAGCCATGGCTCGGGCTCGCTGCCGTCCTCGGGCTCCCACCAGGTGGGGGAGAGCGCGCCGAGCGAGCCAAACTCGGCTTCGGTTCCCGTGCCGCCCGAGAATGAGCTGGCGGCCCCGGCACCGGAAACGGTGCTGGCGGCGGTATCTGTCGTGGTATGTGCCATGTGGTTGCTTTCTCTCGCGATTGTCCGCCAACTATTATGGCGTAGCGTCGGCGTGGGACGCCAGCGCGCGAGAAAATGCAGGAAATGGGCGTTCTGCCCAGCCGTTTGGTGCAGTCGCCAGCTAAGTGAGTAGACTTTTTGCAATGTCGCGAGCACATAGCTTTTGCGCAAGGGCTCTATCTGCGGTTTTATGTTTCGCCATGCGGGCTGTGCTTGGCTATTGCAAAAAAGTCTACTCACTTAGGTTTGAGGGCCGTTCGCTGGCGCTTATTTGCGCTTGTTTGCCGACGCCGCGACCATCAGAAGCCCCTAGCGCTCTTGCGGCAGGCGCTTCTTGCCTTTGCGAGCACGGTTTCTAAAGTTCTCGACGGCTTCTTCCATGCCCAGAGGTACATAGGTGAACTCATCGAGGTTGTCGGGCAGGTAGCAGGCAAGACTTTGCTCCTGCATGCGGCCCATCGCGAGCTGTTCATCGCTGGGCTGCGCGCCGGGTGCGGCGCAAATGCCATAGACGACGGCACCCATTTCGCGCGTGCGGCACTCGTACTCGGTCTCGGGATGCTCGGGATGGTCGCGGCGGACGTCGTCGCTTACCCAAAGCGTGTCGTAGCCTGCCGCGGCAAACTGTCCCAGGGCGTAATCGCGCAACGGCTTGCTGTCGGTGCGCAGCGTGACGGTGGCGCCGGCTGCAAGGAGCGGGCGGTAGAGAATCAAATGGTCGACATGGACGAGTCGTTTTTTGGCGTACTTGGCCTTGGGCTGCGGCGTGGGAAAGTTGATGGTGATGGCGTCGAGCTCGCCTGCGGCAAATAACTGCGGCAGCGATGCGGCGCCTCGGGGCAGGACGAGTGCGCTTGATAGCTCCTGCTCGCAGATTTTCTGCGCGGCATAGGCGATGCAGATGGGCTCCTGGTCCATGCCGATAAAGAGCGTGTTTGGCTCGTGGGCCGCGCGCTCTACAAGGTACGTTCCCTTGCCACAACCAAGATCCAGGTGAAGGTGTTCGAAGGGCTTGCTGCCAACTGGCGCGCAGGCCTCGCGCCAATCTCCGGCATAGGCCTCGGGGTTCGTTTCAATCGCATCGGCGTAGCGCTCCAGGCGCTCCTCAAGCACAAAGTTCTTAGGCGTGCGAACGTGGACGGCTCCCATGAGGCTCCTTGGTCATAAGTATGGAACGCATAGCTGCGCGTTCTGTCAATGGGTTGAAAAAAGGTGGGCATAGTTTGCCCGAAAGATGCGGTGCGGCCCGGCGGCGAGGCGCCGATACCTACAGGCGCTTGAGAATCACATAGCGGTTGAGCTCGCCGCTGCGACCGTCGGCATGGAAGCGCTCAAGCTCGCGCACGGGGACCTCGCCGCTCTTGTAGAACGTACGGACGCCGCGCACCAGGTCGGTGATCTGCTGGTCGTCAAAGTGATGGCAATAGCGGTAGGCGTGGCGGTCGTTTTGCCAGCCAATGAGGTGGTCGCCGGCTTCAAACTGTGTGGAATCGTAACCCTCAAACGGCGGGGTGAGCTCGGCGCGGGCTTCGGCGCGAACGGCCTTGCGCGCCATGCGCTCGTCGTTCATAAACTCCCAAAAGCTGATGGCGATGATGCCGCCTGGGCACGTCTGGCGCACCAGGGCGTCGAGCACGCGTACGCGGTACTCGCACGACGGCACGTGGTGCATAAAGCCAAAGCAGACCGAGATGTCGGCGAGCGGGGCGTCGAAAAGCACGTCGGGTGTCTCGGCGGGGTTGAGCTTCATGAGGGCGTCGAGCACATCGAGTTCCTGGAAGTGCAGGTTGGGAATGCGCAGGGCGTGGCCATGCGCATCGATAGCCAAATCTTGACACGAGTCGACACCATAGAACTCAAACGGGCAACTGGCATCTGCCGAGGGGTTTGCGCCGTCGACGCCCTTGGCGGCAAGTGCGCCGCCGGCGGCAAAGTTCTCGAATCGCATATTGCCGCAGGCAAGATCGAAGACGCGGACGGGATGCTCGATCGTGGCGACGTCGAGCTGCCCGAGCGCGATATCCATGGTGCGCACCCAGCCGGGCCACGGGGCCTGGCGCGTATCGGAAAAGGAGGCGGAGTGCTCGCGATAGAACGTGTTGTTGAGCTGGATGAGCGATGAGGCGAAATCGCGGTTCACGGCGCGGGACTCCCTCCGTTGGCGGTGCGGAATAAACAGTACGACCATACTACCGTTAACGCCGCAACGGGGACAACCAAGCTACGGGTCATTGCTTTGTTTGGACACATTTCCGCAGCTCATATGTGCCCGCAACCGCCGGTTGTCAAAAATCTCACTAGAATAGGTGGCATGTTTTTGGCGGTGGCGGATAGATTTTTAACTGTGCAAGGCGCCTTAAGAACAAAAACGGTCCGGCGGCACGGCTGGCATCACATAGGAGGAACCATGAATGTAGAAACTGCGCAGCGGCTCGCCGACCTTCGCCGCAGCAAAGGCTTTAGCCAAGAAGGGCTGGCACGAAAGCTGGGGTTGTCGCGCCAGGCGGTCAGTAAATGGGAGCGTGCGGAGAGCTCGCCCGATACCGAGAATCTGATCTCGCTCGCCAAACTCTATGGCGTGAGCCTGGACGAGCTGCTCAATCCGAGCGATGAGATCGAGGACGATATCGAGTTTGAGAACGAGGACCGCGCCCGTCAGCGCGAGGCAGAGGCGGCAGAGCGCGCCCGCACCCATGAGGCGGCAGCGCGCGCCACCGAGGCGGCAACGCAGGCAAGTGACGCGGCAGCCAAGGCGGCGCAGGCGGCAAGCTGGAGTGCGCAGGCTGCCAATGCGGCGACGGCTCAGGTGACGGGTGCCGTTGCGGCCGGCCCGACTCCGGTGAAGGGTCCGTTCCAGTCGTTCCCGTATTGGGCCGTGTGCTGGCTGCTGTTCTTTTTACTGATGTTCCTGGTTGGTGCCAGCCCCTTTCCCGCACTGATCTTCTTTACGATCCCCATCTATCACTGGGTGGCACGTGCGCTCGATGGCGATTGGGCGCGCGGGGATATCCAGGTTGGTCCGGCGCCGGCGGTCGCTAGGACTAAAGGGGAGGACGTTTCCACAGCGGTTGACGCTGACATGGCTGCCGCGACCACCGCTGAGTCGAGTGCCAAAGAAGGTGATGAATGATGAAGCTCTCGCATGAGTCTAAGAGGCGCTTGGGCATTGGCATCGGAGCGTTTGTGCTTATCATCGGACTTGTCTTTGGCATTTCGCGGACATTGATTCATTTTGAAGGCCCGTGGGATCTCGACGATGTTGTATCCGGCTTGTCCGGTATGGACGATGTGGTTGACGACGACGATTTTATGAACGATAGCGGTAACTATTCCGCTCGGCCTCAGCAACTTTCGAGTGCGACCTTTGATGCCGACGCGTTCACATCGCTTGACTTGGACGTGACGTCGGGCACGGTCGAGGTCAAACACGTCTCCGGCGGGCCAGTGCGCGTAATTGAAAGCGGTCGCGTGGCAACGGGGACCGTTGCCTTCGATGCGGCAACCCAGAACCTGGCCGAAATCAAGGGCTCTACGCTCAAGATTCGCCAGTTCGATTGCGATGACGAGCGCGCCATTGACCGCACGGTTACCGTCGAACTGCCGCGCGAAGTTGCCGATAACATGGTGGGCATTACAGCGAATGTAGGATCGGGTGACCTGACGGTCGAGGGCATTGCGTGTCATGACTTCAACCTGACTTTGGACTCTGGAGACGTTGAGTTTACGGGCACCGTGACCGATACCCTGAATGCCGAGGTCGGTTCGGGCGATGTGACGTTCGAGCTCTACCAGGCCCCCGCGAAGTCGATGGACGTGAGTGTGGGCTCGGGCGATGTGGAGATGACGGTTCCGAACTCGACGGGCTTTAAGGCGAGCCTCACCTTGGGCAGCGGCGACTTCGAGAGCGATTTCCTTCCGCTTGGCTACGACGGCGAGACCATTTTGAATCTTGAATTCGATAACGGCGATAAGTCTGCTACGTATCGTTTTGAGGTCGGTTCGGGCGACATGTCGTTTGATCCGGAGTGACATGCGGTCTTCGGAGATCGGTACATATAGGCATGCTCTTTGATGGAGGCGCCGGAGCCGTGACGGGCTTCGGCGCCTTTGCCTTTACAATGGGGACATGGAACAGATTATCTTGAACATACTTGAGGCTCTGCGTCGCGGCGAGACCGTGGACGACAAAGCGCTCGTCAAACTGATACATGCCGAGGCGCGCCGTGAGGGCGCTGACAAACGCGATTTGGCCAAGCGCCGTCTGCTGCCGTTCTACCAGCGGGTTAAACGCGAGGAGCCGGCTCGTTGGACAGCGTGGAATGTCGATTCCGATCTGGAACGTCAACTGCTGCAGGCGCTGCGTATGAAGCCGCGCCGAACGGCTTCGGGCGTGGCGACCATTACCGTCATCACCAAGCCCTGGCCATGCTCGGGCGATTGCCTGTTTTGCCCCAACGATCTGCGCATGCCCAAAAGCTATCTGCACGCCGAGCCGGCGTGCGCCCGTGCGGAACAAAATTGCTTTGACCCGTATCTGCAGGTGAGCGCTCGTCTGACCGCGCTTTCGCAGATGGGGCATGCGACCGACAAGATCGAGCTTATCGTTCTTGGCGGTACCTGGAGCGACTATCCGCAAGGGTATCAGGCATGGTTTATGTCGGAGCTCTTCCGTGCGCTCAATGATGATGCGGTGGCGGGCGTGGCGGCCAACCCCATGTTGGCGCGTCCGGGCATCAGTCGTGCCGAGGCGGGGCGTCTGCTCGACGATGCTCCCGCCGATGCCCTGCCGCCGGTGGTGGCGGAGCGTCGTGAGCGCTATCGGACTGCCGGTATTGCGACAGACGAGGCTGAGCTTGCTGCCGGCGTTGCCGACGAGCAGGAGCGTGTGGATGTTGCCGTGGGCGGCTATAACCGCGCGGTGCGTCGTCTGTACGGCCCTGGTACGCCGTGGGACGAGGTTGCCGAGTGGCAAACGACAACGATGGAAGAGCTCGAGCGCCAGCAGCGTATCAACGAGACGGCGAAGCATCGTGTGGTGGGGCTCGTTATCGAGACGCGCCCCGATGCCGTAACGCCGCAGGCCCTCACGCTCATCCGCCGCCTGGGCTGCACCAAGATTCAGATGGGTATCCAGAGTCTCGACCAGCACCTGCTCGATATCAACGAGCGTCGCATTTCGGTGGCGCAGATCGAGCGGGCGTTTTCGCTTGCGCGCCTGTTTGGCTTTAAGATCCACGCGCATTTTATGCTTAACTTGCTGGACGCCACGCCCGAGGGGGACAAGCGCGACTACGAACGCTTTATGACCGAAGGGGCCTTTATGCCCGACGAGGTCAAGGTCTACCCGTGTGCGCTCATCGAGGGCTCGCGTCTGGTGGGCTGCTATGAGCGCGGCGAGTGGCGTCCCTATACCGAGGAAGAGCTGCTCGATGTGCTTGCTGACGACATCGTGGTGACGCCGGTGTTCTGCCGCATCAGTCGCATGATCCGCGACTTTAGTTCCGACGACATTATGGTGGGCAACAAGAAGCCCAACCTGCGTCAGCTCGTCGAGAACCGCCTGACTGCTCGGGGGGATGGTGCGACGGTGCGCGAGATTCGCTATCGCGAGATCAGCACGGCTGGTGCCGACTTGGATGAGCTATCTCTTGATGAGGAGGTGGCATACGAGACGCCGGTGACTTACGAGCGCTTTTTGCAGTGGGTGACGCCGCAGGGTAAGATCGCGGGCTTTTTGCGCTTGTCGCTGCCCGACCATTCGTTTGTTGCCGCGCATGCAGACGAGTTGCCGACGACGCCGGACGAGGCGATGATTCGCGAGGTACACGTGTATGGCATGGCGGCACGCGTGGGCGACCAGGGCCAGGCGGCGCAGCATCACGGGTTGGGGCGTTTGCTCGTAGACCGTGCGTGCGAGATTGCCCGGGATGCGGGTTATGCGCGTATCAACGTGATTAGCGCGATCGGTACGCGCGAGTACTATCGCCATTTGGGTTTTTACGACCATGGACTCTATCTGCAAAAGGAGCTCTAGATGAACAAGCCAAGTGTTTCTGCCGGCGTCGTTGCCGGCGTTGCTCTGGGAGCCGCGGCGCTTGGTGCGGCCGCCGTCGCTGTTCGTGCTGTCTGTCTGCAGGTTGCGCGAACCCGCAATGGGTTGGCGCGTGTGAAACGCTTGCACGATGAGGGCGGCGACGAAGTCCGCGTATTGGTGCAAGGTGGGGTCTACCAAAGCGCGAGTTACGTTGGCGAGCGTTGGGCCGAGCCGGTCTTTGCGTACTATCGTGCGTTTGATGACGTGTTTGAGGCCGAGGATACGATGCGCGACGCTTATGGTCACGGTATCAACCGTATGCTGATGCTGGGCGGCGGCGGGTTTGCCTATCCTAAATTCGTCCTGATGTCGCACGAGGGCTTGCGCATGGACGTCATCGAGTATGACGGAGAGATTACGCGCCTGGCGCGCCGCTGGTTCTACCTAGACGAGCTGGAGCGCGCGGCGGGCGATCGCCTGCGGGTGATAACCGCTGAGGCTCGCTCGTATCTGGGCGTGACGAGCGTGGGTCATCGTCGCTACGACGTGGTCGTGAGCGATTGCTTTGGCGGTGCCGAGCCCGTTCGCGAGCTGGCGACGGTTGAGGCATTGCGTTTGGTGCGGGGCAGCCTAAATGTCGGTGGCGTCTACGTTGCCAATATCGTGAGTGCAAACGAGGGGAGCGATGTGACGTTCCTGCGCGACTGTGCCGCCACGGCGCTTGAGGTGTTCGACCATGCTTGGGTGGTCCCATGTGGCGATGCAGAGTTCGGCGGCGAGGAGAATTATCTGCTCATCGCCAGCGACGGCGACTACGCCTTTGCCGAAGCTGTGCCCTTCGACACCGACTTCCTCGGTACCGCCCTCCACGACTAGCATTGGGAGTAGTCAATTTGTGACGGGCTCTATGGTTTTGTCAATCATACGCTTCATCTATTTTCAGCATGACGCATCTGGACGCTCGGCGCCAACGCGCCTCATCTTCGGTTGATTCCGCCGCCCGCTAGGCCAAAATTGTCATCGGAAGTATCAAATGAACAAGCAAGCCACTACGCAACTGCACGTCTATTCCGCCTTTTTCGTTCTCGCGGGATTTGTTTTAAATCGGGGAGTGTTTCTACTTTTCCTTGCGGAGAAAGGAATGTCTGTCACGGAAATCGCGCTTTATCAAGCCCTGTTCAACATCGCAACGGTCGTCCTCGAGCTACCAACAGGGCTGGTAGGCGATTTCTTTGGAAAGAAGTTTTCGATTCAAGTGGGCGTGCTGCTGCTTTTCTTCCATACGGCTGGCATGCTGTTGCTCTCAGGTCCCTTTCTTGTCGTGTTTTCCCTTGTTGAGGCACTCGCCTACTCCCTTCAATCGGGATCCGAACAAGCACTTTTATATGAAATTGCCCGAAATGCCGGTCAAGGAGAGTGCTTCCTCACCATCAACGCTCGGCTGCTTGCCGCGCAATCAATCGCGACGGGAGTGGCAATCGTACTTGGATCATTCATTGCCCAAGTATCTTGGAGTGCCCTCTACGTATGCGTTTCCGTTTTCTATCTCCTGCAGCTTTTCCTTCTGTATCCCATTGAGAGGATGGAAACGACCCATTCCAAAAACTCTGGGGAGGAAAGGTTTGACGTAGCCAAGGTCTTCAGACGCGAAACCTGGTGCATTGGAGAATCCGCTTTTGCGGTGTTGCTTCTTCTAATCGGCACAAGCATGCTCGATGGATTCTATGGGAGTTATTACAACTTGAATCAGTTGGTATTCGACGCATTTGATGCTCCCGTCTCCATAATAGGAATCTTTTTCGGTGCATCCTATGCAGTAAATGCGACGGCCTACATTGCAGCAGATTTCTTCTCATCGCGTTTCGGGAAAAGAAATACCATGCTCGGCTCGATGCTAATCGAGGCCGGTCTTTTCATGATTCTTCCGTGGTTCGCTTCAAATCCGCTGTGTTTGTTTGGCCTTAGCATGGTGCTTTGTTTTCTCCCAGAAGTGGTGTACATCACTTCGGAAAACTTAATCCAAGACGCGATAGCGGACGATCTCCGCGCGACGATCCTTTCCGTCGCGTCTCTGGTAAGGGCTCTCTTTTCTGCAATGTTTTTCTCCATATTTGGATATGTGTTGGGGTTATATCCCATTCAGATAGCACTCGGTGTTATTGGCGCAATCGCGATAGCAATTACCGCCGTTGTTTCTTTAAAAATGGTAGGAATACATGTCTCCAAGAATTGATATATCGATTGACGAGCTGCCAGAAGTTTCGAGCCTTCTTGATGGCTGCGGGTGTATGCGTTAACTTTGAATCGGTGGGCCTTAATGCCGAGGAGCATCAGCGTTTTATCGATGCTGGCGGAATAGACTGGTTAACAAGCCCCGTGCCGAAAAGACTGGTTTTATGTGTGGTCGCTCCAGCTGCGGACACGCTGCTTCATGCCCTCGATGTCGAGCACGCCTTCGGCAAAGCCCTTGCGCACGAGCTCTTCGGGAACAAACTCGTCGTAGCGGTCAAAATAAGGCACCTCGCCGGGATAGACGAGCTCGATGGGATCGAAGTCCTTCTCGGCCTCGGCGGCGAGCACCTCAAAGAACGTCTCCTCGTCGGCCTTCATCTTAAACTGCATAAAGTACGGGCGCGATGGGTCGAGTCCGCGAAGGCCCAGCTCCGCGGCACATTTAATCTTGAGCATGCGCTCGAGCGCCAAAAAGGCGTAGCTGCCCAGCCAGGGGAAGAGCACCCAGGTGTCGCCGCCCAGGTTGATGAGCGGCTTGGTTCCCGCACCCGAAATCTCGGCGGTATGACGAGCCTGTGCAAGGCGTGCCCGTGCGTTACCCATAAGGTACGGATATACTGCGTGCTCGTTGAGCGCCTTGCGCATGCGCTCGAGTACGTGTGTATTGATGTCGCCGGGGCAGTCGCCAAAGTAGGCCGGCACCCGGCCCTTGACCTGCGTGGCAAAGACGGTGTGGCGCTTCCAGTCCACTTCCTCGACAATCCAGCAGTGTCCGGCGATGGCGATGCGCTCACCGGGCGGTGGCGGATTGACGATTGTGCCCAACTCGGCCGACTCGCTGCGGACGGTGAACTCCTCGTTTTCCTGGAACACGGCGTAGAACTTAAAGTTGTTAATGATGCGTTCGCCCGCGAGGCCCACAATGAGCCCACCGCCCTCGGTGACCTGGATATGGTCGATCTTGATGAGGTGGCGCAGCAACACGCGATAGTCATCGGCCGAGACTCGATGGAAATAACTGAGCGTGAGTACGCGCTGGGCAAGCTCTGCCGGCGTGAGTTCGCCGGTGCTGGCAAGCGTCGACATGGTCTGGTGATAGAGCAGACTGTAGGGGAGTCGATCGAGCTCAGGCGGTTCGACCCACTTTTCCTCGCGATAGAGCTGTACGAGCGCGATGCCCTGCAGGAGCTTCCACGGAATGGTCTCGGGCATCATCGTGCGCGGCTCGGGCTCTTCCTCGCGCATGACGAACCACATCTCGGGTGGAAGATCGCGGCGTCCCGTGCGGCCCATACGCTGCAAAAAGGAGCTGACGGTAAACGGCGCATCGATCTGAAACGCACGTTCCAGACGGCCGATATCGATGCCGAGTTCCAGCGTGGAGGTGGTGACGGTTGTCTGCGCCTGCTCCTCATCGCGCATGAGTTCCTCGGCCGTCTCGCGCAGCGATGCCGAAAGATTGCCGTGGTGGATGAGAAAGCGGTCGGGCTCGTGCCGGCTCTCGCAGTAGCTACGCAGCATGGAGCATACGGCCTCTGCCTCCTCGCGCGAGTTGGCAAAGACCAGGCACTTGCGGCCGCGGGTGTGTTCGAAGATATAGCCCATGCCGGGGTCGGCGTTGTCTGGTGCTGTGTCGGTGGGGTTGAGTAATGCCTGTTCGGGTGCTTGGGGGATATCGACTTCGCCCTCGGGGGCCGAGGAAGTTTGGCGGTCCTTGGGAGCGGCCTTGCCCCGTGCCCGCTCACGACGTTGACGGCGCTCCTCTTGTGTGAGTTGTCCGCTGTGGCGCATGTCTTGGGTGTCGGCCGGCAGTGCCGCGGATGCCGCCGCCTCGATGCGCTCGCACGCAAGCACTTCGGCCTCTTGAGGACCTGTGCCCACGAATCCCCGCTGCTGTGCCTGGGGGCCCGAGTTGTAGAAGTGCTCCATGGAGATGCGCCACACGCGGCGCGGTTCTTCAAAGCGGGGGATAACGCAGTCACGTCCCGTTCCCTGTGAGAGAAAGGCGCCCGTGCGCTCGGGGTCGCCGATGGTGGCGGAAAGGCCAATGCGTCGAGGCCGCACGCCGGCCATGCGCGAGAGTCGCTCGATAAGGCAGAGCGTCTGCCCGCCACGGTCGCCGCGCATGAGCGAGTGGACCTCGTCGATGACCACATAACGCAGGTCGCAGAACATACGCGGGACTGCCATGTGCTTGTGGATCAGGAGTGCCTCGAGTGATTCGGGCGTAATCTGCAGGATACCGCTCGGCTTTTTGATGAGCTTTGCCTTGTGCGATTGCGAGACGTCGCCATGCCAGTGCCAGACGGGGATATCGGCCTCTTCGCAGAGGTCGTTGAGACGGACGAACTGATCATTGATGAGCGCTTTGAGGGGGCCGATGTAGAGGGCGCCCACGCTTGCGGGCGGGTTCTCCCAAAACTCGGTCAGGATGGGAAAGAAGGCTGCCTCGGTTTTGCCGGAAGCCGTGGATGCCGTCAGGAGCACATTATCTTGCGTGTTAAAGATGGCGTCTGCCGCTGCAACCTGGATAGAGCGCAGACTCTCCCAATCGTGGGAGTAGATGAAGTCTTGGATAAACGGAGCATATCGGTCAAAGGCGTTCACGGGGCCTCCCCTCAAATACGAATCTCTTAACGCGGTGGCCAAAGGTTTGCTGCATTACCGCCTCAACGTTTGCCAGGATATAACCTGCCAAAATAAACCTGCCCCTTTTTGGCAGGTTAGATGGTGAATTCGGCGAAGTTGCGGTCGCCGTCTGCGGTGCCGGTGTCGCCTGTTGCGGCTGTCGGCGCCAGCGTGTCGCCGCCGACGCTTTGCAGCAACTCAGCCACGTTTGTATCGGGGTTTTGGCATAGGATGTCGAGCAGCTCGATAAAGTCACGAATGACTTCACGCGGCGTCAGATGCGTGTCGGCTCCCACGCGACCGAATTCGATCTTGAGGAAGTCCACCAAGTCGTTCTCGGTAAGCGTGGACGTCCAGCCAAAGTATCCGGCATGAATCTGCATGAGTTTTTCGATCAGCACCAGCAACTCCTCGTAGGTGAGTGGCTGCAGGCGGATGATGGGCGCGAGCATGTCCTTAAGATCCTTGCGTGCAAAGCGGCCTTGAGCGAGTCGGCTGCGCAGGGCCTCGTAGGAGAACACGCCACGGCGACGGTCTTCGATGGAGGTTGGCGTGCCGCCCATGATCATGCCCAGGTACTGCGCCTTGCCCTGGAGCGTGTCGTTGTACATGGTCAGGATTTTCTCGTAGTTGTATTGGCGTGTGATGGCGTTGGGAATCTTATACAGATTCACGAGCTCGTCGATGAGCACCAGCATGCCCTTGTAGCCGCTGCAGACCAAAAAGCGCGCAATGAGCTTAACGTAGTCGTACCAGTCGTCATCGCTGATGATGGTCGAGGAGCCTAGCTCGGCGCGTGCCTCACTCTTGGTGCGGTACTCGCCACGAATCCATTTGGTCGCGCGGCTCATAGCCTCTTCATCGCCTTCGGATACGGCCATGCGATAGCGGCGGAGCATGCGGGTGAAGTCGAAGCCGTGGACCATCTCCTCGAGCGGGGCCAGTTGGGCATTGACGACCGACTCGTCGACGTCGGCGCACGAGGCGACCCAGCGATCCAAAATAAGGTTGAGCGCACCGCCCTCGGGGCGCGTCTTGGTCGATATGTTGCGGATGAGCTCGCGGTAGGTGGCAAGGCCCTGCCCCTGACCGCCTTGCAGGCGGCGCTCGGGCGACAGGTCGGCATCAGCGACGACGAATCCCCCGCCCATGGCGTGCGTGCGGATGGTCTGGAGCAAAAAGCTCTTGCCGGCGCCGTAACGACCGACCAGAAAGCGGAAGCTCGCGCCACCGTCGGCGATGAGACTCAGATCGGTGAGCAGGGCGCGGATCTCGACCTCGCGCCCTACTGTGATGTAGGGAAGGCCGATGCGCGGGACCACGCCGCCCTTGAGTGAGTTGAGAATGACGGCGGCGACGCGCTTGGGCACGCGGGGTGCTGCGGATGCGATATCACTCATAGTCTAGGTATCCTCTCACGTCTGCTTCGTAATCCTCGATAATTTGCGGTCCTGCCGCGCCGAATTCGATAACGGTGTCTCCCACCAGGTCAAAGAGCGCCTCGTTGATGCTGTCGACGAGCATGTCCTCGCTCTGGCCCGAGTGCGCCACTGCCGATGTCGCTTGCGCTGCGTTTTGCTCGAGCAGTGCGCGAAGGAAGGCGTCTGCGGCGGGCGCGAGTTTGTTCGCAGCTTCGATGGGCGCGGGCGTTACGGGTGCGGGCGCAGACGCGAGGAGCGGTGCCACGACGCCAAACTCTTCGGTGGAGACGGTCGGCTCGTCGGGTTCGTCTTGCTGTATGGTCATCTCGCCAGGTTCGGCAGTCATGTCGGGCGCAGACTCGGTGTTCGGTTGCTCGATAAGCGTCGCCTCGACTTCCACAGGCGCGCCGTCCTCGCGCTCCTCATCGATCAAAAGCGCCTCGCGTGTTTGTGCGGCGGCACTCCGGATATGCCCCAGCTGGCTCAGGTCGATATCGATCTTGACGGGCTGATGTGCGGCATCCCATGAAAGCCATGCCACGATTTCGTCATCGATAATCTTAGCCAGATATTTGGGGACCTTCTCTTCCTTAAGGGGATGGCCGGGATCCAGTGCCAAGCGCAGACGCTGATCACAAGCGCGCATCATCTCACCGAGCTTGCTGCTTTTTTGTCTGCTGCCGTGGATGCGCATGCATTCCCAAAAGCCGTTTTGACAACGGTAAATATGGATGGGGTCCAGACGGTATTCGCAGTCCTCGTGGCGATTGGGCGCAAAGAACACGGCCGAGGCAAACATGGTATAGGGCATGGCCGTCTCCTCCCCAAACAAGCTCGCCACGATACTGGTCTTTCGGTGCGTGTCATAGTAACGCGCCATGCGGACATACACGGCGCATGCCACGTGGCGCAGGTCGCGATGGTGGCTGCGATCGAGTCTTGAGTTATTGAGGTTGTACGTGGAGAGGGCGTTGATGGCGGCCATGAGTCGCTCCTCGCGCACCTCATCGGGCGGAAGGGGGAGCGTGGGCTCGGAGTTCTTGCGACGTTTGGGGGTCTGGCCGGACGGTGCCGGTGCCGGTACAAGGTCTCGTGCCGCGCGCCGCAGCTCGATAAGGGCGTTATCGAACATGACGGTTTTAGAGTCGCGAAGCAGCTTGGGGTCGAGCCCATGGAATACGGCGTAATCCTGCAACCACACGCGTGCAAACCGATCAATGCTGGGCTCGAAGGCGCGATAGACATCCCAAAAAGCCTTGATCTTGTTAAAACCATCGAGCGGATTATCTACGCCAATGCCGCAAATCAGCTCATAGAGATACAGAAAGGCAAAGGACGTAGACGTTTCCTCGACGGTTCCGCGACGCACTTGGGCACGCCAGGTAAAGTAGCCGCGCAGCTGGCGATCGCTCATGGCGTTGTAGGTTGGGAAGTACGACTTGAACGTACCGTTATAGGGGCAATCGTCCTCAAAGTCGGCCATCAGCAGGCCTTGGCGGTAGAAAAGCTCGGCTTCCGAAAGCCAGCGACCCGCGCCGCCTTTGGGGTCATCCTGCCAGCGCGATATCTCGCGCATCTTGCGGTATTGGTCGGGAAGGAAGTTCTGCATCTGACGACCGGTTTTGAGAATCGGCTCGTCTGCGTAGACTTCATGTGAGAAGCGGGCAGACTGATGGGTCCGGGCCTCGGCCATAATGCGCTCGATGAGCATCTTGATGTCCTGGTCGGCCACCGCTTCTCCTCTCCTAACGCAGCTTCGGTGACCTCATATCATAGCACAGCATCAAACAGGTGTTCGAGATACCGCTGCGTAGATAGATTTAGAACAGGAGGGCGTAGATGACGGCGATGACGACGGAGGGGAGCATATTGGCCGTGCGGAAGGTCTGAGGACGGATGAGGTTGACGCCGACGCAGAAGATGAGCATGGAGCCTACGAGCGAAAGGCTGTCGAGGGCTGCCGTGGTCATGATGGGGGAGAGTGCACCGGCAAACAGCGTGATCGTCCCCTGGAACACGGCGACGGGCAGGGCGGAGAAGATGCAGCCGCGGCCAAGCGAGGCCGTCATGGTGCAGACGATGATGCAGTCCAGTGCGCCCTTGAGGGCAAGCGTTGACCAGTCGCCGAGCAGGCCGTCCTGGATCGATCCCACAATGGCCATGGCGCCGATGCACACGGTGAGTGAAGTCGAGACAAAAGCGTTGGTGAACTCGTTATCGCCCTCACTGCCAGTCTTGCGCTTGAGCCATTCGCCAAGGTTCTCGATGGCGGCCTCCAAGTTGATGGCCTCGCCGATGAGCGAACCGAGCGCAAATGAGACGATGAGCATGGTGGTACCGGTGGTCGCTAGCGCCTTTCCATCGATGATGAGCATCTTTTGCATGGTGCCGCCCAGGCCGATAAACAGGACGCACAGCCCCGATGCTTTCATGAGCGTGTCTTGGATGCGCGGTGTAATGAAGCGGCCGCCCGCTAATCCCAAAAAACCGCCCGCAACTAAAAGCGCAACGTTGATGATTGTTCCCAAGCCCGGCATGAGCCCTCCTGTATTGATGCCAACGTGGCAATCGTAGCAGAACGAAATGCGAGGTACATCGCGACTCATCTAATACGTTATATAAGTGGTATTAGGAATGATGCGCAGCATTTAAGCCTCAGGTGGTTGTCGGGACATAGGGGTAGTAGTCAAAGCGCAGTGTCATAAGCCGCTGCGGGGATTCAATAGCCGCGGCGATGATATTGGCATCGCGGGCACGATCAAACCCTTCGAGTTCGATCTGATACGAGACGTCTTGCATAATGTCCAGACGTCGCCAGGCTAGAAGTGTGTCGCCATCGAATTCCAAGGTCTTGCCTCCGTCTGGGGCAACGGCGTATAGACGCAGTTTAGCGGTGGTTGCAGGGTCGACAACCGTGACCTTTTTAATTTCGTTTCGAGTATTCTTGGCGCCCAACAAGGTGAGCAGTGTTGGGGCCACGACCTCGCCCGATGGCAAAAAGACGACTTCGATGGATTCGGGAAATGCGATGATGGCCGACTTGCGGACGGGCTGATTGGCGGCGGCAACTTCGATGTTTGCAGCATCGATGACCTCTGTGTGGTCGAGGGCGGCAAGCACGCAGCAGTTACCTTCATCGATCTCCTGAGGATCAGCAAGCCCCAGACTGTCCGCGAGCTCGGGATCGTTTGGACCGGTAGCGGGCTCATTCGGTGCTTCGAAAGAAGCTGGGACGCTGTTTGTCGGCGACGGCGTGTCGCCCGCACCTGCTTCTTTGTCCGTGCTCTCTTCTTGTATGGTTGCGTTGATGGGTTCGTCGTTTGAGGGGAGCGTCTTGGCGTCAAGCGCGGAGGGGACAATCCCGACGGCTCCGGATCCGTTCCACTCCATCTCGAGAAGCGCCGGGTCGGCAAGAATGCGTTGCCTGCCTAGCGTGTGGGTATCGATCGCAATAGGGCCTGCCTCCGTCCCGCGCGTAAGGCTGAGCGATCCGGCCGGCTTCTCGAAATGAATGTCTGTGTCTTCGGTGCTGGCGGCGTAGAACAGCAGGGATGCTTCTCCCGCCGCGATGGCATCGGTGCCCGCCTTGGTCAGCCGCAGCGATGCCGTGAATGAGAGGGTGGGCTGCACATCGTCTGCATTCGCGGCGGCGCAGCCCAGACATATACCGCCTCCTTTCTCGAAAAACGCACCGTCGAAGGCGACCTTCGCTCCGTTCGCCGAGTCATCGACCGAAGCGATATCGATGCGCAACCCCAAATCGCACGGATCGCCATCTGCATCGAGCACAATCGAGCGCCACGTGCAGACGGCGCACCCCGCCTGGGAGCCGTTTGCCTTGTTCGAACGATTGATATCCACGACTATCGAGCCGTCCGTATTACGACGAAGGCATCCCGAGGTTGAGATTGCGGCCTGTGCGAACGAAAAACGCTTGCACGCAATGGCGCTCGACGGATTTGGTGCGGAGCTTAGGGCTGCTGGTAAGGAGTCTGCCATGACGGGAGTCGCCCAAGCGGCGACAGGCGTTCCGGTTGCGAGCGCGCCGCAGAGTGCGACGACGGGCAAAAGGTTCTTCGATGCCATGGGGTCTCCTTAGCTAATTTAGTGTGGCCTGTCCGTGTTTCGTTTCTGGCTGCGTTTGATGTGCAGACCGAGGCCGGCGGTTCCCGCGCCTGCTGCCGTGGCGCCTGCTGCCAAGAGCCATCGTCTGTCGCCTGTCTGAGCCAACGGTTCCTCGCGGCAGCCGCGGTCGAGCTCCGAGAGGTCGACCGTCACCTGCGTGGCGGCCTGCGCCTGTTCTTGCTGGGCAAAGGCCATGGCTGGCCCAAACGCTAGGATACTGACGGCGGCGGCCAGGGCGACGGCCTTATGCCGTGTGTGCACCGGGCTCGACCGTCCAGGTGATCGTTGCGACCTGATCGCCTTCGCCGGTTACGCGGAAGATGTCGCGCGTGACGCGGGCGACGTTTCCGCTTGTCTTGAGCTTAATTTTGTCCGTGCCGCCGGCAATGCCCTGGTAGCCCATGTCGAAGGCTGCATTCTTGGAAAGATCGAGGCCCGTCTCCTGCATTGCGGCGCTGGCGTTCTGGAGTGCGCCGTTGGGGCCGACCTTAAAGTCGATGGAATTCTGCGC
The DNA here is from genome assembly GCA_902492935.1 of uncultured Collinsella sp. Classification (GTDB taxonomy): domain Bacteria; phylum Actinomycetota; class Coriobacteriia; order Coriobacteriales; family Coriobacteriaceae; genus Collinsella. The sequence goes on along the minus strand of CABUNJ010000009.1, from coordinate 15,378 downwards.
GGTTCCGGCCTTGGCGTCGGCGGCAATGGTCCAGGTGTTCATGGCGTCGATCTTCATGTTGGTGACATGGATGCCGTAGGCCGAATGATTGTCGATGGTGGTCGCGTCTTCTGAGGGGCCCTGAAGCGTGCCGTCGGCCTTGGCGACGAAGGGAATAACCGTCGGAACTTTGAACTCTACGTTGTCGATCTCGGTCCTGACCATTACTTTTGTGGTTCCAACGCGCCCGGCTGCCAGAGCTGGCGTCGGGGCGGCGCCCATTGCGAGCGCGAGCGCGAGCCCTGCGCCCACGACGAGCGCTCTGGCTCCGTTCATGTTCCTGGTGATGTCCATGGTCGTTCCTTTCTATTCGCCGCGGGCCGTCCCCGCGATGATTGGACGAATGCTGGTGAATTGCGTGCGGTGCCGCGTCGGTCGAAAAAGCTAGTTCTCGGCTTGCTCAACCCGTACCTTGACACGTGTCGGATTGCCGTGGCTGTCGAGGGTCTTGGCATCGAGTGCCTGGATCTCGATGTATGCCTCGCCTTCTTTGATGTCGCCGGCGGGGCACGTCTCGATTGTCTTGCCGGTCTCGACCACACCGGATTCGTACATGGTCTCGTCGTTTTGGATGACGCGGAATCGCTGGGGAAATTTATTGTCTTGGACGTTTTGCACGTTGACGCGCAGCTTGCCGTCCTCCTGTAGCTGAGCGACCGGCGCGACCGAAATAGTCATCATGTTGTCGCGGACGATGGCATCGAGCTCATCTTGGATTTCTTGTCGCGATTTACCCTCTGCCGTCGTGACTGAGGCGCCCGCTTCGGGCACGGGCTGCGACTGCCAGGCGTATAGCCCTACGGCGATGAGGGCGCAGACGATAGCCAGGCAGACAACGACGAGTTTCTTGCGACGCCCCAGTCCTGCGAGGCGGGGCGGCTTCTTCGCACTCATGCGGCGTCCTTGGTGGTGTAGACACGCGCGAACGTGGACGGGTCCGCTCCAAAGAGCATGTGAAGCATCAGGCGGCGCGAGTAGATGAGCTCGTCAAAGTCGTGAGGGAGCTCGATGTCGTGGATACGCGCGATGTGGTGGGCGAGCGCCGAGAACGACTCGGGGTCGCAGATAACATCGGTGGTGACGTGGTAGACCGCCGTATCGGGGAAAGCCTCTTCGTCGAAAGGCAGGAGATAGGGATCGTCGTCGACCTCGATGGCGACGCCGTACTGGGGCCAGTAATATGCCATGGGAACCTCCCTGCTTCTGGGGCCAAAACTTCTATCGGTTTTGGCTGTCGACGCCGACCGTATCAGCCGCTACTTGACCAATTTCTGACCAAATGCTTGACGGATTGACATCTCCGCAGGTAAAAGGTGGAAAAAATTACTTCAACTTTTTTCGAGCGACAATCGAGCGGTCGGCGACGGCGGGGCGATATTTGTCAAAAGCATCGTCTGCCGAGGAAGCCTTGCCGTTCGCCGAATTGCACAAACGTAAAAATCGCCAATTATGGAGACGGTCTCGAACACGTCGACGAAACGATGCGGTAACATCTCCCTGCAAACACTGTAGTTAGCTAAAGGGGGAGTTCGCGTGTCTGCAACCATTAAACCCTTCACCGATGAGTTCGAAGAGTATGGCCGCGATGAATCTCGTGCATCGGGCGAAGCATCGAGCATCTCGTTTCCGACAACGGAAGACGAGGTCCGTGCCATTTTGGAAACGCTCCATGCCGAGCGTGTCCCGGTAACGGTTCAGGGCGCCCGAACCGGCCTTGCCGCCGGTGCCGTGCCCCACGGTGGGCATATCCTCAATACTTCCCGTATGAATCGCTACTTGGGCCTTCGCCGCGATGAACAAGGCCAATTTCTGCTGCGCGTGGAGCCGGGCGTTGTGCTCTCGGAGCTGCGTAAGCAGCTGAGCAAGAAGGTACTGCCGACCGCTGGTTGGGACCAGGCATCGCTTGAGGCCTACGAGGAGTTCCAAGAGTCCCCCGAGCAGTTCTTTCCCACCGATCCCACCGAGGCATCTGCCTGTCTGGGTGGCATGGCGGCATGCAACGCCTCCGGCGCCCGCAGCTACGCTTACGGCCCCATGCGCCCGCATATCACGGGACTCCACGTCGCGCTGGCTGATGGCGATTTGCTTGAGCTTCAGCGCGGCGAGGCTTTTGCCCAGGGCCGCCACCTGTCGCTCGTGACGGCAGTGGGCCGTACGCTCGAGCTCGATCTTCCCGGCTATACCATGCCCAAGACAAAAAATGCCTCAGGCTATTTCGTTGCGGACGAAATGGATGCTATCGATCTGTTTATCGGTGCGTGCGGCACACTCGGCGTCATTACCGAGCTCGAGATCGCCCTGCAGGCGGCGCCTGCGGTCGTTTGGGGTGTGAGCTGCTTTTTCGATAGCGAAGACAAGGCCGTGTCCTTTACCGATTCCATGCGTCCCGTCCTGTCCCATGCGGCTGCCATCGAGTACTTCGACGCTGGCGCCCTGGATATTCTACGTCGCCAGCGCGAGCAGTCGACGGCGTTTGCCTCGCTGCCGGCGCTCGACAAAGAGGCCAAGGTCTGTGTCTACGTGGAGCTCGACTGCGATGACGAGGCCCAGGCGACCGAGGAACTGTACCACCTGGGATGGGTGCTCGAGTTTGCGGGTGGCCGCGACGATGCGACATGGGTCGCGCGCACCGAGGTTGATCGCGAGTGCCAGCGGTTCTTCCGCCATGCGGTCCCCGAGAGCGTCAACATGCTTATCGACGAGCGTCGCCGCACGGATCCCACCATCACCAAACTGGGTTCGGACATGTCGGTGCCCAATGCACGCCTTGCCGATGTCGTGGCCCTCTATCGCCGCACACTGGCCGAAAGCGGGCTTGAATCTGCTGCCTGGGGGCACATCGGTAACAACCATCTGCATGTGAACATCCTGCCGCGCGATGCGCAGGACTACCGTCGCGGTGGCGAGCTGTTTGCCCAGTGGGCTGCGGAGGTAACGGCTATGGGCGGTGCCGTTTCTGCCGAGCACGGCGTCGGCAAGATCAAGGCGGGCTTCTTAGAGACGATGTACGGTCACGAGGCCATGGTCGAGTCGGCGCGGCTCAAGCTCCAGCTCGATCCCGACGGGCAGCTGGGTCGCGGCAACCTGTTTTCGGAGAAGCTCTTGGATGAGCTCGTCCAGAAAGGGGGCGCGTGAAGATGAGCGATTTCCATATGGTGGTGTGCGTCAAGGCCGTGCCGGGCAGCACCGAGGTCAAGATGGACCCCAAGACCAATACCATCGTGCGCGATGGCAAGCAGGCGGTCATTAATCCCTTTGATGCGAGCGCTTTGGAATGCGCGCTGGCGCTGAAGGACGACTTTATCGGCTTTGGCATGGATGTGCGCGTGACGGTGGTGTCGATGGGCATCCCCGCGACCGAGTCGCTGCTGCGCGACTGCATCGCCCGAGGCGCCGACGACGCGCTGCTGCTGACCGATCGCGCCTTTGCAGGTGCCGATACCCTGGCGACCACCTATGCTCTCAAATGCGGCATCGAGGCGCTCGACGAGGACTTCGACCTGCTCATCTGCGGCAAGATGGCGGTGGATGGCGATACGGCCCAGATTGGTCCCGAGCTTGCCGGTGCCTTTGAGATTCCCTGCGTGACCGACGTGAGTTGCGTGCAGAGCGCGGGCTTTACGACCTGTGGCTCGCTGGCGCTCATTCACGGATGCGATGCCGGCGAGGAGACGGTGTATCTTGAGATGCCGTGCGCGATGACGACTGCCAAGGAGATTGGCCAGTTGCGTATGCCGAGTATTGCCGGTATTCGCGCGGCGGAGGAGGCGGACGTGCGCGTGGTCAGTGCCGCCGACGTGAACGCCGACCCCGCGCGTTGCGGTCTTGCCGGGTCGCCGACACAGGTCGTGCGCTCGTTTGTGCCCGACCGTGACCAAACGTGCGAGGCCGTTGAGGGAACGGCGTCCGAGCAGGCGGTAAAACTTGCCAAGATTATCGAGGGGATGGCATAGATGAGCGGACTGATTATCGATAGCGAAGCCTGTGTCGGCTGCGGTCGCTGCGTTCGCGCCTGTGCCTCGGGCGGCATCGTAGTGGAAGGCGAACGACCCAGCCGATGCGCCCGCGTAACCGACGGCTGCATCCTATGCGGTGGGTGCGTCGACGCCTGCCCTGTCAACGCTATCTCGATCGAGCGTGACGAGACCGCCGGCGCGGTTGACCTCGATGCGTATCGAGACATTTGGGTATTCGTGCAGACCGACGAGCACGATACGGTGACTCCCGTTGCCTATGAGCTTATGGGCAAGGGCCGCGAGCTTGCCGATGCTCGTGGCTGCCGTCTGGTGGCACTGGCCGGCATGGGCCCCGAGGGTTCTCTCGGTGACCTGGAGCATCTGGTTTGCGCGGGCGCCGACGAAGTCCTGGCCTGTCGCGACGAGCGCCTGCGCCAAAACGATGCGGAGGTCTACGCCAGCTTGATCTGCGATTTGGTAGCCGAACGCAAACCCGAGGCCATCCTATACGGTGCGACCGCTTTTGGCCGCGAACTGGCACCCGGCGTTGCCGTGCGTTTGCAGACGGGCCTTACGGCTGACTGCACCGTACTTTCGATGGATACGGAGACGGGACTGCTGCAACAGACGCGTCCGGCGTTTGGCGGCAACCTGATGGCCACCATTGTCTGCCCCAATCATCGTCCCCAGATGGCAACGGTGCGCCCCGGTATCTTTAAGGCTCCCGACTTCGACTACGGCCGTTCCGGCACGATCACCCAGGTGATGCTTGCGGAAGACGCCAGGGCTCGTGTCGAGATTTCGATTCCCGCCGAGGAGTGGGGGCAGCAGGCTTCGATCGCCGATGCCGAGCGCCTGGTCGTGGTGGGTCGCGGCATTGGTTCCAAGAAAAACCTGCCACTGATGCGAAGGCTTGCCGAGGCCCTGGGAGCCGAGCTTGGTTGCACGCGACCTGTCGTGGAGGCCGGCTGGTTGGAGTATCGCCATCAGATTGGCCAGACCGGCGTATCGGTTTCGCCCAAGCTTCTCGTGAGTATCGGTGTTTCGGGCGCCATCCAGCATCTTGCCGGCATCGGTGGGGCGGAGTGCATTATCGCCATCAACGAGGACCCGGATGCCCCCATTTTTGGTGCTGCCCAGTACGAGGTTGTTGGGGATGCCGTCGAGGTCGTCGAGGAGCTGCTGGCCCAGCTTGAGCGCTAGGCGCGCGCCAGCCAGCGGCGCAGCCCGTCCTTAAGACGGCTCCAGGTTGCCTGCGTGGTGGGGTCGGCGAAGGATCGCGTGATGCCAAAGGGCGCATCGAGCAGGCGGTAGATATCGCCCTGCTCGCGCGCCAGAGCGCGACTTGCCGGATAGACGAGCTCAAACATAAAGCAGATGAGCCCCACCAGGTAGTCCGCCGGCTCGTTGCGTTCATCGCGCGCGACGCAGCGATGCTCGTCAAAGGCGGCAAGCGTCGGTGCCGAGAAGTGGCTGGCAAGAAACGTGTCCTCATCCACTTTGAGGATGGTGTCGACGTTGCTGTCGGCGATGGTGCGCATAATGTCGATCTTGTCGCCATCGCGTACGATGTCGCAGAAGCTTCGCGTGCGCACGTCGAGCTGCGCGGGTAGACGGAAATCGCTGTGATAGGCAATGCTCGCTCGGATGAGCTCATCTTCTGCCGGGTCATCGATAAAGTCGCGGATGCTCGTTACGGCGGGTGCATCGGCGGGATTCTCGCCAAAGAGGACCTCGATGCCCAGCGCCGCATGGCTCATGCTCTCGGCGTCCTTAAAGGTGTCCCAGCGTCGCAGCTGCTCAAAGCGGCCCATATCGTGTAGCAGGCCGCAAAGCCATGCCAGGTCAATATCTTCTGACGACCAGCCCTGCTCGCGCGCTACGGCATCGCATGCCTCGGCCACGTGGTACGTATGCTCGATTTTGAGCGCGATGCGTGGGTTGGTGGCGTCGTAGGCATCGGTGTAGCTTTTGAAGGCCGCGCGCGCCCGGTCTCGATCGATAGCTGTCATAATGACTTCCTAAAAAGTTGTGTCTTTCGATCCGGTGGCAATTGTAGGTGAACTCGGTTGCTGTCGGATGATGATTCTGCCGTGTCGCTACATGCGGCTCGGAGACCTTGTCAGGATGAGAAGCGTATGGTGCTCAAAATCGTTAGAACCGTCTGGCCAGTGATGCTTACCTATGTTGCAATAGGCGCGCCGTGCGGAATGATCATGGGGCAGACGGGAATGGAGCCCTGGATGGTCTTTGCCCTGAGCAGCACGTTTGTGACGGGCAGCGGTCAGTTTATGATCTGCAATCTTTGGCTGGCGGGCGTACCGGCACCTTCGATTATCGCGAGCGTTTCCGCCATCTCCTCGCGTTTTGCGCTTTACTCGGCATCGATCGCGCCGCATCTGACGGGTGCCTCGAAGCGTCAGACGCTGGCTGTTGCCGCGACACTTACCGAGGAGGCATATGGCATCTCGCTTGCCAAGTTGGTTGAAGGGGAGGATTGGGGCCCGCGCGAGTCCTTTGTGCTCAACGCGATCCTCATCGCGACATGGGGCGTTTCGTGCACGATGGGCGCCGTTGTCGGCACTGTTGTCGATGTCCCCACCGCTATTGCGGGCTTTGTCTGCACATCGCTTTTTATCTGCCTGCTCTTTTCGCAGCGACTGTCGCGCGGCAACGTTGTCGCGGCGGTTTCGGGCGCGGTGTCCGTCGCCGTATGCAAGTCCTTGGGCCTCACGAATATTGCCGTGCCGGCAAGCGTCGTGGTCGGTATTGCCATTGCGCTGGCGTGCGATGCTGTATTTGACGGAAGAGGTGCCCGCGATGCCCGTTAACGAGTTCTTGGTTCTGTGGCTGTCGTCGTGGGCTGCTATCGCGTTCTTTCGCATCGCGCCGGCGTTCGCCTTGCGCGGGCGGACCCTGTCGCCCCGCATTACCGAGGCCCTGGGCTATATCCCGCCCGCTGCCTTTGCCGCGCTGGTCGCCAACGACTTGGTGAACCCCGGCGCGTTCGACGCGGGATTCTGGCCTGCCTTGGTTCCCTGGATTGCGGCCGCCGGCGTCGTGGCCGTGGCGGTCAAGACAAAATCGATGCTGTGGTGCTGCGTCTCGGGCATCGTGCTCTATATCGTCTTGAGCCTTATATAGGGCTGGCGTCGCGGGCGCCGAATCTCGTTCCATCCCAACTTGTAGAATTTTTCACCGAGCTGGTCTATTTCTTCTGGTACCATGGTCAAACTTTACTGTAGCAAAGCGTGACGTGGGCTTTTGTACCCCGTCAGCGGAAATGGGGGTTTCATGGCACAGGAAGCAACCGCCAACGAGCAAAAGAAATTCAAGGTCCCGCGCATCCCGGGCGACATCATGATCTATCCCATGATCGTCGGTCTTTTGCTCAACACCTTCTGCCCGCAGGTTTTTGAGATCGGCGGCTTCTTTACGGCTGCCTGCCGCGGTGGGTCCAATACCATCGTCGCCGCGATCCTGCTGTTTGTGGGCGCCGGCATCAGCTTTAAGTCCACGCCGGGCGCCATCAAGACCGGCATCGTCGTGCTGATTCCTAAGCTTGTGGTGGCAGCCGCGCTGGGTCTGGGCGTCGCGTACTTCTTTAACGATAACTTTTTAGGCCTGAGCTCGGTTTCCATCATCGGCGGCATTACGTTTTGCAACATGGCGCTCTATACGGGCATCATGGGCGAGTTCGGCGATGAGTCCGAGCAGGGCGCTGTCGGTATCCTGTTCTTTACGGCCGGCCCCGCCGTCACGATGATCATCCTCGGTGTCTCGGGTCTCGCCAATATCCCCGTCGGCACCATCATCGGATCCATCCTGCCGCTTGTTATCGGCATGGTCCTGGGCAACTTGTTCCCGTTTATCAAGAACCTGCTGGTCCCCGGCGCCAATCCCGCGATCGCTGTCATCGGATTTCAGCTCGGTGCGTCCATGAGCCTGTCGAGCTTTATCACCGGCGGTATCTCGGGCATCCTGCTGGGCCTCATCACCCTCTTTATCGTTGGCCCCATCACCTTTGCCTTCGAGCGCTTGTGCGGCGGCAACGGCAAGGCCGCCGTTGCCTGCTCCACCATCGCCGGCACGGCTATGACCACGCCGGTTGCTCTTGCCGAGGTCGCGCCACGCTATGCCGAGCTTGCGCCCACCGCGTATGCGCAGATCGCCACCGCCGTCATCATCACGGCAATCATGGCCCCGATTCTGACCGGCTGGGTCGATAAGAAGTTCTGCCAGGGCAAGGAGGACCTGTCGCCTGCCGGTGTCGAGGCCATCGAGGAGGCCGTTGCGACCGACATCGACGGCGAGTAACGGCCGTTACCGATAATTGATTCCGGCGTGCAGTTCGCGCCGTCCGAGCGCCCGAATGGAAACTGTTTTGCAGTGATGTTCGGGCGCTCTGCTATTATTCCCCTTACCCCTGCGGAGAAAGGGGCGTTTGACGCCTGGGCGCGACTCGGGCGATTCTGGCCACTTGGATATTGAAGGGAGGGCGTCTAGTGGTTAAGGCACTCAAGATCGAGATATTCCTGCTGTGCATGATTATTCTTATCGGACTTGCCGTACGAAGCCGTCGCTCCCTGTTCTCGAGCACCCAGCAGCTTTTGTTTAGTATGCTGGGCTACACGTCTGCTGCCTACATTTTCTTCGATATGATCTGGACGCTCTCGGACGGCGTGAGCACTCCTGTAGGCATCACGGCCAATTGGATTTCCAACGCGGTTTCGTTTTCGCTGTTCGCCATCGCGTGCCTCATTTGGTTTTTCTATTCCGAGACGATGCAGGGCTCACGGCTCCTGACCACGCCCTATAGGGTGGTACTTTTAACGTTGCCAACCGCATTGGTGGTCGTTCTGGCATTTACCAGCTACTGGACGCACACTATGTTCTATATCGATGCGCAGGGCGTATATCGTCGCGGAGCGCTTTATATGATTCAGCCTATCGTTAGCTACTGCTACGTCATATATACGTCCTTGCATGCCTTTATTCAGGCTCGAAAAGTCGAAAGCCTGCAAAAGAAGGCCATTTATCGCACCCTCGCCTTTTTTGCGGTTCCCGCTCTGGTGGGCGGTACCTTCCAGGTTTTGTTTTCGGTACCGGGCCTTTGCTTCGGTATAACGCTGAGCATCCTGCTGCTCTATATCGTCTATCAGGAGCAACTGATCTCGACTGACCCGTTGACTGGACTCAACAACCGCAACCGTTTTGAGACCTATATGCTGTCGCTCTTTTCAAATGTGGATCAGGCCGAAGATGTGTATCTGCTCATGATGGACGCCGACGGCTTTAAGCAGATTAACGATCGCTATGGACATGTGGAGGGCGACCATGCTCTTCAAGTTATATCCGCCGCGCTCAAAGAGGTCTGCTCGGCGTCTGGTGGCTTTATCGCACGCTACGGCGGCGATGAGTTCGTGATGCTCCAAAAGGCAGTGGCGGAACAGGATATCATGCATCTGTGCGCGACAATCAACGACGAGCTCGCGCATGCCGAGGTGCCGTATGCATTGCGGATGTCCATCGGTTACGCGCGGGTCGGCGATAGTGTTGATACCTGGCAAGACTTACTTCGCGCTGCCGATGCGGAGCTCTACCGCGTCAAGGCCGAGAAAAAGAAAGCCGGCGTTCAGATACGCTAGGAAAAGGGGCGAACGCTGGCGTGCGTGGCGGTCCCCGGCTCGCCGATGTACTCCATTAAGCCAAAGTATGTGAATCCCCTCTGTTAAATAAGGGCAGTTCGTTAGGCCTTTTTGGGCCTGTTGACGATGATGATGCCGCTGCAGACCAAGAACAGGGCAACGATAACGGTAACGGGGCTCGTGCTGGCGCTCTCGCCAAGCAGCAGTGCGCTCAGCACCACACCAAAGACCGGATTCATAAACCCAAAGACCGAGACGCGGCTAACGGGGTTGACGGCGAGCAGGCGGGACCACAGCGAGTACGCGACGGCGGAAATGAGCGCCATATAAATGATGAGCGCGATGGCGGGGGCGATTTCGGTGGGGGACAACGTGCCGCCCATCAAAAACCCGATGGCGGTAAGGACCACGCCACCGACCAAGAACTGCCACCCGGCAAGCAAGACGCCGTCGTGCTCGCGCGAGAAGATGCCAATCAGGCAGGTCGAAAGGGCACCCGCGACGGTGGAGGCTAGGATAAAGCCCTCGCCATCGAGCGTGAAGCCAAAGGTGCCATCCGCGCCCGAAAGGTTGACGAGCGCGACGCCTGTAAAGCCCAACGCGCAGCCAAGCACCTTGGCCGTATTGAGCTTCTCGGTGTGAAATGCCAGGGCGGCAAAGAGGATTGCGAGGAAGTTGGCGCTGGCCTCGATGATGGAGCTCGACATGGCGCTGGCGCGCGAGAGGCCCAGATAGAAAAAGAAGTACTGCCCGATAGTCTGGAAGAGCGACAAGATAAAGATGGGCTTGATGTCGCGAGCCTGCGGAACGAGTGGACGGCGCTGAGCCGCGCTCATCCCAACGATAACCAGAGCGCCGGCAAGCGTAAAGCGTAAACCTGCAAAGAGCAGCTGCGAAGCGCTATCGTGCGCTGGGATACCAAAGAGAACGTAGCCGATCTTGATACAGGGAAAGGCCGATCCCCAGAGTGCACAGCAAACAAGACAGCCCAGGATGAGTCCGGGCAGGGTGGCGAGATACGGCTTGCGGCTTTCCATGATGTCCTTCCTACATGCGCGAAGCAAAAAAGAACCCGCCACCGGATGTGTCGGTGGCGGGTGTTGTTACCCGAAGGGATTGTACCCGATGGGAAAGGTTTAAGCGAAGTAGGCCACGCCGCTCTCAAAGATCGGCATGAACTTATCGCCGGGGACATGCTCGGGCACGTTGCGGTACAGGTTGTCGCCGCGACGCTCGGCATGGCCCATCTTGCCCAGGACGCGGCCGTCGGGGCTCGTGATGCCCTCGATGGCGAGTGCGGAGCCGTTGGGGTTGACGGAAAGATCCATGCTCGGCTTGCCGTCCTCGCCCACGTACTGCGTGGCGACCTGGCCGTTGGCGATCAGCTGGGCGAGCACTTCGTCATTGGCGACAAAGCGGCCCTCGCCGTGGCTGATGGCGACGGTGTAGGGGTCGTCCAGGCTGCACTGCGACAGCCATGGAGACAGGTTGGACGAGATACGGGTGCGCACCAGACGGCTCTGGTGGCGACCGATGGTGTTGAACGTCAACGTGGGCGCATCGGGTGTGGCGTCGACGATGTCGCCGTAGGGCACCAGGCCGAGCTTGATCAGGGCCTGGAAGCCGTTGCAGATGCCCAGCATCAGGCCATCGCGGGCCTTGAGCAGGTCGCGGACTGCCTCGGTGACCTCGGGAGCGCGGAAGAACGCCGTGATGAACTTGGCGGAGCCGTCGGGCTCGTCGCCGCCCGAGAAGCCGCCGGGGATCATGACAATCTGGCTTGCACGAATGCGGCGGGCAAGCTCGTGGGTGCTCTCGGCGACCGCCTCGGGCGTGAGGTTGTTGATTACGAAGGTGTCGGCCTCGGCGCCGGCGGCGCGGAAGGCACGGGCGCTATCGTATTCACAGTTGTTGCCGGGGAACACGGGGATAATCACGCGCGGGCGGGCGATCTTGGCGCCGCCGTACACGTGGATATCCTTGGCGCGGAAGTCGATGGCCTCGACCTCGGGGGTCTCGCCGGCGCTGCGGTAGGCAAAGACGCTCTCGATGCCGCTCTCCCAGGCCTCCTGGAGCTCGGAGAGCTCGATGACCTCGGAGCCGGTGTCGATGACATAGCCCTCGACGGTGGTGCCCAGGGGCTCGACGACAACGCCGTCGGCGACCTCGGGCAGCTCGGCATCCTCGGCGAGCTCGACGATAAAGCTACCGTAGAGCGGGGTGAAGAGGCTCTCCACGTCCACATCCTCGGCAAGCTCGATACCGATCTGGTTGCCGACGCACATCTTAAAGAGGCTCTCGGCGCCGCAGCCGTAGCCGGGCGTGGAGACGGCCAGGGCGTCGCCGGTGGCGGTGAGCGCCTCGACGGCGTCAAATGCGGCGAGCAGCTGCTGGGCATCGGGACGGTAGTCCTCGCCATAGGTGGCGGGGGCGATACGGACGACGCGGTGCGTGAGGCCCTTGAACTCGGGGGAGACGGCGCGGGCCGCCTTGCCCACGGCGACAGCGAAGCTGATCAGGGTCGGCGGAACGTTGAGCTCGCCGGCCTCGTCCTCAAACGAGCCGCTCATGGAGTCCTTGCCGCCGATGGCGCCGGCACCCAGGTCGACCTGGGCCATAAGGGCGCCCAGGACGGCTGCCGTGGGCTTGCCCCAACGCTCGGCCTCGGTGCGCAGGCGCTCAAAGTATTCCTGGAAGGAGAGATAGGCGCGCTTGTGCTCAAAGCCGGCGGCAACGAGTTTGGCAATGGACTCGACCACGGACAGGTAGGCGCCCGCAAACTGGTCGGCTTCCATCAGATAGGGGTTGAAGCCCCATGCCATGGCGCTCGCCGTGGTGGTCTCGCCGTCCACGGGGAACTTGGCGACCATGGCAGAGCTCGGGGTGAGCTGCGTCTTGCCGCCAAAGGGCATGAGCACGGTCGCGGCACCGATGGTTGAGTCAAAGCGCTCGGAAAGGCCCTTGTTGGAGGCGACGTTAAGATCGGTGACGAGCGAAGTCATGCGCTCGGCAAGCGTGGTACCGGCCCAGCTGGGCTGCCACACGCTGCGGGCGCAGACGTGGGCGACCTGGTGCTTGGGCGCACCGTTGGAGTTGAGGAACTCGCGGGACAGATCGACGATGGCAACGCCGTTCCAGGCCATGCGCATGCGCGGCTCGGCGGTAACCTCGGCGATGACGGTTGCCTCCAGGTTCTCCTCGGCGGCGTAGCCCATGAACTCCTCGACGTCACCGTCGGCGACGGCGCAGGCCATGCGCTCCTGGGACTCGGAAATGGCGAGCTCGGTGCCGTCCAGGCCGTCGTACTTCTTGGTTACGGTATCAAGGTCGACATACAGGCCGTCGGCAAGCTCGCCCACGGCGACCGAGACGCCGCCGGCGCCAAAGTCGTTGCAGCGCTTGATCAGACGGCAGGCATCGCCGCGGCGGAACAGACGCTGCAGCTTGCGCTCGACCGGGGCGTTGCCCTTCTGGACCTCGGCACCCGAGGCCTCGATGGACTCGGTGTTCTGGGTCTTGGAGGAGCCGGTGGCGCCACCGATGCCGTCACGGCCGGTGCGGCCGCCCAGCAGGATGATCTTGTCGGTGGGGGCGGGGCACTCGCGGCGCACGTGGTTTGCCGGGGTAGCGCCCACGACAGCGCCAACTTCCATGCGCTTGGCCACGTAACCGGGGTGATAGAGTTCGTTGACTTGACCGGTGGCAAGGCCGATCTGGTTGCCGTAGCTGGAGTAGCCGGCGGCAGCAGTGGTCACGAGCTTGCGCTGCGGCAGCTTGCCCTCGAGCGTCTCGGAAACCGGGACGGTGGGGTCGCCGGCACCGGTGACGCGCATAGCCTGGTACACATAGCTGCGGCCCGAGAGCGGGTCACGGATAGCGCCGCCCACGCAGGTGGCGGCACCGCCGAAGGGCTCGATCTCGGTTGGGTGATTGTGGGTCTCGTTTTTAAACAGAAACAGCCAGTCCTGGTCCTCGCCATCGACATCGACTTTCACCTTGACGGTGCAGGCGTTGATCTCCTCGGATTCGTCGACATCGGTCATGACGCCGGTCTTCTTGAGGTACTTGGCGCCGATGGTGCCCATGTCCATGAGGCAAACGGGCTTGGCGTCGCGACCGAGCTCGTGGCGCATCTCCATGTAGCGGTCGAAGGCCTGCTGTACCACGGCGTCGTCGATCGTCACGTTATCCAGGACGGTGCCGAAGGTGGTGTGACGGCAGTGGTCGGACCAATAGGTGTCGATCACGCGGATCTCGGTGATGGTGGGGTCGCGGTCCTCATCGCGGAAGTACTGCTGACAGAAGGCGATGTCCGCCTCGTCCATGGCAAGGCTGCGATCGGCGATAAAGGCGGCAAGGCCGGCCTCGTCGAGCTCGCGGAAACCGTCGAGCACTTCGACGGGCTGGGGCTCGGGGGTCTCCATGTACAGCGTTTCGGGCAGGTCGAGCGAGGCGATGCGCGCCTCGACGGGGTTCACCACGTAGTGCTTGATGGCCTCGATGGCGGCCTCGTCCAGAGCGCCCGAGATCATATAGACCTTGGCAGAACGCACGGCAGGGCGCTCGCCCTGGCTGATGAGCTGCACGCACTCGCTGGCGGAGTCGGCGCGCTGGTCAAACTGGCCAGGCAGGAATTCGACGGCAAAGACGGCGCCATCGCTTGCGGGGAGCTCGTCGTAGGTCACATCGACCTGGGGCTCGCTAAAGACGGTCGGCACGCAGGAGCGGAAAAGCTCCTCGTCGATGCCCTCGACGTCGTAGCGGTTGATGATCCTCAGGGCCTCGATGCCCTTGATGCCGAGAATTTCGGTCAGCTCGCCCTTGAGCTGCTGAGCCTCGACGTCGAACCCGGGTTTCTTCTCCACGTAGATACGAGAGACCATTGGTTCCTGCCTTCCTGATCGGTTGGGCGTACGGTACGGTATGCGGCAGCGGTCGGTTTGCGGGGTCTGCCCTGCGGTCGCCTTGAGCCACATGTTTGTAAACCTCACTATGATACGACAGCTCGCGGCGCGTTGAGGACGGCGAGGGTGCTACAGTGAAGCGCAAACAAGAGAAAGGCATCACATGGCATTCGTTTCACTCGCCATCATCGCGCTCGTGGCCTTTGCAAGCCCCTTCATCGCCTCGGCGATTCCCGGAAAACCCATTCCCGAGACGGTCTTTTTGCTCGTGTTCGGTGCGGTGCTGGGACCCCATATGCTCGGCGTCATCCATGTAGATGCCGAGGTCTCGCTTGTGTCCGAGCTCGGTCTGGCCTTCTTGTTCCTGCTTGCCGGCTTTGAGATCGACCCCAAGAGCATCACGGGCGTTGAGGGACGCTACGGCTTGGCGACGTGGGTCGTCACGTTTGGTATCGCCTGGCTTGCCGTGCGCTTTACCCCGTGGTTCTCGGTCAGTCATTTCGACGGTATCGCCGTGACGCTTGCCCTCACTTCTACGGCGCTCGGAACGCTCGTGCCCATTATGCGCGAGCGCTCGCTCACCGGCACGCGCGTGGGCGACTCGATTCTCGCGTATGGCACCTGGGGTGAGCTCGGTCCCGTGCTCGCCATGTCGGTGCTGCTGTCTGCCCGCACTGGCATCCAAACGCTTGTAATTCTTGGCCTGTTTGCGGTGGTCTGCGTGCTGCTGGCCGCGGTCCCAAGTCGTTCCAGGCGCGTCGGCAGCCGCTTTTTTTGGCTCTTCGGTGGTTTCTGTGGGAGAGATTCCGGCATAGGCCCAGCTCAGCGGGC
>CABUNJ010000008.1 GCA_902492935.1 uncultured Collinsella sp. | reverse complement strand
CAAATGAATACGGCGTGAGCGGCTGCGATGGATTTTCCCCGCAAACACTCTAGTATGCTAAAGTACCCAGAAGACCGGCGGAGCTATGCCGGTCTTCTGTTCTATATGAAACACAGCATGAGGAGGCTCACCAGATGACGGCCACACCGTGGGGATTCCGGGACATATTGCCCGAGGAGGCTCAGGCGCGCGAGGAGATTGCATGTGCGGTGAAGGGCTGCTTTAGGGAGCATCATTACCTGCCGGTCGAGACGCCGCTGCTCGAGGACAAGGGTTCGCTCGAGGAAGGCGGCCGCATCGCGGACACGCCGTTCAAGCTTTTTGATGACGACGGTCGCCTGCTGGTGGTCCGTCCCGACAACACGCTGCCGATCGTTCGCCTGGTTTCGACTCGCATGCGCGCGGCCGATCTGCCGCTGCGCCTGCGCTATGAGGCGCCGGTGGTCCGCGAGTGTCAGCGCAATGCCGGTGGCTCGCGTCAGTTTACGCAGCTGGGCTTTGAGCTTATCGGTGCGGGCGATACCACGGGCGATGTCGAGATCGTCTCGCTGGTGGCCGAGGCCGTGCGCAAGCTGGCACTGCCCGATGCGCGCATTATCGCAGGTAGCGTGCGTCCGTTTAAGGAGCTGCTCGCGGCCTGTGGGGATCGCGAACTGGCTGCCGAGGCATTGCGTTGCGTGCACGCCAACGACTTTGTGGGCCTCGATGCCCGTGTGGCGGCAAGCGCCGAGCCCGAGGCCGTCAAGGCTGCCATTAGCGAGCTGCCGCGCTTGCACGGCGGCGCCGAGGTACTCGACCGCGTCGACGCGCTGCTGACGGCGGCGGGCATTGTCGCGCCGCTCACGCGCGAGCTGCGCGCCCTGGTCGAGGGCCTGGCTCCCGAGGACGCCCAGGTGCTGTCCTTCGACTTCTCCATCATGAACTCGTTTGATTACTACACGGGCCTGGTCTTTAAGGCCTATGCCGGCGGCCTGCCCGATCCGGTCGGTTCGGGCGGACGCTACGACTCCATCTTTACCGGCGCATTTGGCGACGGCATCGAGGTGCCGGCGGCAGGCTTCGCCTTTTCGCTCGAGCGTCTGGAGGCCGCGCGCACCTCGGCCGAGGACGCTGCTTCCGATGGTGACCATGCCGTGGGCCGCGGCACCGAGGGTCCGCTGCGCATTGCCGTGCCCAAGGGCTCGCTCAAGGCCGACACGCTCGACGTGCTCGAGGCCGCGGGCTTGGATGTCTCGGAGCTGCGCGATCCCGGTCGTCACCTCATCGTGCGCGGCCGCGACACACACGCTGGTGAGGGCACGGTCGGCGATATCGAGTTTGTCATTGTGCGCCCCAGCGATGCGCCCGCCTTTGTGGGCTGCGGTGGTGCCGATTGCGGCATCTGCGGCTGGGATTCGCTTATCGAGGCAGACCTCAACCTGCTGCAGCTGGTCGATCTGGGCTACGGCCTGTGCACGTTTATCGAGGCAGAGCCCGCGTGGCGCGCCGGCCAGGCCGAGCGCAGCTATGCCCGCCGCGGGTCGCTTCGCGTGGCCACCAAGTACCCGCGCATCGCGAGCGCTTGGTATGCCGAGCGCGGCGTGAATGCCGATATCGTTTCGCTGCACGGTAACATCGAGCTGGGCCCCATCGTCGGTATGACCGACCGTATCGTGGACATTACCGCCACGGGCGCCACGCTGCGCGATAACGACCTGGTCATCACCGGCCGCATTATGGACTGCACGGCCCGCTTCTTTGTCAATCCGGGTGCCGCACGTCTGGATCCGCGCGTACGCAATCTGGCAGATCGCTTGGCGGCAGCCGTGAAGGACAGGCATTTTGAACCCGTTGCGGGCTCGGCACAATAGCGCGAGCACGTACGGGCGCCCCAACGTCCGGGCTGCGGGCTGATTGGCACCGCCGCCCGGTCTCTCGTTTTTCGAACAAAACCTCGACCGATAGGGGATACCGATATGAAGACCATCAAGCTTGCTCCCGGTGAGCGCCTCGTTACCAACCAGCTCAACCGTAAGGGTGTGCTGCCGCAAAACATCGTCGACGCCGCCCGCGATATCGTGGCCAACGTGCGTGCCAATGGTGATGCCGCGGTCCGCGATTACTGCCAGCGTTTTGACGGCGTTGAGCTGCAGAGCTTCCGTTTGCCGCAAGAGCAGATTGATGCCGCGCTCGAAGGCCTTGACCCCGCCTTTGTCGCGGCGCTCGAAAAGGCTGCACGCCAGATTCGCGAGTTCCACCAGCGCGAGGTCGAACAGAGCTGGTTTACTACGCGCCCGGACGGCACGATGCTCGGCGTTAAGGTGACCCCGCTCGCGGCGGCCGGCATCTATGTGCCGGGCGGTCGCGCGCAGTATCCCTCCACCGTGCTTATGAACGCCATTCCCGCCAAGGTGGCCGGCGTCAAACGCGTGGTCATGGTGACCCCGCCGCAAAAGGACGGCCTGATCAGCCCCTACACGCTCGCCGCGGCAAAGCTCGGCGGCGTGGACGAGATCTATATGGTGGGCGGCGCCCAGGCCGTGGCCGCACTGGCGTACGGTACCGAGACCATTCCGCGCGTCGACAAGATTACCGGCCCGGGCAACGCCTTTGTCGCCGCTGCCAAACAGATTGTCTCGGGTGACGTGGGTATCGATATGGTCGCTGGCCCCTCCGAGGTCTGCGTGCTGGCCGACGCCACGGCCAAGCCCATGGTGGTCGCGGCCGACCTGATGGCCCAGGCCGAGCACGATCCGCTGGCGGCCTGCTATCTGGTGACCTGCGACGAGCAGTTTGCGCACGAGGTCGAGGCGGGTATCGATATTCTGGTCGCGCAGTCGCCACGCGCCGAGATCACGCGCGCCTCACTCGACAATGAGGGCACCATCGTGGTGGCCGCCGACATGGCTGCCGCCGTCGAAGCGGTGAACACCGTGGCGCCCGAGCACCTTGAGCTGCACTGCAAGGACGCGATGGGCCTGCTCGGCGGCATTCGCAACGCCGGCGCCATCTTTGTGGGCGCTTGGAGCTCCGAGCCGCTCGGCGATTACGTTGCCGGCCCCAATCACACGCTGCCGACCGGCGGTACGGCCATGTTCTCCAACCCGCTTTCGGTGGAGGAGTTCGTCAAGCGCTCGAGTGTCATTTGCTATACGCCCGAGGGCCTGCTCTCCGACGCTCCCGCTACGCAGCGCCTGGCCGAGGCCGAGGGTCTGTGGGCACACGCGCTTTCGGCCGCACTGCGCCGCCGCGTGTTGGAGCAGGGCGAGGATGCCGTGAGTGCCGAGTCACTCGCCGCGGCCGACCTGACCAAGGTCGCCTGGCCGGGCGACGCCGTGGCGACGGTTGCCGAGGGCGTTGACCTGGCGGCTGCGGGCGCGGATGGCGTTGGCGCGACTGGTAAGGAGGCCTAATATGGCCGAGCTGACGCCCCACATGAAGGAGCTCGTCCAGCCTTACCTGGCCGGTATTGAGCCCTACGATCCCAACTTTACGCCTACGCGCATCAACCTTTCGGCCAACGAGAACACCTATCCCGTGCCGACCGGCGTGCGCGAGGCGGTCGACGCTGCCCTGGCTGCCACACCGCTCAATCGCTATCCCGATCCCATGTCGAACGACCTGCGCGACGAGCTTGCTGCCTGGCATGGCGTGGCGCGCGAGAATGTCTGCGTGGGAAACGGCGGCGACGAGCTGCTCTATAACTACCTGTTGGCGTTTGGCGGCGTGGGACGGACCCTGCTCAACTGCCCGCCGTGCTTTAGCGAGTACGCGTTCTTTGCGTCGCTCTGCCAGACCGAGGTGCGTGACGTGTGGCGCGACCCCGCGACCTTTGAGCTCGACCAGACAGCCGTGCTTGCGGCAGCGCCCGAGTGCAACCTGGCAATCGTGACCTCGCCCAATAACCCCACGGGCGACGTGGCGCCGCTCGACTTTATCGCGGCGCTGTGCGATGCGTGCCCCGGCATGGTGATGGTCGACGAGGCCTACGTTGAGTTTGCCGACGATTCGTTTGGCGCGGCCACCACGGCGCAGGGCCTTATCGCCGAGCATCCCAACCTGGTGATTTTACATACGCTGTCCAAGGCGTTTGGCGCTGCCGGCACGCGTCTGGGCTACGTGATCGCGGCGTCCGAGGTCATCGACGTGTTCGCGGCGATTCGCCAGATCTATTCGGTCAACGTGCTGAGCCAGGCGGCGGCGCTTGCCTGCGTGCGTGCCCGCGATGCGTACACGCCCGTGGTGGCACAGGTCGCATCCGAGCGCGAGCGCGAGCTGTGCGCCCTGCGCGCGATGGCTACCGAGGGCCTGCCCGTGGAGGCATGGCCGAGCGCGGCGAACTTTGTGCTCGTGCGTACGCCGCATGCCACGCGCGTGCGCGAGCGCCTACGCGACGAGTATTCGATTTTGGTGCGCGACTTTAGCTATGCGCCGGGGCTTGCGGACTGTCTGCGCATTACCGTGGGCACGCCGCAGGAAAACGATGAGGTACTGGCTGCGTTTGCCGTGCTGGTGAAGGAGGAGATCTAGATGGGCCGTTATGCCGAGGTGACCCGCAAGACGGGGGAGACCGACATTGTCGTCAAACTCGACCTGGATGGAACCGGTACGTGCGATATCTCGACCGGCGTGCCGTTTTTCGACCATATGCTCAACGCCTTTGGCCGCCATGGCCTGTTCGATTTGACGGTGCATGCGGTAGGCGATGTGGAAGTCGATGCGCACCATACCGTCGAGGACACGGGCATTGTGCTGGGCGAGGCGTTTTGCCGGGCGCTGGGCGACAAAGCGGGTATTACGCGCTTTGCCGATGCGGCGATCGCCATGGACGAGACGCTCGTGATGGCCGCCGTGGACATTTCGGGTCGCGGCCAGGCCTACTGCGAGCTGCCCGTGCCGACCGAGCGCGTGGGCAGCTTCGATACCGAGCTGGCTGTCGAGTTCTTCTATGCCTTTGCGCGCGATGCCAAACTTACGCTGCACGTGCGCGAGCTGGCGGGCGGCAACTCGCATCACATTATCGAGGCCGCCTTTAAGGCCGTGGGCCGCACGATGCGCCACGCCTGCGAGCTCGATCCCCGCGTGCAGGGCATCCCCAGCACCAAGGGCTCGCTGTAGCTGACGGATCGCACAAACCACCACAAAGGTGCCTGTCCCCTTTGTGGTGGTTTTGGATGATGAGAAGAGGAGGGTCGCGTGGGCGAACCGAAAATCGTGGTGGTCGACTACCACAAGGGCAACTTGTCGAGCGTTGCGCGCGGGCTTGCGCGCGCCGGTGCCGCCGCCTGCACGTCGGACGATCCGGAGCAGATCCGCCGCGCCGACGGCCTGGTCATCCCGGGCGTGGGCGCGTTTTATGACGCGATCGCCTTTATGCGCCAGAGCGGCGAGGAGGCGGCCGTGCTCGATGCCGTTGCCGCTGGAACTCCGCTGCTCGGCATCTGCCTGGGCCTTCAGCTGTTTTTTGAGCGCGGCAACGAGGGCGTGCCTGCGGACGAGGGCGCGGTCGCCGACGGCAACGCCTCCGAGCGGGCTGGCGGTCCTTGGGTCGATGGCCTGGGTATTATGCGCGGCTCGTGCACGCGCCTGGAGTCGAGCCGCCTGAAGGTGCCGCACGTGGGCTGGGACCAGGTACACATGACGCCCGCCGGTGCGGCCGATCCGCTGCTTGCCGATTTTGCCGAGGGTGCCAACATGTACTTCACCCACAGCTATGCGGTAGCCGATGACGCCGATGCCGCTGATGTGCTGGCGCGCACGCACTATACGCGGAGCTTCCCGTGCATCGTGCGCCATGGCAACGTGTGGGGCTGCCAGTTCCATCCCGAGAAATCCTCCGCGCTGGGTCAGCGCATTCTTAAGAACTTCGTCAACATCGTCGAGGAGGCTGGCCGATGATCCTGTTTCCCGCAATCGATCTGATCGGCGGCAAGGTCGTGCGCCTGGAGCGCGGCGACCGCAGCCGCTGCAAGGTATATTCCGACGACCCCGTGGCCGTCGCCCGCTCGTTTGCCGAGCAGGGCGCAAGCTGGGTGCACGTCGTCGACCTGTCCGCTGCCTTTGGCGAGGACAAGGACACATGCGCTGCCAACTCGGCGGCGATTAAGGCCATCTGCGGCGTCGACGGTCTGTCCGTGGACGTGGGCGGCGGCGTCCGCTCGCTCGCGCGCATCGACGAGTTGGCCGGCTACGGTGCGCGCCGCATCGCACTAGGCACGGTGCTCGTGACCGAGCCGGGTTTTGCCGAGGTGGCGGCCCAAGGCTTTGGCGAGCTGTTGGTGGCAGATATTGCCGCACGCGACGGCCAGGTCAAGGTGAACGGCTGGCGTGACGGCGCGGGCGTGGCGCTCGACGACGCCGTGGCGCAGCTTTCCGAGCTGGGTTTTAAGCATCTGGTGTATACCGACATTGCGCGCGATGGCATGCAGACGGGCATCGATGTGGCGGCGTATCGCCATGTGGCCGAGGTCGCGGGCTTTCCCGTCGTGGCATCGGGCGGCATCTCGACGCTCGACGACATCCGTGCGCTGGCCGCAGTGGGTGAGGGCGCGATTGAAGGTGCCATTACCGGTCGCGCACTCTACGAGGGCAACTTTACGCTGACCCAGGCGCTGGACGCCGTCCGAGGGGAGGAGTAGCCCATGCTTACCAAACGCGTGATTCCCTGCTTGGACGTCAAGGACGGCCGTGTGGTCAAGGGCGTCAACTTTGTGAGCTTGCGCGATGCGGGCGATCCGGTGGAGCTGGCACGCGCCTACGACCGCGAGGGTGCGGACGAGGTCGTCTTCTTGGACATTACCGCCACGAGCGACAACCGTGCGACGACTATCGAGATGGCGGCGCATGCAGCCGAGGAGCTGTCCATTCCCTATACCGTGGGCGGCGGCTTTCGCGACCTGGCAGGCATGCGCACCATGGTTGCCGCCGGTGCCGACAAGGTGTCGCTCAACTCGGCGGCCGTGCGCGACCCGTCGTTGATTAGCCAGGCTGCCGCGGCGTTTGGCAGCCAGGCCGTGGTCGTGGCAATCGATGCCAAGCGCGTCGGTTTGCCCGGCGCATCTGGAGCCGACAAGTGGGAGGTCTTTACCGCGGGCGGCCGCAACGCCACGGGTATCGACGCGGTGGCGTGGGCCGAGGAGGCGGCTCGTCGCGGTGCCGGCGAGATCCTACTGACCAGCATGGATCGCGACGGCACCAAGGCCGGCTTTGACCTGGCGCTCACCCGCGCCGTGGCGCGCGCGGTGCCGATTCCCGTTATTGCGAGCGGCGGCGTGGGTACGCTCGAGCATTTTGCCGAGGGCGTGATCGAGGGCGAGGCCGATGCCGTACTGGCGGCGAGCGTCTTTCACTTTGGAACCTTCAGCATTCGCGAAGTCAAAGAGTATATGGCCTCACAGGGCATTCCTGTGAGATTGGACTTCTAATGCTGCGGCTTGTCCAGGCACCCGACCTTCCGGCTCCAACCCTCCTCGCGTACTTAAGTACGCGTCGTCGGGCTTGTCGCTCGGAATCTCGGGCACCTGGACAACCCTCGCCGACCGGCGATGTTTAAATTGGGGAATTGAAATGAGAGAAATTACTACTCCAGCGGATCTTAAATACGACGCCAAAGGATTGATTCCTTGTGTGGTTCAGCAATATGACACCGGCGAGGTGCTTATGGTTGCTTGGATGAACGAGGAATCGGTGGGGCTGACGCTCAAGACCGGTACCACGTGGTTTTGGAGCCGCAGTCGCCAGGAGCTCTGGAACAAGGGCGCGACGAGCGGCAATATGCAAGTGGTCAAGGAGCTCTGGGCCGACTGCGATAGCGATACGCTGCTGGTCAAGGTCGACTCGCCGGGTCCGGCCTGCCATACCGGCAACCGTACCTGCTTCTTTAAGAAACTCGCGTAGGGCGGGCGCTCGATTAGACGCTCGGCCACCAGAAAGGATTGAACTATGGGTGTGCGCACCGCAAACGTTCAGGATGGAAATATCGGTGAGACGCTGACGGGCCTGGCCGAGGTGATTCACGGTCGTCGTGAAGCATCGCCGCAGGAGAGCTATACCGCTCGTTTGCTGACCGACGTCGAGGATGAGCTGCTCAAGAAGCTTGCCGAGGAGTCGAGCGAGGTGATCATGGCCTGCAAGGATAACGATCACGATCACATCCGCTACGAGGCCGGTGACCTGATCTACCACCTGCTCGTAACCCTTGAGCGCTACGGTATCACCCTCGACGAGCTTGCCGGCGAACTCAACGCTCGCCGTCACTAGTCATTGGGGACGTTCTTAAACGACTAGTTAGGCGAGGGGTGTGGATTCCCATTCGCCGGTGGCGTGGGGGATGTCGAAGGTTCGATAGCCACAGTCGTAGGCGTGCGCCTGGGCCTCGCGGATGTTCCAGCAGATGTCGCAGGCGCGGTGTGCGTCCGAGCCAAAGGTAATGGGCACCTCGGCATGGGCAAAGCAGCGCAAGAGGCCGGTCGCGGGGTAGTAGTCGTCGAGCCCCTTGCGCGGCGCGGCAGTCGAGACCTCAACGCGCCGATTCGTGTCGTGTGCGCATTCTGCCATCTGCCCCCAGAACGGCGCGGGGTCAAAATCGGGCGCAAAGCCTTCCTTCGAAAAGCGCATGACCAGGTCGGGATGAGCCATCACATCAAAGTTAAGCGGGCTCTCGCAGGCGCGGCACCAGTCATCGACATAGCGCTTCCACACGCCGCGCACGCCCAGGTTTTCCCAAACGTGCAGGTCGGTGTCGTCGTCGATCCAACCGCAAAGGGAATCGGGTGTATCGGGGCGAGCGACGTTTTCCGTTCCCGCCGTACCCGCGGCACCGGCCATGATATCGCCGGGGTTGCCAATCCAGTGCACGCTGCCCAGGCGTACCACGGCGCCTTCGGACCAGCGCTCAACCAAAGGCTTGCAGCCTTCGTACCAATCGCATTCAAAGCCATAGATAAGCTCGAGATCCGGCGCGATCTGCGCGGCAAGCTTGCGGGCGTCCTCAAATGCCAGTCGATGCGCCGTCAGGTCGCTCTCGACAACCTGTACCTCGCAATTGGAATCCATGCTGGCGGGCAGGGTAAGGTGATCGGTCGAGACCATGACGCGGCAACCGGCCGCAGCAGCGGCGCGGACGTTGTCCTCAAACGAGGCGTGCCCGTCCGAAAACGAGGTGTGGGTATGGCAATCGATCAGCGGGCAAGCAGACATGGCGGCTCCTTTGCGTCAAGCGAATCCGCTTCATTGTAATGGCGCAGCTCTCAACACGCCGGGCACGCGGGGGGTCGAAATCGATTGGAAAGGCTGCGCGACGCGCGGTGCGGCCTCGCTTGCGCTCTCAAAACATGTACATCAGCCTCCAAAAGCTGCAAAAAATGACATGTTTGGAGGCTGACGTACACGTTTGAGTGAAGCGGGCCGGCGTTGGAGCGCGCCAGCACTTGCGCCCAGCAAAAGTCGCACCTATCCCATGACGTCGCCCCTGCACCGCCTGCGATGTGCTAGCGTTTGGGTGAACAAAACGAGCCCGTGCGGAAAGGATCCGGACCGTATGCAATGCGATAGCACATCCCCGCTGTCCCGCGAGACCGATGCGCCCGAGACTATCGTCAAGCTGGAATGCGATATCGATGACGCGTCGCCCGAGGTGCTTGCCTACGCCGCCGACCGCCTGCGCGAGGCGGGTGCGCGCGAGGTGCACTGGCTGCCCGTCTATTGCAAGAAAGGCCGCCCCGGCTGGCAGCTGCAGGTAATCTGCGCCCACGAGGACATCGAGCGCCTGCAGACGATCATCTTTTTGGAAACCACGACCAATGGCATCCGTCGCCAGGTCATGGAACGCGTTTGCCTGCCACGCCGCTTTGAGCAGGTGACGACGCCATGGGGCGAGGTGTCCGTCAAGGTGGCCACCCTGCCCGACGGCAGCGAGCGTGCAGCGCCCGAGTACGAGGACTGCGCCCGCCTTGCCCGCGAGCACGGTGTGCCGCTCCAGCGCGTGATGCAGGCAGCACAAGCCGCGGCTCTGCAATTTGAGTGACACGGTCGGCGACGCGCCACACCCACCCCATCAACCTCACCGAAAGGACCACCATGAAATACCTCATCGCTTCCGACATCCACGGCTCGGCATACTGGACCGAGCGCCTCTGCGCCGCCATTGAGTCCGAGCAGCCCGACCGCATCGTCCTGCTGGGCGACCTGCTTTATCACGGTCCGCGCAACGACCTGCCGCGCGACTATGCTCCCAAGCGCGTGATTCCGCTGCTCAACGCCCTAGCCGACCGCATCATCGCGGTGCGCGGCAACTGCGACGCTGAGGTCGACCAGATGGTCCTCGACTTCCCCGTCATGGCCGACTACGCCACGCTGTTTGACGAGACCGGCCGCGAGCTGTTCCTGACGCACGGCCATGTCTTTGGCGCCGGCATGCACAACAGCGTCGACCACGCGCCCGCGCTGCCCGAGGGCTCCGCGCTCGTCTACGGCCACACGCACATCAAGGTCAACGAGGAAAGCGCCGCGCACCCGGGCCTGTGGCTCTTCAACCCCGGCAGCGTGAGCATCCCCAAGGACGGCTCGCACAGCTACGGCATCTACGAGGGCGGCGCGTTCCGCCACGTGATCCTGGAGGAGGACTAACCATGGCGCAGCATATGGCTCAGCAAAATGCCGAGGGTTCGCGCGATCTGCCCACGCTGATAGACGCGTCGGCCGAGCTGCAGCATCTGGTGCAGACCATCTGGCGTCTGCGTCAGCCCGATGGCTGCCCGTGGGACCGCGAGCAGACGCACCGCAGCATCGGCAAGAACATGATCGAGGAGGCCTACGAGGCGCTCGACTGCATCGAGGCGGACGACGCGGTTCACCTGCGCGAGGAACTGGGTGACGTGCTCATGCAGGTCGTGCTGCATGCGCAGATTGCTGCCGACGCCGGCGAGTTTACGCTGGCCGACGTGGCGCGCGATATCGACGCCAAGCTCATTCGCCGCCACCCGCACGTGTTTGGCGATGCGGATGCCGAGAGCTCCGACGAGGTGCTCAAGATTTGGGACGAGGTCAAGCTTGCCGAGAAAGCCGCCAAGGACAAGGCCGTGGCGGCGGGCGAGGCCGCGCCCGAGGGTCTGCTCGATGGCGTGCCCACGCATCTGCCGGCGTTGATGCAGGCGCAGAAGGTGTCACGCAAGGCGGCCGCCGTAGGCTTTGAGTGGGAGACGGTCCAGGACGTGTGGGACGAGGTTGCCGAGGAGCGTGCCGAGTTTGAGGCCGAGGCCCCTGGCTCGCCCGAGCGCGAAATGGAGTTTGGCGATCTGCTCTTTGCCCTGGTCAACGTCGCGCGCAAGGAGGGTATCGACGCCGAGAGCGCCCTGCGCGCGAGCACGGCCAAGTTTCGCCGTCGCTGGGCTGCGATGGAACAGATGGCGGCCGATGCCCACGTTGATCTTGCCGAGCTTTCGACCCATGGGCTCAACGACCTGTGGGACGCAGCAAAGGCAGGGGAGTAAGACTGCGGGAACGACGGGCTGACACGCCTCATCGTTCCCGCTAAATTTTTCGAAAAACAAGTGTATCCCTCGGCTAACTTAGGGCATAATGCAAAAAGTGCGACAAGGCTAACTTACGGAGACGCACCGACGGTGCACAGTCGGCCAGTCGCTTGCATCAACTACGTTTCCAAGTGAGAGGGAGACAACATGAGTGACATTTTGGACGTCTACGGTCGTGAGGTGCTTGACAGCCGCGGCAACCCCACCGTCGAGGTCGAGGTCGTGCTCGAGGACGGTAGCTTCGGTCGCGCGATGGTGCCTTCGGGCGCTTCGACCGGCGCCTTTGAGGCATGTGAGCTGCGCGATGGCGACAAGGGTCGCTACCTGGGCAAGGGCGTTTCGCAGGCCGTCGAGCATGTCAACAACGAGTGCGCCGATGCCGTCGTGGGTCTCGATGCCTTCGACCAGCGCGCCGTCGATGCCGCGCTGATCGCCGCGGACGGTACTCTCAACAAGACCAAGCTCGGCGCCAACGCCATCCTAGGCGTGTCGCTGGCCGTCGCCCGCGCCGCTGCCGAGTCGGCGGGCCTGTCGCTGTACCAGTACCTGGGCGGCGTCAACGCCCACCTGCTGCCCACGCCCATGATGAACATCCTCAACGGCGGCGTGCATGCCGACAACAACGTGGACTTCCAGGAGTTCATGATCATGCCGGTGGGCGCCCCGAGCTTTGCCGAGGGCTTGCGCTGGTGCGCCGAGGTCTATCACACCCTCAAGGGCGTGTTGCACGAGGCCGGCCTTGGCGGCGGCGTGGGCGACGAGGGTGGCTTCGCGCCCAACCTCAAGACCAATGCTGAGCCGTTCGAGTACATCACCAAGGCCGTCGAGAAGGCCGGCTTTAAGCCCGGCGTCGACTTCATGTACGCCATGGACCCGGCGTCCACCGAGTTCTACAACGCCGAGACCGGTATGTACGAGCTCAAGGGCGAGGGCGTGGAGTACACGAGCGCCCAGATGGTCGATTACTGGGAGAAGCTCGTCGACACCTATCCCATCATCTCCATCGAGGACGGCATGGCCGAGGAGGATTGGGACGGCTGGGTTGAGCTCACCCGTCGCATTGGCAACAAGGTGCAGCTGGTGGGCGACGACCTGTTCGTCACCAACACCGAGCGCCTCAAGAAGGGTATCGAGCTGGGCGCTGCCAACGCGATCCTGGTCAAGGTCAACCAGATCGGCACGCTCACCGAATCGCTCGAGGCCATCGAGACCGCCAAGGAGGCCGGCTATGCTTGCATCGTGAGCCACCGCTCCGGCGAGACTGAGGACTCCACGATCGCCGACCTGGTCGTGGGCGTCAACGCCGGCCAGATCAAGTCGGGCGCCCCGTGCCGCAGCGACCGCATCGCCAAGTACAACCAGCTCATCCGTATCGAGGACGAGCTTAAGGGCAGCGCGCGCTACGCCGGCAAGGCCGCGTTCTACAACATTCGCTAAGGCAAGTGGTGCTCGCGGGGCGGGGTTGACTCGGGCCCGCCTTACTTCTGCTTGCTGTCATTGGGCGCTGGGCCGTGTGGCTCAGCGCCTTTTTTATGTCGAGCAAAGGCTGCCGAAGGCGTTGTGCGCGCTCGTGCTATAACTAGAATACTTAGCGCAAACAAACCTCAACCGCACAAGGCGCACATGGATCAGATTTACGACAACAGGTACTATTCCGCCGGTTCGCGTGAGCCGTCGTCCCGTCGCGCGCGCACGGTTCAGCTTGGCGGGCCCAGCTATGCCGGCGCCGACCGCTCGGCGCAGCGCCCGACAAGTGCCTCGCGCC
Organism: uncultured Collinsella sp.; assembly: GCA_902492935.1. Lineage (GTDB taxonomy): Bacteria > Actinomycetota > Coriobacteriia > Coriobacteriales > Coriobacteriaceae > Collinsella. Next base: position 73,968 of record CABUNJ010000008.1, on the reverse strand, counting down.
CCAGTGCTCAAATGAATACCTCGGCAGATCGCCAGGTGCGTCCGTCGCGCTCGGCGCATGCATCGCGCTCCTCGGCTCAGACGCACGACAGGTCGAGCAGGCCCTCAAGTCGTCTTTCGGGCTCGGACTTTATGCACTACGCCAACGACAACGCGGTGGTCAAGGCAATCTATGACTTTACCCATGGACCCCAGCGCGGGCTGTTCATCGGTATCGTCGTCGCCCTGGTGCTCGTGAGCCTGTATTTTCCTGTGCGTGACCTGTACGTTGCCAAGCGCTCGAGCGACATTTTGGCCAAGCAGGTCGAGATTCGCCAGCAATATAACGACGAGCTGCAAAAAAGCGTTGACAAGCTGCTCTCGGAGGAGGGTATTAAAGACGCGGCGACTGAGGACTTGGGCCTGGTAATGCCCGGCGAGACCAAGATTGACGTGCTGGGTCTGGACGACGATTCGGATTCGTCGTCGAGCAAAAAGTCCTCAAACGCCAAAAAGGCCAGCGAAGTGGCCAAGGAGATTGAGGAAGTCGGCAAGGACGTGCCGTGGTACATCCAGACGCTCGATATGCTGTTTGGCTTTAACGGCGTCGAGGGCCAGACGGTCGTGTCCAACGGCGAGTAGCGCCCGGAGGGGAGCCCGCAATGACGAATTGCAAACGATATAAGGTGGCGGCGATCGACCTGGGAACGGTATCGTCGCGACTGGTGTTGGCGCAGGTCGAGGCCGGGGCGATCGTGGAGTCGTCCAAGCATACCGAGATTACCGACCTGGGCGAGGGCGTGGATGCGACGGGCCGCTTTTGCGAGGCGGCTGTGGAGCGCGTGCTCGCCGCGTGCCGCATGTTCGTGGCCGAGGCACGCGACTTTGGGGCCGCGTGCATCTGCACCACGTGCACGAGTGCCGCGCGCGATGCGTCCAATGCTGCGCTACTGCTGGATGGCCTGCGCGAGTTCGGGCTCGAACCGCAGGTGATTCCGGGTGAGGTCGAGGCGCGCCTGACGTTTTTTGGCGTGGCGCACGACTTTGCCGGCGAGCGCATCATCGTCGCCGATTCGGGCGGCGGGTCCACGGAGCTCGCGACGGGCGTGTACGCTCCGGAGCGCGGGGTCTTCGCACTGGAGGGGACGCGCTCGCTGGACATTGGTTGCCGTCGCGTAACGGAGCGCTTCTTCTCGCCCCTGCCGCCTGTGGACGGTGAGCTCGCTGCCGCCGCCGACTGGGCGGGCGAGCAGTTCGCTGCCTATTTTGAGGGCTTGCCCAGCGACTTTGAGCGCGCCGAGCGCCTGGTTGCCGTGGGCGGCACCGTCACCACGCTCGTGGCACTGGTCCACGAGCTGGAGCCGTACGACTCGAGCTTTGTACACCTGCACGAGCTTTCGATGGAGCAGATTTCTGCCGCTATAGAGCGCATGTCCGCGCTGGACGTGGAGGGCATCGCCGCACTGCCGGGCGTGCAGCCCAAGCGCGCGGGCGTGATTCTTGCCGGCGCCGTGGTTGTCCGCGAGCTCATGCGAGCTGGCGGCTACAACGCGCTCACCGTAAGCGAGAACAGCCTGCTCGCCGGCATGGCCGCCACCATCAACGAGATTCTCGACGGCACAATCCCCACCATCGGCTGGATCCCGAGCCTGAGTGCTCTTTAACCGTCTTCCTCTGAGTTGCGGTGAAATAGTTCCTAAATAAGCTGGTAAACGGTATAAACAGGATCTATTCCACCGCAACTTAGAGTCCCACCGGCATCTAAAAGAAACGAGCCCGCATCCCTTGGGGACACGAGCTCGTAAACAATACATGGTAGGGGCGGTGGGACTCGAACCCACAATCCTTGCGGCGAGAGATTTTAAGTCTCCTGCGTATGCCAATTCCGCCACGCCCCCGTGAGACTAGAAGTCTAGCACAAGCCGTCCGTTACGCGTTGACGGCCATCGAGTGTTGGCCCGACTTCTCCAGGAACTCCTGGAACTTGGCTTCGTCGCCCTTGTTCTGGTATTGCAGGGCCAGCAGGTACTCCAGGCGGCAGCGCTTGACCGGGTCGTCGCCGGCCTCCTCGAGCATGCGCTCCAGCTCGGGAATGTCGTTGTGGCGCTTGAGGATCATCGTGTCGTACATCAGCTGACACTCGTGTGCAACCGCCTCGGCTTGACCGCCCTCAAAACCCTTGATCTCGTGCAACAGTTCCTTGGACTTTTTGCGGTCCTCCTGGCCAACGTAGTAGTTAAAGGCCTTAATCACCAAGTCGACGCGCTGCATCTTGGGGAGGTTGAGACCCAGCAGCAGGTCGAACATCTCGCTGGCGCGCTCGTGGTCCTCGCGCAGCAGATAGGAGTTCAGACGCAGGTAATCGCGGTTGTAGCGCGGGTACAGCATGCTGGTGAGTTTGCCGTCGAGCAAACGATCGAACTCGTCCCACTGCTTGGCGGCCATCAACTGCTGCAGACGCTTGAACGTGGTGCGTTTTTTGACGCTAAAGAACACCGACACGGCGATGCAGATGATAACGACGGCGGTCCAGAGTGTGCGGGAATCGGGCATATTAGGGTCCTTAGTCGCTCATAAAGCGAGCGGTATGACAACACGTACTAGATGTATTATACGCAGCGCGCAAGCAAACTGGCATAAAAGCTCATCGAGGCCGAGTGCCATCGCTCGCTGCGGTACACTTACCTAAAGTAAACCATGAAGGGAGACATTACCTATGAAGAAGATCGTTTTGGCTTGCGGTGCTGGCGCTGCTACTTCCACGCTCGTTGCCCAGAAGGTCGCTACCATGCTCGACGCCAACGGTTATGCCGGCAAGTATGAGATCGTGCAGTGCGCCATCTCCGAGGCCAAGGACGCTTGCGACGAGGGCGCCGACCTGCTGATCGCCACCACCGTTGCCCCCGAGGGCCTCACCTGCCCGTACGTGAGCGGCGTGCCCTTCATGACCGGCATGAATCGCGTCGCTGCCGAGAAGGCCGTTCTCGACGTTATGGCTCAGTAGGCGCTGCCTGTATGAATGAGCAGAACGCCAATCCGGTCGAGCTCTTTGGCATGCGCGTTGCCCATGTGGGCATTAACGCTACTGACCCGGCAGATGCCTTGGAGATCGCGGAGCTGTTCTCGACGATGATGGGCCTGCCCGTCATCGAGACCCCGGTTTCGTACTTTAACGATTCGCTGGTCGAGGTCATGAAACAGAACGGTCGTGGCACCAAGGGCCACATTGGCTTTGCCGTCAACGACATCGATGCGGCCGAGAAGTGGTTTGCCGAGCGCGGGCTCGAGGTCAACGAGGAGTCGCGCGTGCTGCTGCCCGACGGCGGCACCAAGCTCGTGTACTTTAAGCGCGAGTTCGCCGGCTTCGCCGTGCACCTGTGCCGCGAGTAGCGCACAAGCTGCCATAGCTAGCAAAAAGGGATAGGGCCGCGTGGCCCTATCCCTTTATTTATGCCGAGGGGCTTCCTACCGCGGCAGGCGAATCGTAAAGCGGCTGCCGACGCCCTCGACCGAGGTCACGCCGATGACGCCGCCATGGCTATCGACGATCCACTTGGCAATGGCAAGCCCCAGACCCGAGCCCTGCGCGCCGGCATCGCGTGCGTTGTCGGCGCGGTAGAACCGTTCAAACGCGTGAGCTGCGGATTCCTGGTTCATGCCGATGCCCTCGTCCTCAACACTTATGTCGATCGTGCCCGCGCCCGCATTCGGCGTTATGCCAAATGTGACGGTCGTTCCCGCATCCGAGTACTTGGCGGCGTTTTGCACGATCACGCGCAGAGCCTGCTTCACGAGCGCCACGTCGACGGGCGCGTCGCAGCGCGGGTCGTTGGCAAGCGCAGCGTCAAAGGCCAGCCGATACGTGTGCTCGGTATCGATCATCTGCGATTCCTCGCATACCTCGCCGACCAGTGCGGCCAGGTTGGTATGTGCACGCCGCAGGACCGTGCGACCGGCATCGCCGCGTGCCAAAAACAGCAGCTGTTCCACGAGCTCCTGCATGTGCTCGCTTTCGGCCTTGAGGGATGCGATGGATTCTGCCAGCACGTCCGGGTCGTCTTTGCCCCAGCGGTCGAGCATGTTTACGTAGCCCTGAATCACCGCTATGGGCGTGCGCAGCTCGTGGCTTGCATCGTTGACAAAGCGTATCTGTTGCAGCTTGGCCTCTTGCATCTGGCGCAGCAGGCGGTTGAGTGCGACCTCGATGCTTGCCAGGTCGGCGTCGCCGGTGGTGACGCTCGGCGAGTCGACGCTTGCTCGCTCGATGGCCTGCTCCAGTGTTTCCATCTTGCCGCCAGCGAGCTGCATGCGGCCGAGCTCGTCCACACGCAAGGCCAGGTCGTTGAGCGGCGCCATGGTACGGCGCACGCGGCGGGCGCCGCCGAGCATGTTGAGCACGCTGATGACCTGCCAACCCACAACGGCAAGGTAGAGAGGCCATAGCGTGGCGAGGTCCTGCGCGAGGGGGAAGGTCTTGGTGGTACGCGCAAGCTCGACGGTATAGGTGAGCGTGGCCGGGTCCCAGCCGCGTGAGGGCGTCAGCGACATGCCGTGAACGGTGGCGCCGGGAATCCATCCCGCGGTAAACGCGCTGTCGGGCAGCGTTTGGTTGTATCCATAGACGAGGATCGCCGCCGCAATCACCATCAGCAACAGATCGAGCCAGACGTAGCTCATCAGGCGGCGCCACATATAGCCCCAGTTGATGGCGCGGGCGATGGAGGTGACGCGCTTGGCCTCGGCGTTACGCACGGCAGACATAGCCCACCCCGCGCACGGTCTGGATGATGCGGGCACCACCGGCGTCTTCGATCTTGGCGCGCAGATGCGCGATGTGCACGTCGACGTTGTTGGTGTCGCCCACGTATTCGTAGCCCAGCGCTTCGTGCGCGATGCGCTCGCGCGTGAGCACGGTCTCGGCATGCGCCATAAGCAGGGCGAGGACGTCGAACTCGCGGGCCGTGAGCGCGATGGGCGAGCCGCCGACCGTGACTTCGCGGCGGTCGGGATCGAGCACGACTGAGCCAACGGTGAGCGTAGCGGGGGAGGGCACGGCGGCTTGGGCTGAGCCGCCAGCTGGGGGCTCAGCAGCGGCGCCGACACCCGCGCCGCCCGCCATACCCGCTCTGGCCCCGGCGCCGCCAACGCCCGAAGCCGCCCGCACAGCCTCCGAGCGCTTCAACGCCACGCGGATCCGTGCGAACAGCTCCTCAATCGCAAACGGCTTGGTCAGGTAATCGTCGGCGCCGGCATCGAGCCCGGCAACCTTGTCCATCACGGCATCGCGCGCGGTGACCATAATCACCGGCACATCCTTGTGCTTGCGGACACGTCGCAGGACCTCCATGCCGTTGAGCTGCGGCAACAGCACATCGAGCAGAATCAGATCGTAGTCGCGCTCCAGTGCCAGGTCCACGGCGGTGCGGCCGTCGGCGGCGTGCTCCACCTGGTAGCCCTCGTGCTCCAGCTCGAGCGTCACAAAGCGGGCGATTTTCTCCTCGTCCTCTACGATCAGGATCCGTGCCATGCGTGCCCCCCGTCTGCGATTACTTGTCGTCGTTCAGATTTTGCTTGATGTCGTCCGCGGCGTCGGCGGCGTGATTCATAAGGTTGTTGATGCTGCCGGGTACGTCGCCGTCGCTATCGATGCGGTAACGCATGCCAAAGAACAGGCCAATCAGCATCAGCCATATCGTGGCGCCCCAGGCAAACAGCGCGACGATGGGGATCAGGATGGGAATGTTGAGGATGATCGCATCGCGGCGCGTGGCGATAAACTTGGTGTCCAGGCTCAGACGGAAGAGCTTTTTGAGGTACTCCCATACGCTGTCCATCTTCTTAGAGAAGTCGGTCTTTTCGCTCGACTTTTCGTAGGCGGCCTGCGCGGCGACCATCTCGGCCGAGGGTTCATCGACTGGCGCGGATTCGGTGGCGGCGTGCGCCGACGTGGTCTGGGTCTTGCCCTGCGACTCGAGCCAAATGATGGCATCCAAAACGTTGCCGTCGGCAGCGTCGAGCGCGGCCTTGGCATCGGTGTAGCTTACGTTGCACTTGGTGCGGATGGTTTCAACTTTTTCGAGGTCGTCCATGACCTGTCCTTTCGTTCGATGGGCGCGACGCCGGGCGATTTGCCCGGGCGCGAGCGTTGCGTTCGGCGGCCTGCGTGGCGCCGCCCCGCCCTTGGTCGAACTCTATAGTGCAGGTTATAGATTAAGCGATTCTTGAGCCAAGATTAATGTTGGATGAGTTTTTGCGCGGCGGTGGGAAAAGTATTAGACCTTGATAGCGGGGGATGGGGTGCCGGTGCAACACGGCGTCAAAGGTTGGTCGAGCAGGCGGTTTCTCCATTGATGTCCGCACGGCATGTGACACTCACCATGCCGCCCCGCTCTGCCGCGGCGGCATGCGTCTGAACAATGACCCTCTAAGGAGTTCGATACCAATGAGCGATAACACCAAGCATCTCGCAAAGAAGTGCGTCAAGGACGCGGGGCCGTGCCTCGCGTTGTGCCTTGCCGGCGCAGCGGTCGCGCTGCTGGCTGTTCTGGGGCCATTCGACGTGCTCCGAAGTGCCAGTTCTCTGCACGTTTGCATGGCCCTTGCCGGCGCCATGATGACCGGCGGCGTGCTCGATCTGATTTTTTGGGTGTTTGACCCGTTTGGATGGAAGAGCGAGGGGCAGGTCCCAAAGGATGGAAGGGCTGGAACGGTTGACTTAGTGATCGTGCAGAATGCGGGCTAGCGACTTACAGGGAAGTGGTAATCCGATGACGGTCTATGTGACGGGCGACATTCACGGTGGGCTCGACATGCAAAAGCTTCGCGACTGGGAGCTTGGGGATAGTCTGACGAGTGACGACTATCTCATCGTCGCCGGTGACTTTGGCTTTCCGTGGGATTTCTCTGCCGAGGAATGTGCCGATATTGCTTGGCTGGAGTTGCGCCCCTACACCGTGCTGTTTGTCGACGGCAACCACGAGCGTTTCGATCACTGGGCGGAACGCCCCATGGAGTTGTGGCACGGTGGGCTGACGCAGCGCCTGTCGGATACCTCGCCCATACGGCGCCTGACGCGCGGCGAGGTTTTTGAGCTCGACGGCTCAACGGTCTTTACCATGGGCGGCGCCACGAGCGTGGACAAGGAATACCGCATTCCCTATTCCAGCTGGTGGCCGCAGGAGCTGCCGGACGAGCGCAACTTTGAGGAGGCGCGGGCAAAGCTCGACAGCATGGGCTGGAAGGTCGACTACGTGATCACCCACACCTGCTCTACGCGCATGCTTTCGCCCACGCTTTATCCGGCACCCGGCTGGAATTGCCCCACAGTTGATCGACTTACGGCATTTTTCGATGAGCTGGAAGATCGCATGGACTACAAACGCTGGTATTACGGGCATTTCCATCGGGATGCCAACCCGGCCGAGTGCCATACCGCGCTCTACGACTGCACCGTTCGCTTGGGCGACGAACTCCAGCCCTGGGATGTCGCGTAGGGGCGGGGTGGCTGGCTACTCGACCGTTACAGTGATGTTCTCCCGATGCGCGCGGATGACGTCCCAGCTAAAGTGCTCGACCAGCTGCTCGGCAGAGCGCGGTGTGGCGTCCGGCGCGATGCCCGTTTGCCCGGCGAGCCATCCCAGCAGTGCCTCGGGCGTGCCAAAGCGGGTGCGGAGCTCGCCCAGGTCCAGATCGCGGTCGCGCTTGGAAAGGCGGCGACCGTCCGGCGACATGAGCAGTGGAATGTGCGCGTAGCGCGGCGTGGGAAGTCTCAGCAGATGCTGCAGGTAGATTTGGCGGGGCGTGGAGCCCAGCAGATCGCATCCGCGCACGACCTCGGTGACGCCCATGGCAGCGTCGTCGACCACCACGGCCAGTTGATAGGCAAAAACACCATCGCTGCGGCGCACCAAAAAGTCGCCGCACTCGGTGGCGAGCGCCTCGCATTGGGCACCATACGTGCGGTCCACGAATTCAATCACATCGTCTGCGAGGTCGTCGACGGCAGGCACGCGCAGGCGCGTGGCCGGAGCGCGCAGGATGCTGCGACGGGTAACCTCCTCGGCAGAAAGGCCTCGGCAGGCGCCGCGGTAGATGGGTGTGCCGTCGCTCGCGTGCGGTGCGCTCGCGGCGTGGAGTTCGGCGCGCGTGCAAAAGCAGGGATAGGTGAGGCCGGCGTCTTGCAGCTGGCGCAGGGCGTCCTCGTACAGATCCAGGCGATCGTGCTGGTAGTAGGGGCCTTCGTCCCACTCGAGCCCTAGCCAGGTCAGATCGTCAATCAGTTGAGCGGCAAGTTCCGGGCGCTTGCAGCGATCGTCTAGGTCCTCGATGCGCAACACGACGCTGCCGCCTTGGCTGCGGGCCGAAAGCCACGCGCACAGGCAGCTGAACACGTTACCCAGGTGCATGCGGCCCGAGGGCGACGGGGCGAAGCGGCCCACGACGGGGGTGGGGGCGGAGGCGGGTGGCGTCGCTGGCGCGTCCGCGGCGGGCGTTGCTATGTTGCGTGTTTTGATATCCATGCGGACGAGTATAGCGCGGGGCTTGGCAGGGAAGGCGTTGCCGCGCTCACAAGTTGGCGGCGGTGCGCATTGCGCACGGTGGGTTTGCGGCTCAAGGTCTCGATCGCTGCGTACCGACTTAGCCTCATAAACGACAGAAACCCCGGCAGCTCTTCGCAACTGCCGGGGTTTCCGCGGAAAAGGGGGACATGATCCTCGAGCGAACGGCAAAGGGGCAAACCGTTTTCGCTCAACTGCTTTATGCCCCTCGGCTGGCGGCTCAATCAGCGCATGCCGCGCCCACACAAAGCCGCTACACCTGTGACGGAGCTGTGAAGTGGTATCTATTGCTGGCGCAGGCCATGCCAAGGGTGTCCCCAATGACTAGCTGCCGGGGTGCGGGCGTGACTTTCATCCCGTTTGGCGCTCCGGTCGCCTAGATGTTCGTCATGCGTACCCGCAAACGTGGGACAATGGCGCTGTTGGTTTTACAGACAAAGGATGTGCCTATGAACGCCCCCGTTGCCAAGACCTGTCGGCAGCGCTGCCCGTTTGCGCGATTTGCTTCCATTTGCGCGCTCGTCGCGTGCGCGCTGTTGCTGTTGCCCGCCGTTGCACGTGCCGACGGGTATTCCATGACCCAAACCTACATCAGTGCCACGGTCGAGGCCGATGGATCGCTGACCGTTGTCGAGGGACGCCAGTTTGATTTCGACGACGACATCAACGGCGTGTTTTGGGAGATCAATACGGGCACCAACCAGCAGGGCGGCACGGCGGGCGTCGACGTGCTGAGTGTCGAGGAAGAGGACACCGCGTTTAACAAAGTCGATAGCGCGAACAAGGGCGACTCTGGCGTCTACACGGTCGAGCAGACCGGTGACGGCGTAAGGATTAAGGTGTTCAGCCCCCACGAGAGCGGCGACAGCGCGATCTATTACGTGAGCTACACCATGACCGGTGCGGTTATGAACTGGGCCGATACCGCCGAGCTCTACTGGAAGTTCGTGGGCGACGGCTGGTCTGCGGATTCCGACGATGTCGAGATGGAAGTGCGCTTCGCAAATGCCGCTGCCGGGACGGCGGCCGTCAAGGGCGATAACTTCCGCGCATGGGGCCACGGTCCGCTGACGGGCGACGTGTCGCTCGATGAGGACGAGCCCATGGTCACCTATACCATTCCCTGCGTGCATCAGGGCGAATTCGCCGAGGCGCGCATCGCCTTCCCCAGCGACTGGGTGCCGCAGCTTGCCGCCTCGGGCGAAGAGCGCATGTCAACGATCCTGAGCGAAGAGAAGGAATGGGCCGACGAGGCTAACGCCCGCCGCGCTCATGCTCGCATGATTGCCAATGCACTTGCCGTGCTAAGTGTTGTCGCGGCGTTGGCCTTTACCGGCACAATCGTTGTGCTTAAGCTGCGCCGCCGTAAGCCCAAGCCGCTTTTCCAGGACGAATATTTCCGCGATGTGCCTTCGGCCGACCATCCCGCCGTGCTTTCGGCTCTCATGAGCTGGAACGAGGTGCCCGATCAGGCATATATCGCCACGCTTATGAAGCTCACTGACGACCGTGTGATCAAGCTGGAGCAGGCGACCGTGACCAAGGCCAAGAAGGGTCTGTTGGGGCGTGAAAAAGAAGAGCAGACGTATCGCGTGACGGTGAGTGATGCGGGCTGGAAGTCGGCCAAGGGCATTGATCACATGGTGCTCAAGGTCTTCTTTGCCGGTGCTAAGCCTGACGAGAACGGTGACCGTTCGCGCACGTTCGACGAGCTGCAGCACTACGTCAAGCAGCACGCTACACCCGTGGGTGATAAGCTCGAGGACTATCAGAACACCGTTAAGGGCAAGCTGGCCGATAGCGAGTACGTTGCCTCGGACGGTATTGTTGCAATGGTGTTTTGCCTGGTTCTTGGTATCCTGATTGCCTTTGTTCCCGTGGGATCCATTTTCTTTACCGATGGCGCACAGGCGAACATTACCGCCGCGGTTATCTCGGTGTCGATTGTGCTGGTGGGTATCGGCGTGGGCCTTACGTTTCGCCGCTTTACGCCGGAGGGCGCCGAGGTGGCGGCTCGCTGCAAGGCACTTAAGCATTGGCTCGAGGACTTCACGCGTCTAAAGGAAGCCGTCCCCGGCGATCTGGTGCTGTGGAACAAGCTGCTGGTGATGGGCGTTGCCCTGGGCGTTTCGAAAGAAGTGCTGCGACAGCTGGCCGAGGCCGTGCCGCCCGAGGTGCGCGAGGCCGACGGTTTCTACGACAATTATCCCTGCTACTGGTGGTACTACCATCACTACGGAAACCAGTCCCCGCTCGATTCGTTCGATGACGTGTATCACGAGAGCATCCGTGAGCTGGCCTCGAGTTCCGATAGCTCGAGCGGCGGCGGTGGCGGCGGCTTCTCGGGCGGCGGAGGCGGCGGCGTCGGCGGAGGCGGCGGCGGAACGTTCTAGCGAGCGCTTGCTTTGGGGTGGATCTTTCTGGGCGGTTGCCAGGGAAGATTCATCCCATTTTTGTGCATCGAAACGGGCCATGCTTTCCGCTGCGGACCTTCGCGCAAGGGGCGGTGGGCAAAAAATGCCAAATATGAGTACTGTTGCCTAGATTGTCACATTTGTTTGTATTAAAAATGGACTCCGAACGAGATTATTTCTCGTTAGGAGTTCATTTTATTGTACATTTGGGGAGATACGTTAGTTCATCCAACGCGTCGAGACGTCTAAGAGACCCGAAAAAGCCGAATTGCGCTGCTACTAAAAAGGTAACAGTACTCATATTTGATGTTTTTTGACCACAGCTATTTGCGAACCCCTATATAGCGACCTCAAAAAGGGCTTCGTCGGTCGTTTTGCTCAAGACTGTCCCCAACGACTAGTCACTGGGAACGTTCCTAAATGATTAGGTATGGCTGCCGGGTTTAGGCTGTTAGGTCGAGTTCGTAGAGGAAGCTTTCGCGCGGCATGTCGTGACGGCGCTCTTCGCGGTTGGCGCGGTGCGTGGCCGTGCGCTTAAAGCCATGCAGCTCGTAGAACTTCCACGAGCAGTTGGAGTCGGTGTACAGGTGCGCCCTCATCGCCCCGCGCGAGGATAGGTACGAGACTGCGGCGTCGAGCAACACCGAGCCAACGCCCAGGCCATGGACGTTGCGATCTACGGCAAGCAGCGTGACCTCGTTGTCGTGTGGCAACGGGCTGCTTTCGAGCAGGCGGTTGTTGGTTCGGATGGTTGCGCGCACAAACGAGAGATACTCGGCGCAGGCATCGGGCTCCAGCTCGCGCATTTGCGAGAGCAGTGCGCGTTCGGTATCCAGCCAATGTTCCTTGACGGTGGCGCCGGAGCTCTGTCCTGCACGTGCGAGCGAAATGCCACGCGCCTGACCGTCGATTACGGCAACCTGCGAAAACGTCGATGACGAAAGGCAATAGGCGAGGTCGCACGCGGCCTCAAGGCGGTTGTACTCATCGTTATCCGAATTGTTATGCCAAAGCTGCTGCAGAATCAGCGCGATGGCGTCGAAGTCTTCGGTATCAAACGGTCGGTAGAGAACCCGCGAGACCATGGTGCCTCTTTCTTTTGCGGATGCATATCGAGCACAGTTCTACCACGCTATTGGCATCAAATTATGGTGCCCCTGTGTTCCATGAACTCACCGTGCCCAGTGCCGTGCCCATCCCCTCCGCTCGCAAACTTTTTCTGCACATGCGCCCGTTGCGGGGTGCATCGATGCGCTCGATGCGCTACATTAAATCAGTATTTTCAATGCCGCTGCGCGAGCGCTGCAGATCGACGTATCACCGACTCACAGAGCACGGCGGCGTACCAGACAGGAGGACTGCATGGGATCTGATGTGAAGATCGCACGCGCGTTGATCTCGGTTACCGATAAGACGGGTGTCGTCGATTTCGCACGGACGCTGGTCGATGACTTTGGCGTCGAGATCATCTCTACGGGCGGCACGGCTCGTGCCATCGAGGACGCGGGCGTTCCCGTAACCCCCATCGAGGAGTTCACGGGCTATCCCGAGATGATGGACGGCCGCGTTAAGACCCTGCACCCCAAGGTTCATGGCGCGCTGCTGGCCCGCCGCGATTCCGAGCAGCACATGCAGGAGGCGGCTCAGCACGGCATTAAGCTGATCGACCTGGTCGTCGTCAACCTGTACGAGTTCGAGAAGACCGTCGCCAACCCCGAGGTCACCTTCGCGGACGCCATCGAGCACATCGATATCGGCGGTCCCTCCATGTTGCGCTCTGCCGCCAAGAACGCCGCGAGCGTTACCGTCATTTCCGACCCGGCCGACTATGATGCCGTCCTGGCCGAGATGCGCGAGACCGGTGGCTGCACCACGCTTTCCACCCGTCGCCGCCTGCAGGTGAAGGTCTACCAGACCACCGCCGCCTACGACACGGCCATCTCCCGTTGGCTTGCCGCCCAGGCAAGCGACGTGGCGGACACCTCTGCCAAGCTCGAGATCTCGCTGGAGAAGGTCGACGACCTGCGCTATGGCGAGAATCCTCAGCAGAAGGCCACGGTCTACCGCTTTGCCGAGGGCTGCGAGAACACCGCGAGCTCGCAGTTCCCGCTCGTGGGCTCCGAGCAGATCCAGGGCAAGCCGCTCAGCTACAACAACTATCTGGATGCCGACGCCGCCTGGAACCTGGTCCGCGAGTTCGACGAGCCGGCCTGCGTGATCCTCAAGCACCAGAATCCCTGCGGTTCTGCCGTTGCCGAGGACATCACGGCCGCCTACGACCGCGCCTTCGCCTGCGATCCCAAGAGCGCCTTCGGCGGCATCATCGCCTGCAACCGCGAGGTTCCCTTTGATCTGGTTGAGCACTTCGCCGATCAGAACAAGCAGTTCGTCGAGGTCATCATCGCCCCGAGCTACACTGCCGAGGCGCTCGAGCGCATGGTCAAGCGCCCCAACCTGCGCGTGCTGGCTACCGGCGGCGTGGACCACGGCGCCCAGGTGGAGCTGCGCTCCGTCGACGGCGGCATGCTGGTGCAGGAAGTCGACCACGTGACCGAGGATCCCGCGACCTTTACGTTCCCCACCGACCGCAAGCCCACCGACGCCGAGATGGCCGAGCTCGAGTTTGCCTGGAAGGTCTGCAAGGGCGTTAAGTCCAACGCCATCCTGGTCTCCAAGGGCAAGGCCGGCATTGGCATGGGCCCGGGTCAGCCTAACCGCGTTGACTCTGCGCTGCTTGCCTGCGAGCGCGCCGAGGACTTCTGCGAGCGCGAGGGCGTGGAGAAGGGCGGCTTTGCCTGTGCAAGCGACGCGTTCTTCCCGTTCCGCGACAACGTCGACGTTCTTGCTGCACACGGCGTGACCTGCATCATCCAGCCCGGCGGCTCCAAGCGCGACGACGAGAGCATTCAGGCCTGCAACGAGCACGGCATTGCGATGGTCTTCACGGGGGCCAGGCATTTTAGGCACTAGAGGCTTTCCCAAGCACCCGACCTTGCCCCTCAAACCGTCGCTTGCGTACATTTAGTACGCGGCGCTCCTCTTTCGGGGCAATCTCGGGCACTTGGAAAACCCTTAATGGGATGTTGTTCTATCCCATTAAGCTGATCGGTCGCCTGACCATATCGTCAAAATAATCTCCGCAAAAGACGGCTGCTCCGTTTGGAGGGCCGTCTTTTTGGTATAAGAGGACGGAATGACTAACACGAAAGGTACAACCATGCCCCAGATTGATGATGCCGAGCTGTTTGGCAATGCCGAGGATCAGCGTGCGTACGAGGACTTTTGCGCCAATCAGGAGGCGGTCGAGAAGTTCACGCTCGACAAGCCCGCGCTTATCTGCCGCTGGCGCATGTCCAACAAAAAGGTGCCCATGCTCAACCGCCACATTCGTGCGCTGTCCGAGCGCCTGGTGCAGGGCGAGCCGCTTACCCATAACATGCTCAGCTGGGCCAAACAGCACGTTGAGTGGTCGCTTGCCGAGGGCGATTACACCGCACGCGACGGCGTGCTCATGCTGGTGATCGACGTTAACGGCAACGCCGCCATGACGGTGGGGGAGTACGAGCCGCTCGCCGATACGTCGGCCAAGGCGCTGCGTGCCCGCTCCGCCGAGGCCCGCTCCGAGGCCGACGAAACCGGCGTGGCGCCCGAGCTGCTCGCCGCTGTCAACAACGGCGAGCTCGCCTTTGTGGCGCCGGCGGACGAGTTTCTGTGCGGCACGGCGACGCTCATCGAGCAGCTGGCCCAGACCAAGGGCATCCCGGTCACGCGCGTAGACATTCCCGCGCAGCTTAAGGGCGCGCTGTTCCTGGTGAGCGACGAGCACGGCGTGGTTCCCGCCGACGATACCGATGCCGCCGAGGCGGACGCCGCGACGGTCGCCTTCTTCGCCGAAGGCTACGAAAAGCTCCGCGCCCGTCGCTAAATGATGTTTCTGGGACGGGGATTAAAAACTCAATTTATTCCCGCGCTCGTCGCGAGCGAGGGGCAAGCCCCTGCCGCTCGCGAACAGTTCTGTCACCTTGGTGCCACGCGAGGCGCGTACCTGCGGCTCCGCGGTCATAATGGGGCAAGACAACCAAGAGGGGAGCGGAATCCATGGCGCTAATCTATATCGTTGAGGACGATGAACCCATTCGTCGCGAGCTTGCCGATATCCTTGCCCGTGCGGGTTTTGGGGTCGAGGCATGCGAATCATTCGAGCATGTCTCGCGCGATATTCTCGCCGCCGCGCCCGACCTGGTGCTGCTCGACCTCACACTTCCCGTCAAGGACGGCCAGCATATCTGCCACGAGGTTCGCCGCGAATCCGAGGTTCCCATTATCGTCCTCACGTCGCGCACGACCGAGATCGACGAGGTCATGGCCATGACGCTCGGCGCGGACGACTTTGTTCCCAAGCCCTACAGCGCCCGTGTGCTCGTGGCGCGCATCAACGCACTGCTGCGTCGCACCGCGGCGGCAGGCGAGCGCAGCACACTTGTCCACAAGGGGCTGGAGCTCGACCTCGCCCGCTCCATGGTTACCAACACGCAAACCGGCACTAGCACCGAGCTCACCAAAAACGAGCTGCGTATCCTCTCACTGCTTCTGAGCCGCGCGGGCAAGATTGTTTCGCGCTCGGCCATCATGCAGGACCTGTGGGACTCCGACGCCTTCGTGGACGACAATACGCTCACCGTCAACATCAACCGCCTGCGCACCACGCTCGAAAAAATCGGCATCAAGGGGTATTTGACAACGCACCGCGGCCAAGGCTATTCGGTCTAGGGGCCGGCTATGTCGTTTGGCAAGTTCTTTAAAGACGCGCTGCTTCCCGTCGCCGTGTGGACGTGCGGCGTGCTGCTGAGCTGCTTTGTGCTGACGGTCGCCGGTGCACCCGTCTCTATCGTGGTCGTGGCGGTCGGCGTGTCCTTTATCTTTGGCATGCTTGGCATCGTGATCGAATACGCGCGCCGTCGTCGTTTTCTGCGCCAGCTGGAGCGTGCGGCAGAGGAGCTCGAGAGTCCCGCATGGGTGCAGGAGATGGTGCAATGTCCGACCTATGCCGAGGGCGAGCTCGAGTATGAGGTCTTGCGTCGGGTGGGCAAAACCGCTTGTGACGAGGTTGCCGAAGGCAGGCGCCAGACCGATGACTATCGCGACTATATCGAGAGCTGGGTCCACGAGGCCAAGCTGCCCCTGGCGGCGGCTCACCTGATTTTGGAAAACCTGGACAGCAGCGAAGACGACCTGTCGCGCGTGGACGACCTGGCACGCGAACTTGCCCGCGTGGAGCGCTATATCGACCAGGCGCTGTACTACGCGCGCTCGGAAGTCGTGGAGCGCGACTACCTGATTCGCCGCTGGGATCTCAAAACCTTGGTGACGGGCGCGATTAAAGCCAACGCGCGCGAGCTCATTGCGGCGCATGTGGCCCCGGTGTGCGAGAACCTCGACTTCGAGGTCTTTACCGACGAGAAGTGGCTCGAGTTTATTCTGGGCCAGCTCATTCAGAACAGCATTAAATATGCGTGCGAGGACGGCGCGAAGATCGTGTTTTCGGGCGCGTTGCTGGACGAGGGCCTGGCAAGCGAGCGCATCGAGCTTATCGTTGCGGACAACGGCTGCGGCGTGAGCGCGGCCGACCTGCCGCGTGTGTTCGAGAAGGGTTTTACCGGCGACAACGGCCGCACCACCAAGCGCGCAACGGGCATCGGTCTCTATCTGGTGGCGCGCCTGTGCTCCAAGATGGGCATCGACGTCACCGCAGCATCCGAGCCCGGCGAAGGCTTCGTCGTAACATTCGCCTTCTCGACCAACAAGTTCCAATACTTTGAGTAACGCACACGACAGACGTCCGCCCAAACAAAACGTGCCGCCCCAAACGGGGCGGCACGCCATTTTTCTATCAGCCAACTCGCTGAAGTACGGTGACGAAGGCGCAAGGCCGGGAGGGGTTATCTAAGCCGACATCCCGCAGCCGCGAAGCGGCGAGGACGTCGGCGTGATAACCCCGCAGGCCTTGCGCCGGCGGGAAGGAACCTACTTCACGACCAAGATGTCGCAGTCCGTATTGCGCAGCAGGAACGTCGAAATCGAACCCAGCAGCGCATACTTGATCGAGGACAGGCCGCGTGCGCCGCAGAGCACCAGGTCGGGCTTGACTACGTCGAGCATCTCGTCCTTGAGCGTCTCGCGAATGCGGCCGGCGCGAATCATGACCTCGACCTCGGGGATGTCGGGATTGGCCTTAGCCTCTTCGAGCTGCTTGGCGATGGAGTTCTTAAATGCCTCCTCTAGGCCGTTGACCAGATCGACCGGATAGGAACCGGCGCTCTCGAGCGCCGTGGAATCGATAACGTGGCCGATGATTAGCTTGGCGCCGTTGTTCGCGGCGACCTTGATGGCGCGTGCGAGCACAAAATCCTGCTGCTCAGTACCGTCGAGTGAAACAAATACCTTGGTGTAGCCCTCGTTCATGGTTTCCTCCTTGGTCTATCGCACGGGCGCGGGGCTCGTGCATCGGGCGGGCGCGGGCGCGTCGGCCGCCGGACACTTTATCTTGTTGCAGTTATACCCAAGGATTTGGGTTTGACCGCTCGCAATTCTGTGAACGGGCGAGTTTTTTGGTAAGGGTAGGCGCAGGCGCGCCGCCAACGGTTGATAATGGGACATCGCCCGCACCGTCCGCAGAACAATATCGGCGGGTGTCTAACGAGGGGGTCCCTTTGGATATTATCGAGCTTCTAAAATCTGCCTTCATGGGCCTGGTCGAGGGCATCACCGAATGGCTGCCTGTTTCGTCGACCGGTCACATGATCTTGGTGGACGAGTTCGTCAAGATGAACGTGAGCGAGACGTTCTGGAATATGTTCCTGGTCGTGATTCAGCTCGGCGCCATTCTGGCCGTCTGTGTGCTGTTCTTCCATGAGCTCAATCCGTTCTCGCCCAGCAAGGGCAAGGAGGGCCGTCGCGACACCTGGGTGCTGTGGGGCAAGATTGTGCTCGGCTGCATTCCCGCCGCGGCGATCGGCCTGCCGCTCAACGACTGGATGGAGGAGCATTTCTACAATGCTCCAGTCGTGGCGCTGGCGCTCATTGTGTACGGCGTGCTGTTTATCGTGATCGAGAACTGGCGCGCGAGCAAGCGCGAGGAAATGGCCGTTGCCGGTTCGTTTGGTTCGCGTGCTGTGGTGTCGGGTGGACGTCCCGCCGGTGCGCACTTTGCGGCGCCCGCCGCGGCTACCGCTGAGGATGAGGGCGATGACGAGGATCTGGACTTTGGTTCCATCACCACGCTCGAGGACCTGAGCTGGAAGACTGCGCTGGGTATCGGCTGCTTCCAGGTGCTTTCGCTGGTGCCTGGAACGTCTCGCTCCGGTTCCACCATCATCGGCGGCCTGCTTTTGGGCTGCACGCGTTCGGTGGCGTCCAAGTTTACGTTCTTCCTGGCCATTCCCGTCATGTTTGGCGCGAGTGCGCTCAAGCTGGTCAAGTACTTCATCAAGGGCGGTACCTTTGGCGCCAACGAGATCGCCATCCTGGGCGTGGGCTGCGTTGTGGCCTTTGTGGTTTCGCTCATCGCCATTAAGTGGCTCATGGGCTTCGTCCGCCGTCACGACTTCAAGTGCTTCGGCGTCTACCGCATCATTCTGGGCATCGTGGTGCTTGCGTACTTCTTCGTCTTGGAGCCTATGCTCGGCCTGTAGCTTGGTTGACGCTGCGCGGCGGCCAGAACGACAATTTGTCATTCAAAGAGGGTGGCATGACCAAAAGGTCTATGCCGCCCTCTTTTCATGCCAATTTGTTCGTTCTGGCCGCCGCTCGCTGCCGTTGCCATGACATCGGTGGCTCCCTGATTGGTGCAATGGGGACAGGTTGCTTTGCAGCAACATGGTGCAGACTAACCTGACCCCATTGCGCCAAATCCGCTGGGGCGGGCCTGACGGCGGCGCACGGAGTCGTGGTGTGATTTGCGTCGGTGTCCGCGCGGCTCGGTATACTGGTACGGCTCAAACTATGGCGCTGCCCGCAGGCGCGCCGTCCGTCAGATGAGGAGTCGCCCATGACCCAGCCCTTGCCCTGGGAAAAGAACGCCGCGGTGCCCGTGCCGCCCACGCCGGAATCCGTGCCGCTCGATGCATACACCGCCCCCGCTGCGCCGGAGCCCGAGCTCGTCCCGCTCGACATTTACGACGCTCCCGCGCCGGCACCTAAACTCGCCAAGCCGCTCGTCGACATCGACAGCCTTAATCCCGCCCAGCGCGAGGCGGTCCTGACCACCGAGGGTCCGTTGCTGGTCCTTGCCGGCGCCGGCTCGGGTAAGACCCGCGTCTTGACCTTCCGTATCGCACATATGCTCGGCGACCTGGGCGTTAAGCCCTGGCAGATCCTTGCCATCACGTTTACCAACAAGGCCGCGGCCGAGATGCGTGAGCGTCTGGCGGCGCTCATTCCCAGCGGTACCCGCGGCATGTGGGTGTGCACCTTTCATGCTATGTGCGTGCGCATGCTGCGCGAGGACGCTGACCTGCTGGGCTACACCGGTCAGTTCACCATCTACGATGACGACGATTCCAAGCGCATGGTGCGCGATATTATGCAGGCACTCGGTATCGAGCAAAAGCAATTCCCCATCAATATGATCCGCAGCAAGATCAGTTCGGCCAAAAACGCCATGATCGGCCCCGAGGACATGCTCAAATCCGCCGACAGCCCCAACGACAAAAAGGCCGCGCAGGTTTACCTGGAGCTGGAACGCCGCCTGCGCGCCGCTAACGCGATGGACTTCGACGACCTGCTCGTGCGCACGCTCGAGCTGCTGCGCACCCGCCCCGAGGTGCTCGACAAGTACCAAGAGCGTTTCCGCTACATTAGCGTCGACGAGTATCAGGACACCAACCACGTCCAGTACGAGATCGCCAACCTGCTGGCCGCCAAGTACCAAAACCTCATGGTCGTGGGCGACGATGACCAGTCCATTTACAGCTGGCGCGGCGCCGACATCACCAACATCCTGGACTTTGAGAAGGACTTTAAAAACTGCAAGACCGTTAAGCTGGAGCAGAACTATCGTTCCACGGGTCACATCCTGAGCGCCGCCAATGCCGTGGTGCGCCACAACTCGCAGCGCAAGGACAAGCGCCTGTTTACGGCCGAGGGCGATGGCGAGAAGATTCAGGCCTTCCAGGCGAGCGACGAGCGCGACGAGGGCCGCTGGATTGCCGGCGAGATCGAGAAGCTGCATGCCAAAGGCACGAGCTACGACGACATCGCCGTCTTCTACCGCACCAACGCTCAGTCGCGTATCCTCGAAGATATGTTTCTGCGCGCGGGCGTGCCCTACAAGATTGTGGGCGGCACGCGATTCTTCGACCGTGCCGAGATCCGCGACGTCATGGCCTACCTTAAGATGATCGTGAACCCGGCCGACGAGATGAGCGTCAAGCGCGTCATCAACACACCGCGCCGCGGCATCGGTTCCACCTCGATCCAAAAGATCGAACAGCTGGCGCGCGACAACCGTTGCTCGTTCTTCCAGGCTTGTGAGATCGCGTGCGCCGAAACCGGCATGTTTAGCGCCAAGGTGCGCAATGGCCTGTCGAGCTTTGTGTCGCTGGTGCGCGAGGGCCGTCGCATGGATGGCGAGCTCAAGGACGTCGTCGAGATGATTGTCGACAAGACGGGCCTGCTGCAGGCATTCCGCGCCGAGGGCACCATGGAGTCCGAGAGCCGCGCCGAGAACATCCAGGAATTCCTGGGCGTTGCGGCCGAATTTGAAGAGACACACGAGGATATCGAGGGTACGCTCGAGAGCCTAGAAGAGCTGCGCGCAGCCGGTGTTGCCGACGTGCCTGCCGGCGCCGAGCCCGAGCCCGTCGTGGTGAGCGCGCCTGCGCCCGAGCCCGGTCCGTCTGCGCCCGCGTCTTCGTTTGAGGCGCTCGTTAGCGCGCGCGATGCCGCGGGCTCTAATCCGCTCGATGGCTTGGCCGCTCCGGCACTGTCTCCGCAGGATGCCCTGGCCGCCGCCATCGCGGGCAACGCGTATGCCGCGCCGACGGAGCTGCCGGCGGGTGCCGTGCATGCCGACGAGATCGAGCGCACCTACGGCCCGCTCACCTGCAAAGCGCTGCCTGCACTCATGGAGTGGCTGGCCCTGCGCTCCGACTTGGATTCCCTGGCCGGCGAGACGCATGCCATCACTATGATGACCATCCACTCCGCCAAGGGCCTGGAGTTCCCGGCGGTTTTCGTGGCCGGCATGGAGGAGGGTATCTTCCCGCACGTGCATGACTTTGGCGGCAGCGATGATCCGGGCAAGCTCGAGGAGGAGCGTCGCCTAGCCTACGTCGCCATCACGCGCGCCCGTAAACGCCTGTTCCTGACCTATGCGGCCACGCGTCGCACCTACGGCTCGACCTCTGCCAACCCGCGCTCGCGCTTCCTCAACGAGATTCCGTTTGAGGACATCGAGTTTAGCGGTATCGGTTCTGCCGGTTTTGAGGGCACGGGCTGGGAGAAGCGCGGCGACCGTCACGGCACGTTTGGCTCGGGTATGGGCTCGGACATGTATGGCGGCAAGGTGTTTGGCTCGCATACGCGCTCGACCGGCGGCTCTGGATCGCGTAGCGGATCGAGCTTCGATGACTTCTTTGGCGGCAGCACTTATGGCACCGAGCGCCATCGTGGGGTTTCGCCCGACGCCGGCCGTGTTGCCTCGACCTTTGGCTCGGGCGCGCCGCGAGCCAAAAAGCCGTCATCCAAGGTGTCGCCGACGGTGGAGCGCAAGGTCGATCGCGCCAGCGCATCGCAGGACTTTTCCGCGGGCGATACCGTGAGCCACAAGACCTTTGGCACGGGCACCGTGATCTCGGTCGCCGGAGACATGATCGAGGTTCAATTCGAAAAGACCGGCCAGACCAAAAAGTTGATGAAAGGTTTTGCACCGATCGTCAAGCTGTCGTGATCATGGCGGACCTGGGCGGGCGTATGGGGCAACATCGCCTGCTCGGGCAGTCCTGCGCAAGACGGAGGCCACATTAAGTGGCCTCCTTTGCGTGCGGAACTCGCGATCGATGTTGCCCCATACGCCCGCCCAGGTCCTTGGGTAACGTTGCTTGCGAACGTCGCTCTGCTCGTTCGCTTTTTGATCTGGAGAGCCGGGTGGGCTGATAGATAGATACGAGTAGGGGCTCCTCCGTTGATGAACGGGGGAGCCCCCTTGTTGCGTTTGGGTTGTTGGTGCGATCTACAGGTGGCTGATGATCAGTTCCATCTTGCCTTCGAGGTCGATGGAACTGACGGTGCTCGGGGCTAGCAGGTGGCTTCCCTTGTGGACGGGGTCGCCGCAGACGGTGCCTTCGCCGTCGATGACCGACAGGCACATGAAGGGCCAGCGCTGGTCGAGGGTCTTGCTGACGTTAACGCGCACGCGATCGACAGTGTAGCAGGGGCAAGACTCGAGCTCGGTCACGCCGTCCACCTCGGGTGCGGTCACCGTTCCGTTGGTCGGAGCCTGAGCATCAAAGTTTATGCAGTCGAGGCTCTGTTCAATGTGCAGGGGACGCAGTTTGCCGTCGGTGCCGGGGCGGTCGTAATCGTATAGGCGATACGTCACGTCGCACGACTGCTGCGTTTCCAAAATGAGCGTGCCGGTCTTGATGGCGTGCACGGTACCGGAGTCGATCTGGAAAAAGTCTCCCTTGTGAATCGGTAGCACGTTGAGCATGTCGTCCCAACGGCCCTCCTCGATCATCTGTGCGGCCTCGGCGCGATCATGCGCGCGCTGGCCGACGATGATCGTGGCACCGGGTTCGCAGTCCAGCACGTACCAGCACTCGGTTTTGCCCAGGCTGCCGTTCTCGTGCTTGGCGGCGTACTCGTCGTTGGGATGAATCTGGATCGAAAGGTCGTCCTTGGCGTCCAGAATCTTAATGAGCAGCGGGAACTCCTTGCCCTCGCAGTTGCCAAAGAGCTCGCGGTGCTCGGCCCACAGCCACGACAGCGTGTGGCCTGCATACGGGCCCTCCGCAATCTGGCAGTCGCCGTTGGGATGGGCCGAGATGGCCCAGCACTCACCGATGGGACCTTCGGGAATGTCGTAACCAAATACGGTTTCGAGCTGGCGGCCACCCCAGATCTTCTCGTGGAAGATCGGCGTCAGTTTAATCAAATCGGACATATTCATACCCCCATTATGTTGCGCGGGCGTTGCACAAAACAGCTCAAAACGAGCGCCCGCGTGACTACAAAAACCTATGCCAACGTTACGTTGTGCAACTCAAAGCGGTCGCCAACGTTGCGCGAGACCGAATATTCAAAGGCGGCGCCGCTGTCCAAAAAGCCAATCTGGTTGAGCTCGAGCAGGGGAGAGCCAGGTTTGGTGTCCAGGCGCTCAGCCTCTTCCTCGGTTGCTGCCACGGCGCGAATGGTACGGTGAAAGCTCGAAATCTTCAGGCCACATTGCTCGCGGATGAAGCGGTAGAGCGATCCGTACAGGTCCTTCTTTTTAAGGCCTGGAATCAGCTCGAGGGGCATGTAGGTGTACTCGATAACGATGGGCTTCTCGTCGGCCTGACGCACGCGCACGATGTGATAGGCAAAGTCATCCTCGGCAATTCCCAGCTGGGCTGCGATGTCCGCTGGTGGATTAACAATCGAGAAATCGTAGACCACCGAGGTCACCTTCTCCCCGCGGTGCTCATACGAAAAGCCCTGGGCACGGTCGTTTTTGCCCTGGAAAAACGCCTGGCCGGGAAGTCCCGCCGTGTCCTTAACGTAGGTGCCCGATCCGCGTCGGCTGGTAATAAGGCCTTCCTCGGTGATTTGTTCAATAGCTCGTTTGACGGTGATTTTGGAAACGCTATAGAGCTTGCAGAACTCAACGACGGTAGGAAGCTTGTCGCCCGGTTTAAGAGCGCCATCCTCGATAGTGCGACGAATATCTGCAGCTATCGCCTCGTATTTGGGAATCATGGAGCCTCCTTTCCAACTTGATTGAGTATAAAAGAAAGTATAGTTAACACCTAAGCATCCCTATTATATATTGAAAAAGTTCGAGAAAGATATAATTAAAAGTCGCTTTGCATATAAATTAGAGCGCTCTAAATAGATAAACATCTGAGTAATGTCGTGTTAAGCGGTCATTCGCGTTTTCCCAGATAAAACCTGCCAAAACAAACCTGTCCCTTTTTGGTAGGTTTTTGCCTTGGGAGCGGTACCATACAGGCAATGTTTAAACGAGAAAGGTGGGCTCCCATGGAACCTAAGCAGTACTACATCGGCATTGACGTCGGCGGCACTTCGGTCAAGGAGGGCCTGTTCGACGAAGACGGTAACCTGCTTGCCAAGGCCAGCGTGCCTACGCCTCCTATCGTTGACGCTGCGGGCTTTGCCGCGGTGACCGAGGCTATCGACCAGGTGGTCGCCAAGGCGCAGATTCCGCGCGCCTTTGTGGCAGGCATTGGCCTGGCCGTTCCGTGCCCCATTCCGGCGTCGGGCGATGCCAAGGTCAAGGCCAACATTGCCATTAACCTGCCCAAGCTGAGGATCGCCATTCAGGAGCACTGTCCCGACGCGGTCGTTAAGTACGAGAACGATGCCAACGCCGCTGCCATGGGCGAGGCCTGGCTCGGTTCTGCCAGGGGCGTGCAGAACGTGGTGATGGTCACCATCGGTACCGGCGTGGGCGGCGGCGTTATCGTCAACGGTGATGTGGTATCGGGCGTTGTGGGTGCTGGCGGCGAGATTGGCCACATGTGCCTGAACCCGGCTGAGGAGCGCACCTGCGGCTGCGGCGGCCATGGCCACCTTGAGCAGTATTCCAGCGCCACCGGCGTGGTGAGCAACTACCTTGCCGAGTGCGAGAAAGCGGGCGTCGAGCCCATCGAGCTCACCGGTCCCTCCGATTCCAAGGACGTGTTCCAGGCCTGCCGCGAGGGCGACAAGCTTGCGCTGGCCGCGGCCGATACCATGGCCGACTATCTCGGTCGCGCACTGGCGCTTATTGCCAACGTGGTCGATCCCGAGATGTTCCTTATCGGCGGCGGCGCCTCCGCCTCGGCCGATGTCTACCTCGACAAGGCTCGCGAGTACTACCAGCGCTACGCGCTCTCCGCCTCGCGCGAGACGCCCATTAAGGTCGCTTCGCTCGGCAATGACGCCGGCATCATCGGTGCCGCCTACGTAGCCCTGCGCGCCGCCGGCAAATAGCTGGTGCAAGGGGGACAGGTTACTTTGCACCAACATGGTGCAAAAGGGACAGCCTTGGCCCCCGTGCCTGCGCCCCAAAATATGCCGTGGCCCTTCCGTCTGCGAAGGCTCGGCATCGGCGTGCTACCATAGCTACGTCTAAGTACACATATCAAGTGGAGGATACCCATGGCAAACGTTCTTGTCTTTGGTCACCAGAACCCCGATAACGACGCCATCATGAGCGCCGTCGTCCTGTCCCAGCTGCTCAACCAGGTTGAGTATGCCGGCAACACCTACGAGGCCTGCGCCCTTGGTCAGCTTCCGGCCGAGTCCGCCAAGCTGCTCGCCGACGCCGGCATCGCCGAGCCCCGCGTGATCGAGTCCGTCGAGGCCGGTCAGCTCGTCGTCCTCACCGACCACAACGAGTCTGCCCAGTCCGTCGCCGGCCTTAAGGACGCCACGGTCTTTGGCGTTGTCGATCATCACCGCATCGGCGACTTCGAGACCGCCGGCCCGCTGCACTACATCTGCCTGCCCTGGGGCTCCAGCTGCACCATCGTCACCAAGCTCGCCGGCGTGCTCGGCGTTGAGCTTTCCGACGTCCAGGCCAAGCTGCTGCTCTCGGCCATGATGACCGACACGCTCATGCTCAAGAGTCCCACCACCACCGATGTCGACCGCGCCGTCGCCGCCAAGCTCGGCGAGCAGGTGGGCGTCGACCCGGTCAAGTTTGGCATGGAGGTCTTCCTCACCCGTCCGTCCGGCTCCTTCACCGCAGCCGAGATGGTCGGCAACGACATCAAGATGTTCGAGCCTGCCGGCAAGAAGCTGCTCATCGGCCAGTACGAGACTGTCGACAAGACCCGCGCACTCGGCATGATCGACGAGATTCGCGAGGCCATGCGCGCCTACGCCGCCGAGAAGGGTGCTGACGGCATCGTCCTGTGCATTACCGACATCATGGAGGAGGGCTCGCAGGTCCTGCTCGAGGGCGAGACCGAGGCCGCTCAGAAGGGCCTGGACATTGCCGACGAGCACGACGGCGTCTGGATGCCGGGCGTCCTCTCCCGTAAGAAGCAGGTCGCTGCCCCCATCATGGCCGCCTGCTAGGTTTAGTTGACCAAACGCCACGACCGGATCGCGGACGCCCCGCGCTCCGGTCGTTTTTTGTGCACGGCGCCGCGTCGTCTCTTGGACAGGCGTGCCCGTGCCGTTGAGCAAATAATGTTCAACCTGTGGTTCCGCTTTTCGGCCACGCCTGCGTGCTTGTCGTGCAGGGTAGGCTAGATGCAAGCGTAATACGTTAGAGCGCGGCGCCGCCACTTGGGCGGGCCGTGCTTTTTTAAGACGGGAGCCATCCCGTGAAAGGAGCCGCCCATGGCAGCAACTGAGCAGCTGTTCAACGTTCGTGAGCGCAAACGCTTTGAACGTCACGACATCTGGGAGCGCATCGCCGAGAACGGCACGATTTCCGCCGCCGTCATGGTCTTCGCCGCCATCGCCGCCGTCATTTGCGCCAATACCGATGCCTACGAGGCTATCCATCACTTTTTGGAGACCCCGCTGTATGTGGGTCTGGGCAACCTTACGGCCGGTCTCACCGTTGAGCTTTTCGTCAACGACTTCCTCATGGCGATTTTCTTTTTGTTGGTGGGCATTGAGCTTAAGTACGAGATGACGGTCGGCGAGCTCAAAAACCCGCGCCAGGCTATGCTTCCCATGCTGGCGGCCGTGGGCGGCGTCGTCGTTCCCGCCTGCATCTATCTGATCTTTAACCATGCCGGCGCGCACAACGGCTGGGCCATTCCCATGGCAACCGATATTGCCTTTGCGCTGGGCGTGCTGTCGCTTTTGGGCAATCGCGTGCCCAACGGCGTGCGCGTGTTCTTCTCGACGCTCGCCATCGCCGACGACCTCATTTCCATCGCCGCCATCGCCATCTTCTACGGTCAGAGCCCCAATCCGTTTTGGTTGGGCGCCGCCGCGCTTGTGACCTGCGCGCTCGTGTGGCTCAACAAGACGCAGCATTACCGCCTTGCCCCGTACTCGGTGCTGGGCCTGCTGCTGTGGTTCTGCATGTTCAAGAGCGGCGTGCACGCTACGCTTGCCGGCGTCATCCTGGCCTTCACCATTCCGGCCAAGTGCGGCGTCAAGCTCGATAGCCTTACCGATTGGCTGGGCGAGTGCCTGCCGTTGCTCGATGACCGCTACGACGACGAGGCGCACATCCTGGGCCAGCATGACTTTACCGTCTCGACAACCAAGGTCGAGCGCGTCATGCACCGCGTGACCCCGCCGCTTATCCGCATGGAGCGTCTGATCTCCATGCCGGTCAACTTTGTGATCCTGCCGATCTTTGCGTTCGTGAACGCGCAGGTTCGTCTGGTGGGCGTGGACATGAGCACGCTGCTCACCGACCCGGTGACGCTCGGCGTGTACTTTGGCATGCTGCTGGGCAAGCCGATCGGCATCTTTGGTATGACGTTTGCCCTGGTTAAGCTTAAGGCCTGCGAGCTGCCGCACAATGTCAACTGGCACATGATTGCCGGCGTGGGCATTCTGGGCGGTATCGGCTTTACCATGTCGATCCTCATCAGCGGCCTCGCCTTCCCGACGGCCCAGTTTGAGGTTCTGGCTGCCAAGGCCGCTATTCTCGCCGGTTCGGTCACCGCTGCCGTGCTCGGCATGATCTACATGAGCGTGGTCTGCAAGCACCCCGCGCCCAAAGACGAGTAAGAGCGCGAAAACCGGCTCCAGAACCGATTCGGGCGCGTTCAAAATGCGGATTCGGGCGGTGCTTGCCGCCTGCCAGACACGCCAGTGGTCAAAAAACGCCGTTTGTGAGTACTGTCACAAACGGCGTATCATTTTAGGTGCGGAAAATAATGAACAAAGTTATAAGAACTGTACGTTAATGAGTGACCATCGACTTCCAATTTGGCGCTAGCTGACGGTGATTAGGAAGTTTCAAGTCGAGTTTTGCCGATTTCGACCAAGAATCGCTGCTACTAAAAAGGTAACAGTACTCATATTTGCCCTTTTTTGGCCACAAGCCCTAAAACAAGCCTCGCCAAGGTCGGGAAGCGGGCCAAATCGCCGGCCTCGAGGCTTATTCCACCGTTCCGTAGATGGCGCCCCAGCCGTGGGCGGCCAAGGCGGAGTTGAGCTGGTCGCAAAGTGACTGGCGGTCGTAGTAGCCGGGCGGCAAAAGATTCACGATCTCCATGAGGTCGGGCGCCAGGTCCAAGATTTCGGCCTGTACGATCAGATCCAGGCGGTCGATGGCGTGGCGGTCGTAAAACAGTCCGTCGACCAGGCGCTGCAGGTCGCCGAATTCCTCGGCCTGGAACGATCCGTACTCCATAGTGCCTCCTTGGGCGCTCCACGCCGGCATGCGCGGCGATTCGTAATTCATTGCGATGGACTTAATCTATCACGGCTTCATAACGTTGCGACGGTGGCGGTCTATACTTAGAAGAATTGCAACGTACCGCTTCGTGAAAGGTCGCACCCATGCAGACGATCTACCAGAAGATGGAAACCACCGAACTCGATGCCGCCATCGAGGCGCTCAAGGCCGAGGTCGCCGAGGTCAAGGCCAAGGGCCTGGCGCTCGACATGGCCCGCGGCAAGCCGTCGCCCTCCCAGGTGGACATCTCTCGACCCATGCTCGATATCCTCAATGCCGATGCCGATCTGCACGACGGCAACGTCGACTGCTCCAACTACGGCTGCTTTGAGGGCATTCCCTCGGCACGCAAGCTGGCGGGGGAGTTCCTGGGTTGCCCCGCCGAGCAGACGCTCGTGCTGGGTTCGTCGAGTTTGCTGATCGAGCACGATATCGCCGGTATGTTCTGGCGTTGCGGCTCGTGTGGTAGCGACCCTTGGGAGGCTTACGAGGCAGCGCACGACGGCAAGAAGGTCAAGTTCTTGTGTCCTGTTCCCGGTTACGATCGCCACTTTGGAATTACCGCTGACCTGGGTATCGAGAACGTTCCCGTCGCGATGACCGACAACGGCCCCGATATGGACGAGATCGAGCGCCTCGTTGCCGCCGACGATTCCATCAAGGGCATCTGGTGCGTGCCCAAGTATTCCAACCCCACGGGTATCACCTTTAGCGAGGACACCGTGCGCCGCCTGGTCGAGATGCCCACGGCCGCGCCCGATTTCCGCATCTTCTGGGACAACGCCTACTGCGTGCACGACCTGTACGACGAGACCGACGAGCTTGCCAACATCTTCGATCTTGCCCGCGCGGCGGGCACCGAGGACCGCGTGGTGGCCTTTGCCTCGACGTCCAAGATCACCTTCCCGGGCGCCGGTATCGGCTTTATCGGTGCGAGCCCCGCGGTCATCGCCGAGTTCTCCAAGCGCCTGAAGGCCGGCCTCATCAGCGCTGACAAGCTCAACCAGCTGCGTCACGTGCGTTTCCTTCCCACCATCGAGGCGGTCAAGGAGCACATGAAAAAGCATGCCGAGTTCTTGCGCCCGCGCTTTGAGGCCGTTGAGCGTAAGCTCACCGAGGGCCTGGGCGAGACGGGCTGCGCTACCTGGACGCATCCCCGCGGCGGCTACTTTGTGAGCTTTGATGGTCCCGAGGGCTCGGCCCAAAAGGTCGCCGCGCTTTGTGCCGACCTGGGCGTTAAGCTCACGCCGGCCGGTGCTACCTGGCCCTATGGCAAGGACCCGCGCGACACCAACATCCGCATCGCGCCGAGCTATCCCACGGTCGAGGACCTGGAGGCCGCGCTCGATGTGCTGGTGCTGGCCGTTAAGCTCGTCGCTGCCGAGCTTGCGCGTGCCGAGCGCGCCTAGCGCGCGGCTTCCCGTACTATCCGCACTTTCGATACGTAAAGGAGCGTATACATGGATTTGGGTATTTCCACCAACCCCACGCCAGAGCTCTACACCATTAAGGTAACCGGCGAGATCGATATCTCTAACGCCGATAGCCTGCGCAATGCCATCGACCTGGCGCTCGAGCAGCCCACCGAGGCCGTTGAGCTCGATTTTGCCCAGGTGAGCTACATCGATTCGACGGGCATTGGCGTGCTCGTGGGCGCCGCGCACCACGCGGTCGACCACGGCAAGCGCTTTAGCTGCACCAATGTGCAGCCCCCGGTGATGCGCGTGGTCCAGCTGTTGGGTGTCGACCAGGAGATTTCGATCACCGCTGCATAATCTTTGCCCCCAAAAGGGCGTGCCGTTTGGCATATGTTTGTGATGCGCTCGGACGTTTTGGCGTCCGGGCGCTATACTTGACCGAATGAATAGACGAGTTCCGGCCGAATGGCGCGGTGCGGGCTCGACTCACATCGAGCCTTGGAGGTATGTGTGTTTGGTATTGGAGAGGGTGAGCTCGCGATCATCGTGGTCTTCGGCTTTTTGCTGTTTGGCCCGGATAAGCTCCCGCAGATGGGCCGCACGATCGGCCGTGCCATCCGTCAGTTCCGCGAGACGCAGGAAAAGATGACGGCTGTTGTTCAGTCCGAGATCATCGATCCGGTAAGCGAGGCCGCGTCGGCCCCGGTCAAGCCCAAGAAGGCTGCTGCGACCGACGACGATTCCGATGCGGACGAGGATGCCGCCGAGACGGCTGCGCCCGCAAAGAAGGAGACCTTTGCCGAGCGCCGTGCCCGCCTTGCCGCCGAGAAGGCCGCAAGCGAGGGTGCTGCTGAGGGCGAAGGTACTGCTGAGGAGGCCGCTGCCGCCGAGCCCGCCGAGGCCGAGTCTGTCGCTGCCGCCGTCGAGTCCGAGCCTGCCGCAGAGCCGGAGCCCGAGCCGACAGAGCCCACGACGGCTGACCTCTATGCCCGTCGTCCCCGCAAGCGCAAGGCCGTCGTCGACCAGCTCGCTCGCGAGCTCGAGGCCGAGGACGATGTCGCTGCCGATGTCCCGAAGGGGGGCGATGAGTAATGCCTATCGGACCTGCGCGTATGCCGCTCTTCGATCACCTGGGAGAGCTCCGTCGCCGCCTGACCATCGTGGTCGTGTCGGTCTTTGCCGCCGCTATCGTGCTGTATTTCGCCACGCCCGTGGTGCTCGACATCTTGGAAGACCCCATCCGCTCCTTTGTGCCGGACGGTAAGTTCTACATCACCACCACGCTCGGCGGCTTTGGCCTGCGCTTCTCGCTGGCCATCAAGATGGCCGTGGTCATGTGCACGCCCATGATCATCTGGCAGATTCTGGCGTTTTTCCTGCCGGCGCTTCGCCCCAACGAGCGCAAGTGGGTCGTGCCCACGGTGCTCGCCTCGACGGTGCTGTTCTTCCTGGGCGCCATTTTCTGCTATTTCATCATCATCCCTGCGGGCTTTGAGTGGCTCATCGGCGAGACCTCTGCCGTCGCCACGGCACTGCCCGACCTGGAGAACTACGTCAACATGGAGCTGCTCTTTATGATCGGCTTTGGTGTGGCATTTGAGCTACCGCTCATCATCTTTTACCTGTCCGTCTTCCATATCGTGTCCTACGCGGCCTTCCGCAGCGCCTGGCGCTACGTGTACGTAGGCCTGCTCGTGGGTTCGGCTGTGATCACGCCCGACGGCTCGCCCGTCACCCTGGGCCTTATGTACGGCGCCCTGCTCTCGCTCTACGAGATTTCGCTTGCCATCGCTCGTGTGGTCATCACCGCGCGCGAGGGCAAGGAGGGCTTGTTTGTGAGTCGTCTGGACCTGTTCTCGGACGATGAGGACGACGAGGAGTAAATCGGTATGCACGAGGTTGGCATTGTCAACGGCATACTCGATACAGTGATTCGCGCGGCGCGTGGGGCGGGGGCCTCGCGCGCCGTTTTGGTAACGCTGCGTATCGGGGATATGACCGAGGTTGTGCGCGAGGCGCTCGACTTTGCGTGGGAGACATTTCGCGACGAGGATCCGCTCACGCGAGGCTGCGAGCTTGCCGTGGAAGAGGTCCATCCACAAAGCGAGTGTCTGGACTGCGGCGAGGTTTTCGACCACGATCGTTTTCACTGTCGCTGTCCCCAGTGTGGTGGTGCCAACGTGCGCCTACTGCACGGCCGCGAGCTCGATATCGCGAGCATCGAAATCGAAACCCCCGACGATTAGCCCGCTAGCCATCTAGTGATGGGGTATAAAGGGGCCAAAGTAAGGAGCGCTGAGTATGGCCGAGAAAACGATTAATATCGCATCGCCGATTCTGTCGCGCAACGAGCGCCTGGCAGATCAGCTGCGTCAGCGATTTAATGAGACAAACACCTATGTGATCAACGTCTTGTCGAGCCCCGGTTCGGGCAAGACCACCACGATCCTGGGCACCAACGAGCGCCTGCGTGACAAGGCCGGCCTGCGCTGTGCCGTCATCGAGGGCGATATTGCCTCGGATGTCGATGCCATCACCATGAAGGAAGCCGGCATGCCCGCCATCCAGATCAACACGGGCGGCCTGTGCCACCTCGAGGGCAACATGATCATGGAGGCCGTTGACGCGTTCGACCAGGCCGTCGGTCTGGAGAACATCGACGTCATCTTTATCGAAAATGTGGGCAACCTAGTCTGCCCGGTCGACTTTGATCTGGGCGAGAACCTGTCCATCATGATTCTCTCGGTGCCCGAGGGCGACGACAAGCCCATCAAGTACCCGGGCATCTTCCAGCACGCCGGCGCGCAGCTGCTCAACAAGGTCGACGTGGCCCCGGCTTTCGATTTTGACATGGATAGGTATACTAGGACACTCGATGACCTCAATCCGCAGGCGCCGCGGTTTGCCGTGAGCGCGCGCAAGGGCGAGGGCATGGATGCCTGGTGCGATTGGCTCATCGGGCAGATCGAGCAAGCAAGGGCGTAAATCGGCCGCCATACGGGCGGGCGTAGCCGCAGAGACACGAGATAGGAGCCTCTTTTGAAGCTCATCATCGCAGAGAAAAACGACGCCGCGCGTCAGATTGCCGAGCGTCTGTCCACGGGCAAACCCAAAAAGGACAAGGTGTACAACACCGCCATCTACCGTTTTGAGTGGAAGGGCGAGGAGTGCGTGACGATCGGTCTTGCTGGTCACATCCTTGCGCCCGATTTTTGCGACAGCGTGCTGTTCGATAAAAAGTTGGGCTGGTATTCGGTCACCGAGGACGGCGAGATGCTGCCGGCCGACATGCCCGATGGCCTGGCGCGCCCGCCCTACGACACCAAGCGCAAGCCGTTTCTTGCCGACGGCATCTCCATCAAGGGCTGGAAGCTCGAGAGTCTGCCGTATCTCACCTGGGCACCCGTCATTAAGCTGCCGGCCGAGAAGGAACTCATCCGCTCGCTTAAGAACCTCGCCAAAAAGTCCGACAGCGTCATCATCGCCACGGACTTCGATCGCGAGGGCGAGCTGATCGGTTCGGACGCCCTCAACAAGGTGCGCGAGGTGGCGCCCGACTTGCCGGTCGCCCGCGCCCAGTATTCTTCGTTTACCAAGGCCGAGATCACGCAGGCCTTCGATAACCTTGTCTCGCTCGACCAGAACCTGGCCGACGCCGGCGAGAGCCGTCAGCACATCGATCTCATTTGGGGTGCGGTGCTCACGCGCTACCTGACGCTCGCCAAGTTTGGCGGCTTTGGCAACGTGCGTTCCGCCGGCCGCGTGCAGACGCCGACGCTTGCCCTGGTGGTCGAGCGCGAGCGCGAGCGCATGGCGTTTGTGCCCGAGGACTATTGGCAGATTCGCGGCATGGGCGCCGCGCAAGGCGCTGCCGAGGACGATCGCTTTAAGATCGCGCACAAGACGGCGCGCTTTACCGACAAGGATGCTGCTGAGACGGCGTACGGTCACGTTGACGGTGTCAAGACGGCAACCGTCGCCGCGGTGACCAAGCGCTCGCGCAAGCAGCAGCCGCCCACGCCGTTTGCGACCACCTCGCTGCAGGCTGCCGCCGCAGCCGAGGGTATCTCGCCTGCGCGTACCATGCGCATCGCCGAGTCCCTCTACATGGCGGGCCTTATCAGCTACCCGCGTGTCGACAATACCGTGTACCCCGCGACGCTCGATTTGGGCGCCGTGGTGAGTGACCTGGCAAAGATCAACCCGGCGCTGGCGCCCGTGTGCAAAAAGGTACTCGCTGGTCCCATGAAGCCCACGCGCGGTAAAGTCGAGACCACCGACCACCCGCCTATCTACCCCACGGGCGAGGGCGATCCGTCCACGCTCGACGGCGGCCAGCGCAAGCTCTACGACCTCATCGCCCGTCGCTTCCTGGCGACGCTTATGGGGCCTGCGACCATCGAGAACACCAAGCTCGAGCTCGACGTGAACGGCGAGCCGTTTGTGGCTTCGGGCGATGTGCTCGTGACCCCGGGTTTCCGCGAGGCGTACCCGTATGGACTCAAGCGCGACGAGCAGATGCCGCCGCTGGAGCAGGGCGATACGGTCGACGTGTTCGACGTTAAGCTCGAGGCCAAGCAGACCGAGCCGCCCGCGCGCTACAGCCAGGGCAAGCTCGTGCAGGAGATGGAGAAGCGCGGCCTGGGTACCAAGTCCACGCGTGCGAGCATCATCGAGCGCCTGTATGCCGTGCGCTATCTCAAAAACGATCCCGTTGAGCCGAGCCAGCTGGGCATCGCCATCATCGACGCGCTGACGCAGTTTGCCCCGCGCATCACGAGCCCCGATATGACCAGCGAGCTTGATGGCGATATGACCCGTGTGGAGCGCGGCGAGGATACCGAAGAGCATGTCGTGACGCACTCGCGCGCGCTGCTGGCCGGCGTGCTCGACGAGCTGCTCAAGCACACGCAGGAGCTGGGCGACGCCATCAGCGACGCCGTCACGGCCGATGCGCGCGTGGGCGCCTGCCCCAAGTGCGGCAAGGACCTGGTTATGAAGACGAGTGCCAAGACCCGCGGCAGCTTTATCGGCTGCATGGGCTGGCCCGACTGCGACGTGACCTATCCGGTGCCGAGCGGCGTCAAGGTAAGCCCGCTCGAGGGCGAGGCGGCCGTGTGCCCCGAGTGCGGCGCGCCGCGCATTAAGTGCCAGCCGTTCCGCCAGAAGGCCTTCGAGATTTGCGTGAACCCCACGTGCCCCACCAACTACGAGCCCGACCTTAAGGTGGGCGAGTGCAAGGTGTGCGCCGAGGCCGGACGCCATGGCGACCTGATCGCGCACAAGAGCGAGAAGAGCGGCAAGCGCTTTATCCGCTGCACCAACTACGATGACTGCGGCGTGAGCTATCCTCTGCCGGCGCGCGGCAAGCTCGAGGCGACGGGTGAGACCTGCCCCGAGTGCGGCGCCCCCATCGTGGTGGTCAACACGGCGCGCGGCCCGTGGCGCATCTGCGTGAACATGGACTGCCCGACCAAGGAGAAGAAGCCCGCCCGCGGTCGCAAGACCACGACCAAGGCGAGCACGGCCAAGAAGACGACGGCGGCAAAGAAGACTTCGACCGCCAAGAAGTCGACCGCCAAAAAGACGACGGCCAAGAAGTCGACTACCAAAAAGACCGCTGCCGACAAGTAGCCGCACGGTCGAAACATCACCTAAAACAAAAACGAGCGAGGACCTCAAAATCCTCGCTCGTTTTTTATCTGGCAGTTAGGGACGTTCCTTTTCTGTCGGCAGTTTAGGAACGTCCCTAACTGCCGGCTCGGGAACGACAAAGCGCTAGTTCACTTCGACGGGTTTGGCGCCGGGATAGCGCTCCTCAAAGTCTAGGCGGTACTTATTGTCATTGGTGCCCGCCACGTTGTCGCGCGACAGCGGCGCCACGATCTCATTCTTGTGGTCCGCAGGCTTGGCGTATTTCAGGCTGATCTCCCAGGCATCACAGATTGCGTCAATGCGGTGATCCAGGTCGTCGTACAGGGCGATGATGTCCTTCCAGGAGCTGTAGTTCTTGGAGCTCGTCGGGACGTCTAGGTCCTCGACGATGTCATAATACTGCTCGATGGTGTCCTCCGTGCGCTCGGCGACGTCGGCGAGATTTTGACGGGTGGTTCGATCCTCTTCCAGATAGCTGCCGTTGAAGTTCTGCGCGCAGCCACGGACGTAGTTGTCGAGGTCTTCGAGCAAGTCGTAGTATTCGCTCAGTCGGCGGTAGAGATTCTGCTCGGAGAGCGTTGCTTCGCCGCCATCCTCGTCGTCATCGTCATCATCGTCGTACAGGCTGTTGGGATCGCCGAGAGGCTTTAGGTCATCGTCGTCGACGTCATGGTGCAGCTTAGCTACCTCGGCAGTCGTCTGCGTGGCGGCGTTGTCGAAAGGCTTGATCACAAAGAAAACGACCAGGGCGATGATGATCGCCACCAGCACAACGATAACGGCGATAAGCGGCCCGGTGCCGCTCTTTTTGGGAGCGGGGGTCTGTGGCGAAGCGGGCGCGTATGCGGGAGCCGGCTGCTGTTGGGGCGAGCCGCTCGCGACGGGTATGCGCTGCGTGGTCTCGACGGCCGCGGGGCCTGCGGCGAGGTCGGGGCGATAGGCGAGGGGGTCGTCCGCCTTGGCTTGCGGCGTATCGAGGGAACCGGTCTGCTCAAAAGCGGGCTGGCTATCGCTCGCGGTTGTTTGCTCAACGGGTGCACCGCACGAGGTGCAGAACTTGGCATCATCTGCAAGAAGTTTGCCGCACGAGGCGCAATACCGAGACATTGCCACTCCTTTCGCCACATTTCAATGCAATACGACGATTATACCCAGCGCACAAAATTCCCCATCATAAGTTGCGGTGAAATAGGGACTGTTTGGCGGTCTCAGAGCTTCAATCAGTCCCTATTTCACCGCAACTTTGGAAAGGCACTTTAGCTATTGGGGACGCGCCGAGCACTGGGGTATCATGGCTTAGTTGATATATCTGCATTTACGCGCCTTGTAGGAAGGGGCTGCGCCCATGGCTTTTGAGCCCGCTCAACATAGCTTTATCACGCTCGAGGGCGTCGATGGCGCCGGCAAGTCCACGCAGGCGCGCCTGCTTGCCCGCGCTCTTGAACTCGCTGGCTACCAGGTTGTGAGCCTGCGCGAGCCGGGCGGTACCGCCATCAGCGAAAAGATCCGTGCTCTGCTGCTCGACCCCGCCAACACGGCGATGGGCGACACCTGCGAGTTGCTGCTCTACGAGGCGGCACGCGCTCAGTTAGTGCACGAGGTCATCGCGCCCGCCCTCGCTGCCGGCAAGGTGGTCCTGTGCGATCGCTTCTACGATTCCACGACCTGCTATCAGGCATTTGCCGATGGCCTCGATCGCCAGATAGTGCGCGATGCCAACAACCTGGCCGTCGCGGGGACGCACCCGGCGCTCACTCTCGTCTACCACATCACACCCGAGCAGGCGGCGCTACGTATGGCAGCCCGTGGCGCGGCAGATCGCATGGAGGCCAAGGGCATGGCCTTCCAAAAGCGTGTCTACCAGGGCTTTTGCGCAATTGCCGCCGAGGAGCCAAACCGCGTAAAGCTCATCGACGCCACCGCGACCATCGAGGAAGTCTTCGAGAAGACGGTCGAGCAGGTTCGCGCCTACGGCCTCGACATTTCCCAGGACGCCGTCACCGCCGCGCTTGCCCAGGAGGCCGAGTAACATGGTCCCCGCTCAGGCAAGCCTGCTGGCCAAGCTCGACACCCAAGAGCGTGTGCGCGACTTTTTGACCAATGCCGTCGCCAGCGGTCGCGCATCGCACGCCTACCTGTTTTTGGGCGCGCCCGGCGCGGGCAAGCTCGACGCCGCGTGGGCGCTCGCCCAAGCCTTCCTGTGTGAGCAGGATGGCTGCGGCTCATGCGATAGCTGCGTGCGCGTCGCCCGCCATACGCACCCCGACGTGCACTATTACACGCCCGAGAGCGCCACGGGCTACCTCATCGCCCAGACCCGCGAGCTGCTCGATGACGTGCCTCTGGCGCCCATCCGTGCCAAGGCCAAGGTCTACATCATCGACCGTGCCGAGCTGCTGCGCGCCAACACCGCCAACGCACTGCTCAAAACACTCGAGGAGCCGCCCGAGGGCGTTATGTTCATCCTGCTGGGCACCTCGGCAGACGTGATGTTGCCCACCATCGTGAGCCGCTGCCAGTGCGTGCCGTTTCGGCTGGTATCGCCCGCCGTCGCCGCGCAGGCCGTGAGTCGCGCCACCGGTCAGGACCCTGCGCGTTGCCGCATGGCCGTTGCCGTAGCGGGAAGCCCCACGCGTGGCATCGAGTTCCTCAAGAGCGCCGAGCGCCAGGACGCCCGCCGTCAGATGGTCCGCGCCATCGATTCGCTTATCGCCGCCGACGAGGCCGACGTGCTCAGTCGCGCCAAGTCACT
This sequence comes from uncultured Collinsella sp., assembly GCA_902492935.1. Classification (GTDB taxonomy): domain Bacteria; phylum Actinomycetota; class Coriobacteriia; order Coriobacteriales; family Coriobacteriaceae; genus Collinsella. Next base: position 35,609 of record CABUNJ010000008.1, on the reverse strand, counting down.
CATCGTCGCCGTTAAGGCGCCGCTCGCCGAGGTCAAGTCCACGCAGGAAAAGGTACTCGAACAAAACGCCGATTACCTGTCGCGTGGAGCATTGAAGCAGCTTGAGGACCGCAACAAGCGCGAACTCAACGCGCGCGAGCGTTCGGGTATCATGGAAGCGCTGGCGAGCGCGCGGACGCTCATGCGCGACGTGCTGCTGACGCTTCAGGACGAGGCGGCCGACGTGGTGAACGAAGACGTGCGCGACACGATCGGTCGGCTTGCCGCCGCGACCAATGTTGCGGGTGCCACCCGGGCGCTCGAGGTAGTCGCGACCGCCGAGCGCAACATCGCCAGAAATGTTACTCCCCAGCTGGTCATCGAGGTCATGCTGTTCGATATCAGGAAGGCACTGAAATGCCGTTAGTCGTACCCGTTAAGTTTACCTACGCCTCGCGCGACCTGTGGTTCGATCCGCAGGATCTGGATATCCTCGAGGCCGATTATGCCATTTGCTCCACCGAGCGCGGAACCGAGATCGGCCTGGTCACGGCCGATCCCTTCGAGGTGCCGCAAGATGAGATCGGTCAGCCGCTCAAGCCCGTGCTGCGTGTGGCGAGCGACATCGACCTGCAGCTTGCCGACGACCTGGCCATCCAGGGCGACGAGGCCATGGTCGACTTCCGCCGCCTGGTCAAGGAGCTCGACCTCGAGATGAAGCCGGTCGGCGTCGAGTACCTGTTTGGCGGCGAGAAGGCCGTGTTCTACTTTGCGGCCGAGGAGCGCGTCGATTTTCGTCAGCTCGTCAAGGACCTGTCCTCGACGCTGCACATTCGCGTCGACATGCGCCAGATTGGCGTGCGTGACGAGACCCGCCTGGTGGGTGGCTACGCCCAGTGCGGACAGGAGCTCTGCTGCACGCGCTTTGGCGGACAGTTTGAACCCGTCTCGATTCGCATGGCAAAAGAGCAGGACCTGCCACTCAACTCGTCCAAGATCAGCGGCGTTTGCGGCCGCCTGATGTGCTGCCTGCGTTATGAGTTCGAGGCGTACAAGGACTTTAAGAGCCGTGCGCCCAAAAAGAAGACGCTCATCGATACGCCGCTTGGCAAGGCGCGTATCCAGGAATATGACACGCCGCGTGAGCAGCTGGTGCTGCGCTTGGAGAACGGCAAAGTCTTTAAGGTCAACCTGGCCGATATGACGTGCTCGGAGGGCTGCAAAAAGAAGGCCGCCGAGCAGGGCTGCAACTGCCGCCCCGATTGCGTGACGCGCGACGTGCTCGAGCGCATCGAGTCGCCCGAGATGCGTCTGGCGCTCATGGAACTCGATCGCGAGAACGGCGTCGACGTGGGCGATGGCCTGTCGAGTGCCGACCGTCTGGCCGGCACGTCGATGCCCAAGCGCCGTCGTCGCGATGCCGAATCCGATGCCCGCGCTGCTCAGAGCCAGGGCGAGGGTCGTGGCCGCGGAAAGGGCCGCGGCAAGGCCGAGGCACCCGAGGCCGAGGAGGCCGCCGGTGGCCGTCGTCGTCGCAAGCGCGCGGGCTCGGGCGATGCTACCGAGGCTGCAGCCGCGGGCAAGAACGCTTCCCGTGAGCGCGAGGCTCAGCAGCCCCAGCAGCAGAATCGCGGCGGTGGCATGAACCCCACACGCCGCCGTCGCCGTCATCTGTCGAGCGAGGAGCGCGAGGACGCCTTCCGCGCCGCAGCTGCTCGCGAGGCTGGTGCCGCTTCCAAGGGCCCCTCGGCCTCCGATGCGCCTGTCGACAAGGGCGGCAAGTCACGTGGCGAGGAGGAGCGCGCGCCGCGTCCGCGCCGTCGCCATTCCTCGGGCGCGCAACAGAAGCCCTCAGTGCCCTCCGTGGCCGATCAGGTCTCGGATGGCGAGGTCAAGGTCACGCGCCGTCGTCCCGGAGATGGCGGGGGAGCGACTGCTAAGGCTTCGCGTGGCGCCGCTCGCGACGAGCGCGAGCCGCGCGAGGATCGCGGTGGCGAGGGCTCGGCCGACCAGGGTCAAAAGCGCCGTCGCCGTCGCCGTTCCCGCAAGCCGCGCCAGGATGGTGGCGAGGGCTCGACCCCGTCTTCGTCCGCACCACAACCGCCCGCCGGCGAATAACGCCCGCGAGCGGATTTAGCCCGCCTTGCCCCGAGCGCATCGGGGTATCATAGCGCCGAATCAACAACCCTCCCTGCGACCGAACGTAGGGAGGGTTGTGTCTTGAAGAGCCATCTGAACATATTGAGCCGTCTGCAGGGTGCCGGTGCCCTACCGTTTGCGGACGAATTGCTACCGTTTGCCGAGCGGGTGGCACGTGAGGCGCTCGAGGCATTGTCGCCAACACGATGTGCCGGCTGCGAGCGCGCCGGTGCGCTTATTTGCCAAGACTGCCTGGCCGCGCTCACGCTCATCGACCCACGTCATAGCTGTACCCGATGCGGCGCCCCGTTTGGGGATTTGCTGTGCACTGAGTGTTCGGTCGAGGGCACGTCCTCGGCAATGGCGGAGGCGCTCGACCGCTGCCTGGCGTGCGCCGTCTATGCGCATCCGCTGCCGCGCATCATTAAAGCGTACAAGGATGCGGGCGAGCGACGTCTGGCTCCGTATCTGGCGGAGCTGCTCTACGACACTGCCCTGCATGCCCAGGTCGTAGCGCCCGAACGCTTAGGAGGTGTGCTGTCCGGTGCGGATGCGGTGGTGTTTGTGCCTGCGACGGCGGCAGCGTTTCGGCGGCGTGGTTTTGATCATATGGAGGCTATCGCGCGCCCATTTTGCGAGCTGTCAGGTGTTCCCCTGCTCGATGCTCTCGTCAAGTACGGGCATGGCGACCAGCGCGAACTCGGTCGTGAGGAGCGCCGCGAGCGTGCCCAAGGCATGTACGAGACGGTTGAGGACGTGCAGGGCAAGCGCCTGCTGCTTATCGACGACGTTATCACCACAGGTGCGACGATGGCCGCGGCTTCGGCGGAACTCAAGCGCGCCGGCGCCGCAGCAGTCGATGGCCTTGCTATCGCACGCGTTTGGTAGGGGTGATTCATGTGGCGGTAACAATCAGGCGGTGCAACAAACCGACAAAAGAGCAGCTAGCGGCTTCCGTAATCCTAACAGGCGCCTCGGCGCTACGCATGATGCGCGCCGAGCGCCGGCAGATGGGCTACATAAGCTGGAAGGACCTCAATCCCGATGAAGAGCGCAGCGTACTGTATGCATCGTCGCCCTCGGCCGAGGACATCTATCTTCCCGACTTGGTGCGGATTGGGGCGGCAAGCGGCGAGGTGCAAGAAGATCTTTGCTTGCTGGTGGGATCTGCGGCGCAGCGCCGCCGCATGCCTGGCGTGAGCTGGTCCGTATGCTCCGGGTTGCCTGCCGGCTCGATTCTAGAGGTGGAACCGGGGGTGTACAGTCTATCTCCCGAGGCCCTTTGTGTTGCCGTCGCACGCGAGGTCGGCTGCATCCAGGCATTTGCCCTGGCTCAGGAGCTGTGCTCTAAGATTTCGCTGAGTGACCGCGGGAAGTATCTACCCCCTTACAGCTCGCCCACCGTGAACAGGCTTGCAAAGGACAAGGACCAACCGCCAGACGTGGGCTACTTTGAAGTCGAGCCGGTGCTGACGCCCGATCGCCTGGCAGATTACCTTGCGGCATGCAAGGGGAGTGCGGCCAAACAACTGCGGCGGCTGTGTCCCTATCTGTCGGAAAACCTGCGCTCACCCATGGAGTGCATCATGCTCGCTCTGTTTTCGCTTCCGTTTTCCTATGGCGGATTTGCCTGCGGTCCCTTTAAGACCGACTACAAGATTGAGTTCGATGACCGCGCGCAGGCAATCTCGGGGATGCCACATGCAGTTTGCGATGCGTATCAGGAAGCAGCCCGGTTTGACCTGGAATACAACGGTGAGCTGGGCCATTCCTCCCGGAGGGGACGTATTCATGATGAAAAACGCAACACGGGTTTGATTACTATGGGAATCGAGGTCGCGACGGTCAACAACGAAATGCTCTGCGACATGGAAGCGATGGAAGCGCTCGCATGGCGCATTTACCAACGCATGGGTAAGCGATATCAGAATCGTGTAGAGGCTCGTCGAAAGAGGCAAGATGCTCTGCTGAATACGCTCCGAGCGTGCTTTGGGCTCAAGCCGGCGTAAAACTATGGCTTTATAGGGGGGGGTCTGTTTATATGCCCTGTGCAAAAAACGGCAAATATGAGTACTGTTACTAGATTAGTGGCAGTAAAAACAAAGAAACTTGGGCCGAAAATTTGGATTCATTGAAGAGATAATAAACGAATGTGGAATATCTTGGCGCCAAGCAGGCTGTGCGGAACTCAAAAAGGGCCCGTGGGACGGAAAAACGCTGTTACTAAATTGGTAACAGTACTCATATTTGCCGTTTTTTGCACACGGCACCCTGAGACGGGTGCCCCGGAGCTCCCCGTAGGGGAGCTCCGGGCTTCATGGGGGCACGAATAGTCCGCTCCGACCTGCAAAATCTGTGCTCACGGTGCGAATGACGCCCCTAACCTTAAACTTTAGCTTGAACTTAGCTATAATGCGCTACGTTCCTGCCAGGCTGTGGTTGCGGACGGACGAAATGTCCATCCTAGTCCAAGACAGACGCGGTCAAAGGGATCCACGTAAGCGACCGCGTGCGCGCGGCGCGATCATGGCGCGTCCTAGATGTAAGCCGCACCGTCCGTTCTACTTTCTTTGGGGCAATACCGCCTCGCGGGCGAGCGGGCCAGTCGTGAAGGTGGCTATGGCCTCCCGAGCAAACACCCCGGTGCGCAAGTGTGGGGTCAAATACCAGGTCAGCTGGTGGGAACACCCGTTATTCCGCGCAACGCACGGATTGTATACGACACAGAAGGCAGGGTAGTGGACATGGTGAGGGGCAGCTTGATGCATGCGGCTCGGTTAGGTGCTGGGACCGCGGCGGTCATTGCCGTATTGGGCTTGAGCGGATGCGCGTTCAACCCACTGTCCACGTTCACGACGCCCACGATTGACCAGATCGAGCGCGAGACCGTTACCCCTACGGTGTCGGACGATGCCCTGGTCACTCCCGGCACCCTGACGGTTGCCCTCGATACCTCCGATGCTCCGCAGGCCATGCAGGGCGCCGATGGTAACCTCACGGGCTACGCGGTCGACGCTGCCCGCGCCCTTGCAAGTCGCATGGGCCTCAAGGTTGCCTTCGTCGATGCGTCTTCTGCCGATTCCGCGCTTGGCGACAAAAAGGCCGACATCTTCATTGGCGACATCAATTCCACGGATGGTGACATCAGCACGCTTGGTACTTGCCTGTACGACGCTGCGGCAGTGTTCGGAAAGACGAGCGACGGCGAGTCGTTAAGCGTTTCCACCGAAACGCTTAACACCGCTACCCTGGGCGTTCAGACCTCCTCGGCCTCGCAGGAAGCGCTCGCCAAGCAGAGCATCACGGCCAACCAAAAGACCTTCTCCAACATCAACGAGTGCTTTGAGGCGCTCGAGTCCGGCGAGATCGACTACGTGATTTGCGATTCCACGGCCGGCGGCTACCTTGCGCGCCTGATGAGCCAGATCTCTTACGTCGGCGCGCTCGAGACGCCCTCGACGCTCGGCGTCGCGGGCCTCGCGGCCAACGATGAGCTATGCCGTGCCGTGAGCGATGCCCTCGACGGTATCACGGTCGACGGCACGCTCGAGGCGGTCCACTCCGTCTGGTACGGCACGATGCCCTATGACCTCACCACCAAGACGGTCTCGGGCGCCGACGTGCAGTCGTCCGACACCGGATCCAGCGAGTCCGCATCCTCCGATTCGAGCAGCGAGGGCGCAACCTCCGAGGATAAATCGTCCAGCCAGGAGGGCACTATCACCGACGACGACATTAACAAGCTCAATAGCTAGTTATTGCTAGGGGTGGCATCTCCCATGCGCTAGGAGAGAGGGCTCTTCACGGTTTCAACACGCATTGCCGGGCTTTCCCAACAGGGGAGCCCGGCTTTTTTGTTTCCATAAAACCAGCAGGTCAAAGACGTTTTTTAGGTGCAAAACTTAAGTCGCCGTCGCCCTCCTATAGCGCACTTTGCCACAGAAAAGTGCGAGACTTCGGTATGCGGTACCAAGCAATCGTTATTCGGGTCTTTAGGAATCCGCGTGATTAAATGCACGGCAATGGGTACATAGCCAGTACAGTAAGTCCCCGAGGCAGATTGGAGCCACGTATGGATATCAAGGTTTCTGGACGCAAGACGACGGTAACCGATGCTCTGCGTGCGCATGTGGATGAGAAGATCGGCGAGGCGCTCAAGGTTTTCGATATCGAGCCCATGACGGTCGACGTTGTACTTCGCTATGAGAAGAACCCCTCGAACCCCAACCCGGCAATCGTCGAGGTTACGGTTCGTGCCCGCGGTTCGGTGATTCGCGTTGCCGAGCACGGTGCGGATATGTACGCCGCCATCGACCTCTCCGCCGATAAGGTCACCCGCCAGCTGCGCAAGTTCAAGACCAAGGTCGTGGACAACCGCCAGGGCGGTGCCAGCGCAGCGGATGTCGCGCCGGTCGAGCGCGTCGAGGATCTGGCCGACCTGCTGCTGCCCGAGGAGGAGGACGACCTGCTCGTCCGCGAGAAGGTCATCGATGTCACCCCGATGACTGAGGAGCAGGCGCTGGTGCAGACCGATCTGCTGGGCCACGACTTCTACGTGTTCGAGAACGCGACGACTGGCCTTATCAATGTGGTGTATCACCGTAAGAATGGTGGATATGGCATCATCAAGCCCCGCATCGAAACACTTGACGAGTAAAATACGTTAACTTGCATGAGTTAACGGTTGGCGGCCATCCCATGCGGGTGGCCGCCTTTTTACGTAAGGAGTCGCTTTGATGGACAAGGCCGCATCCGCCGGTCATTCGGACCGTTGCCGCATCGTCGTCGATACCTGCTGCGACTTTAGCCCCGAGGTCGCCGCGAACCTCGATGTCGATATCCTGGGTTTCCCCTTCATTATCGATGGCGAGGAGCGCACGGACGATATCTGGTCGAGCATGAGCCCTAAGGAGTTCTACGACCGCATGCGCGCCGGCGCCCGCGTGTCCACCTCGGCTGTGTCGCTCGGTCGCTATATCGAGTTCTTTACCGAGTGCGCCAAAGAGGGCACGCCCACGGTCTACCTGTGCTTTACCTCGGCGCTGTCGTCGAGCTACAACTCCGCGTGCCAGGCGGCGGACGCCGTGCGTGCCGAGTATCCCGATTTTGAGCTGTACGTGGTCGACAACGCTCTGCCCTGCGCGACCGGCGCGCTCTTGGCGCTCGAGGCCGTGCGCCAGCGTTCGGCGGGACTGACCGCCAAGCAGCTGGTCGATTGGGCAAACGAGGCAAAGACCTACGTCCACGGCTACTTTACGCTCGAGAGCTTCGACGCACTGGCTGCCGGCGGCCGCATTCCGCCCGCGGCGGCGCAGCTCACGGCAAAGCTCGATGTCAAGCCCGAACTTTCCTACGACCTTGCCGGCTCGCTGTCGCTGATCGGCGTCAACCGCGGCCGCAAGAAGGCGCTCAAGTCCATCCTCAAGTCGTTCCGCGAGAACTACGTGCCCGATCGCACCATGCCCATCGCCATCATGACGGCCGATGCCGAGAAGGACGGCGACTGGCTCGAGGCCGCCATCCGCAAGGAGGAGGGCTGCGCCGACGTCACGATCATTCGCAGCTCCGTGGGCCCCACCATCGGCTCGCACGTGGGCCCCGGCATGGTGGCCTGCGCGTTTTGGGGTAAGAACCGCGCCGACAAGGCGTCGCTTTCCGACCGCATCGCCCGCCGCGTGCGCGGCCAGTAGGCAAGCGCTGCGTCCGTAATCGCCCTCGACTCACAGCCAAACGCTGGCATCGAGTATTCAACCTGGTAACAACACCCAACCCAAAAGGAAAGGTTTCATGGCAAACAAGCTCTCCGTCGCATTTATCGGCACCGGAATCATGGGTGCCCCCATTGCCGGCCACATCCTGGATGCCGGCTATCCCGTCACGGTCAACAACCGCACTAAGTCCAAGGCCGCCGCGCTTATCGAGCGCGGTGCCGTTTGGGCCGATACGCCGGCAGATGCCGTGGCGAACGCCGACGTCGTCTTTACCATGGTGGGTTATCCCTCCGAGGTCGAGGAGCTCTACCTGGCGGGCGACGGCCTGCTCGCGTGCACTAAGCCCGGCGCGGTCCTGATCGACCTCACCACAAGCTCGCCCGAGCTGGCGCGCGACATTGCCGAGGCCGCCCAGGTTTCTGGTCGCATGGCGTTTGACTGCCCCGTCACCGGCGGCGAGTCGGGTGCTATCGCCGGCACGCTCACGGCTATCGTGGGCGCTACCGAGAACGACATCGCGCCGGTCCGCGATGTCCTTGCCACCTTTGCGGCCAACATCTGCTGCTTCGACGGCGCTGGCAAGGGCCAGGCTGCCAAGCTCGCCAACCAGGTGTCGCTGGGCGCCTGCATGGTCGGCATGGCAGACGCCATGGCATTTGCCGAGCTTAGCGGCCTTGACCTGGAGAAGACCCGCCAGATGATCCTGGGCGGTACCGGCAAGTCCGGCGCCATGGAGAGCCTGGCTCCCAAGGCGCTCGACGGCGACTACAAGCCCGGCTTTATGGTCGAGCACTTCATTAAGGACCTGCGCCTGGCCCTTGCTTACGCCGACGACCGCGAGCTCGCGCTGCCCGGCGCCGACGTGGCCTTTACGCTCTACGACATGCTCGACGCTATCGGTGGCGCCAAGCTGGGCACCCAGGCCATCACGGTCCTCTATAAGGAGGAGGCCGATGCCATCGCCGCCGGTCTGGACTGGTCGCAGTATCGTCCCGAGGAGCATGGCGCTCACGAGGAAGGTTGCGGTTGCGGCGAGCACGGCGAGGACCATGAGTGCGGTTGTGGCCATCACCACGGCGAGGACCACGAGTGCTGCGGTGGCCACGGCCATGACGACGGCCACGAGTGCTGCTGCGGCCGCCATCACGGGGAGTAGCGCCTATGAGCTGGACGTTCGTGGTGCTTGCGCTGGTGCTCTTTCTCTTTGCGATCTACATCGGCTTTTTGTGCGGCCAGTGGGCCTGCGAAAAGCGCGTGATCACCAAGCGCGACTACTGGATTGCCAACTTTGCGGGTGCGGCGGCAGTCGTCCTGCTGACCTGGGTGTTCTCGCTGTTCCCGCTGGTGCAGTTTGCGCCGATCGGCTGGCTCGGTGGCTTTATCGCCGGCCTTAAGATGAGCTTTGGCGAGTCCGTCGGTCCGTGGCGCAAGCACGACGAGGTCTTTAACGTCAACAAGGCTCATCGAGCCGCCGCCGACGCGGGCGATGCCGAGGAACGCCGTCGTGCACGTCGCAATGGCGCGGCCGACCGACAGCTCATCTCGGTCACCGATGACAGCAAGGGTGCTGGCAAGCACGCTAAGAAATAGTAAGAAGAGGTAACTATGGCAGAAAACAAAGACGAACAGCTCACCGACGAGGAGCTGGCACAGCTCCAGCTGGCAGAGGAGAACGAGAACGCCGTCGATCGCCTGGTCCAGGAGCTCGGCTGCCCCACGCGCCGCATCCGCCAGTTTGCCGCCCGCGTGCTGCACCTGCTTGCCGAGCGCGATCCGCAGCGCGTCGTGCCCTGCGTGCCCGCGTTGATCGAGGCACTCGACCGCCCCGAGGCGCAGACCCGCTGGGAGGCCCTCGATGCCCTGACGGCGCTCGCCACCACCTGCCCTGAGCAGCTGGGCGATGCCTTTGAGGGCGCCGAGACTGCACTGTTCGACGAGATCTCCTCCACGCTGCGCTATGCCGCCTTCCGCCTGCTGTGCGTGTGGGGTGCCACGAGTGTCGAGCGTTCGCGCGAGGCTTGGCCCATCCTGGACGAGGCCATCCAGTGCTACCACGGCGACCTTGAGTATCGCGACATGCTCGGTTGCCTGTACGAGTTTTGCCAGGGCGAGATCGACGCCGAGGTTGCCGAGAAGCTTGCGCTGCGCCTTAAGTTCGATGCCGAGAACGGTAAGGGCAGCTATCTCAAGGCCCGTTCGAGCGAGATTTGCGAAATGCTTGTTAAACGTTTTGGCCTGGATCTCTCCAAAAAGAAGAAGCGTGCTAGCGTTAAAAAATCTGACGACGCCGAAGACGAGGAGTAACAGATTATGGCGCACGATGTAGTCCTGATTCCCGGTGACGGTATCGGTCCCGAGATTACGCAGGCCATGCGCCGCGTGGTCGAGGCCACCGGTGTCCAGATCAACTGGAACGTCCAGGAGGCCGGCGCCGGCCTCCTGGACGAGTTTGGCACGCCGCTGCCCCAGCACGTCCTCGATGCGGTCGCCGAGACCAAGGTTGCCATCAAGGGCCCCATCACCACACCGGTCGGCACGGGTTTCCGCAGCGTCAACGTGGCCCTGCGCAAGCATTTCGACCTGTACGCCTGCGTGCGCCCCTGCCTGTCGCAGCCGGGTGACGGCTCGCGCTTCCGCGACGTCGACCTGGTCATTGTGCGCGAGAACACCGAGGACCTCTACGCCGGCATCGAGTTCGATGAGGGCGCTGCCGAAGTTGAGGAGCTCTCGCAGCTTGTCGAGCGCTCGGGTCAGAAGACCTTCGCCGCTGATTCCGCCATCTCAATTAAGCCGATTTCCATCGCCAAGAGCCGCCGTATTGTGGAGTACGCCTTTGAGTACGCCCGCCGCTGCGGCCGCAAAAAGGTGACGGCCGTGCATAAGGCCAACATCATGAAGGCGACCGATGGTCTGTTCCTGCGCGTTGCGCGCGAGGTGGCCGCCAACTATCCCGATATCGAGTTCAACGACAAGATCGTCGACGCCACCTGCATGGGTCTGGTCCAGAACCCCAACGACTTCGATGTCCTGGTGCTGCCCAACCTGTACGGCGACATCGTGAGTGACCTGTGCGCCGGCCTGGTGGGCGGCTTGGGTATGGCCCCCGGCTCCAACATCGGTGCCGACTGCGCCATCTTTGAGGCTACGCACGGCTCCGCGCCCGATATCGCGGGCAAGGATATCGCCAACCCCACGGCCGAGATCCTCTCTGCTGCGATGATGCTCGATCACCTGGGCGAGAACGACGCGGCCAATCGCATTCGCGCCGCCGTATCTGCCACGCTCGACGAGGGCGAGCAGGTTACCGGCGACGTTCGTCGTGCCCAGACCGGCTCCGTTGAGGGCGCTGTGGGCACGCAGGCCTTTGCCGATGCCGTTATCGCGCACCTGGCCTAAGGCATGCAGACTGCAAACGCCTAAATAGTACTTAAGTGTTTGCGTATAACCTGAGAATCAATACGCCCGGCGCTCTGTCGGGCGTATTCTATTGCGGACTATGTTTCCTAACAAGGAGTAACTGATATGGGTCTGATTCAAAAGAAGGACGAGAAGGACGAGATCGACGGCATCCAGATCATCGAGCGCGGCGAAGGCCCCGACGGTGACGAGGACGAGAAGATCGACCTGGTCGCCGGCACGTCTGCCGAGCACATTGCTGCCGGCACGACCGCCGAGGAGGAGGACGCCCGCCTGGAGGCAAAGATCGCCGCAGATGCCGCTGACGAGAACCTCATGCCCGAGGAGCAGGACGAGGACGACGATATCCTGGGTTCCGACGAAGACGACCGCGCATCCAAGCACAAGAAGACGATGATTGCCGCCTTCGTGGTTGCAGTTGTGATCGCTGCTGTGGTCGGCTTCTTTATCGGCAACGGTGGTTTTGGCGGCAAGGGCGTCGGCTCGGCGACCCTCACCGAGGACCAGCTCGATTCGACCGTGGCAAGCTACAGCTACAACGGCAAGAAGAGCGACATCACCGCGCGCGAGGCCATCGAGAGCCAGTACAGCCTCGACACCGTCAAGGATGGCGATGGCAACTACACCGCTCCCTCTGCCGATGTCATTCTGTCCTACGTGCGCAACAAGATTCTGCTCGATGCTGCCGAGGACGAGGGCATCACCGTCTCTTCCAAGGAGATGAAGAAGTACGCCGAGGATTCCATCGGCACCTCCGACTACAAGACCATGGCTACGCAGTATGGTGTGTCCAAGGATCAGGCCAAGCAGATCGTCCGTCAGTCCGCGACGCTGCAGAAGCTCTACAAGAAGAAGGTCGGCGACAGCTCCGCAAGCATGCCGACCGCCCCGACCGAGCCTGCTGACGGCAACGAGGAGACCGCGAGCAAGGACTATGCCGATTACATCATCAACCTTGCCGGCGACGAGTGGGATAGCGAAAAGGGTACCTGGAAGGACGCCGATAGCACCTACGCTAAGGCATTCGCTGACGATGCCTTTACGGCCGATAGCGCTACCTATAAGCAGGCCATGACTGCCTACTACACCGCCTATCAGCAGTACTCCTCGCAGGCTTCGAGCGCCAGCTCCAAGTGGACCGAGTACGCTAACGGCCTCTATGCCAAGGCCAACATCAGCATCTACGGCCTGTTTGCGTAAGGTTTGCCTGCACTACTGCGCGCTAACCGATCTACCTGATTGAGCCCGCTAGAACGGACAACGTTCTAGCGGGCTTTTTGCGTTGAGGGCGTGATTGACGGCTTAATTATGACTATTCATCTTTAAGCCCAAAAAGGCTATCGGCTTCATCGTCGGATATATATTCCAGTACATCGCCCGGTTGGCAGTCGAGTGCCCGGCATATCGCGTCAAGAGTTGAAAAACGTATGGCAGAAACCTTGCCCGTCTTAATGCGTGACATATTGACCTGGGAGATGCCCACACGTTCCGCAAGCTCTTTGGATGAGATCTTGCGTTCGGCGAGCATACGGTCAAGCCGCAGAACAATCATGGATTACCCCTAGAGCAACTCGTCATCTTGTTTTTGCAGGATATACCCGTAGCGGAAGATGCTGGCAATCAGGCAAATAATCAGGCCTGCAAAGAGCATGGAGGGCTCGAATAACTGGCCGACGAACGCATCCGTAAAGCTGCCGCCAAATCCTGAGAGTATCATTCCCGTGATTACGGCACCAAGAAGCCTCACGGCAATGCCGCCGATAAGGAATAAATGTCCTACTCGACGAAGTGTGTGGTTACATTCAAGGTCAAAGGGCCTGCCTTCCTTTTCAATGTTGAAGAAAAGCCTGCGCACGCTTATCGCGATGGTGAGCGCGAGGCATGTCATCAAGAGGCTCCCTATGGCAGTGTGACCATCGTGTGCGACGAGCATAAGCGGGGTCTGCGCATCGGTACCGACGATAGCAAGGCACGGCCCTTCGCCGCCTTGAAGTTCTACGGATTGGAGACACGACCCTTGGGAGAGGCTAGGCAATATGAGTAGAAGGTCAATCGCAATGACTGCGAGGAGTCCCAGAGCGAGCGCGGTGGTAATGCAGATTGTGGCCCATTTGCAGATGCGAGCGAGCTTCCTCAGTTTGGCTATTGTCTGTTCGCGGCTGATGGTTTCATTCGATATAGATGCGTTTCGATGGAGCATAACCCCTCCAATCGGCGTTTTGGATGATACTTGTATCATATCATAATTAACGATAAACGATAAATAATTACGGATATTGAGTAAGTAATGATTGAAAAGGATTAACGTGAGCTATTAGCTCATTTTGGATGCCGGAGTTTGGCGCGCGGGGGATGAGGACAAATGCCAAAACTTCCCGTGATCGCGCAAGCGCTCCATCGGGTTCCCCTAATTCATCTGGGAAAACAACTGCAAACGATTGCAAGTAACCGGTGAACGGTCGAAAACTACCGTTCACCGATAATCTCAAAACTGGTTCTAACTGGTATTAAGTCAAAAAGACCAATTCACATATCTTCACAATGACCTGCAATTTTTCTACACGCTATTTTTAGCCGCCCTGCGTTGTTTAGACACAAAAAAAGTTCCGATCTTTTGCCAAAGCATTTCGAAACGGTTTCAAAACCGCAGGTAGAAGTGTTAACGACCGGTAAACGGTCGATTTATCACCGTGAGCGGTGCAAAAACGTTTTACCGTATGAATCAACGAAAGCGACCTCTTCTGGGGTGATATAGTGACAACAACACGTCACGTGGTTACTACCAGTTTAGAAACCACTGGTCTTCAAAGAACGCTTTCTAAGAAGCTTTAAGGGCGAGCGCCCGCTGGCTTCCGAAAATCATCGGACTCAGATTGTACACACCTTCGGAAGGGAAATTTGAATGGTTGGCTTTATTCTTACCGGTCATGGACAGTTCGCACCCGGCCTTGCAAGCGCTATCGCTATGGTTGCCGGCGACCAGCCCGCTTTTACCGTCGTTCCTTTTGAGGGCGACCAGGCTGCTTCCTACGGTGAGGATCTCCGCGCCGCTATTACCGCCATGCGCGAGGAGTGCGATGGCGTGCTCGTCTTTACCGACCTGCTTGGCGGCACCCCGTTCAATCAGTCGATGATGATTGCCCAGGATGTCGACAACGTCGAGGTTCTGACTGGCACCAACCTTCCCATGGTTATTGAGCTTCTGTTCCTCCGCGGCAATGCCATGCTCGCCGAGCTTGGCGAGCAGGCCGTGACCGTTGGCCAGACGGGCGTCACCGCCCAGACGGTCGCATCCGTTGCCGGCTCCGAGGAAGAGGATATCTTCGGCGACGAGGACGGCATCTAATGGCCGATTTCGGAGCCAACGTCCTGAGCTCCTCGGTCGCCCTTTTAGGCCTGCTTGTCATCATGGGCTTGATTTACACCATCTGGTCGCAAATCAACATGAAGAAGAAGCAGAAGTACTTCAAGGAGCTGCACACCGAGCTCAAGCCGGGTCAAGAGGTTCTTTTCGCCGGCGGTATCTACGGAACCGTCAAAGGCATCGAAGGCGAGAAGGTCCAGATCAAAGTTCGATCCGGAGCCGTCGTAGATGTTTCGCGTTACGCGATTCAGGAGATCAAGTAACTGTCGTCAGCAAATAACGAAAGGAAGCTGATCAACATGGCAGAACCCAACATTCTTCTTACCCGCATCGATAACCGACTGGTTCATGGTCAGGTTGCCACCCAGTGGAACTCCACCCTGGGCTCCAACCTCATCCTCGTCGCCAACGACGACGTGGCGTCCAACACCATGCGCCAGAACCTCATGAAGATGGCCGCTCCCGCCGGCGTCGCTACGCGTTTCTTCTCTCTGCAGAAGACCATCGACGTCATTGGCAAGGCGAGCCCGCGCCAGAAGATCTTCATCGTGGCCGAAACACCGGAAGACGTGCTTACGCTCGTCAAGGGCGGTGTGCCTATAAAGAAGGTAAACATCGGCAACATGCACATGTCGGAAGGAAAGCGCCAAGTCGCCACCTCCGTCGCAGTTAACGACGAGGATGTCGCTGCGTTTAAAGAGCTGCAGGAATTGGGGGTGGAGTTGGAGATCAGGCGCGTTCCGAGCACGCCTGTTGAGGACACGAGCAAGCTCTTCTCGTAATCCTCGTGATCCACGTTGTCAGGAGTGAAACCCTGACGTTCTGTACGTGATATCCAAAGTGCGTACATTCATTTTGAAAGGAGGAGCAAGATGGAATACTCGATCATCCAGATCGCTCTGGTCTTCGTCGTCACGTTCATCGCGGCAATCGACCAGTTTGACTTCCTCGAGTCTCTCTATCAGCCCATCGTCACCGGCGCCGTCATCGGTCTTATCCTTGGCGACCTCAACACCGGTCTTCTCGTGGGTGGTACTTATCAGCTCATGACGATCGGCAACATGCCGATCGGAGGCGCTCAGCCGCCTAACGCCGTCATTGGCGGCATCATGGCAGCCATTCTCGCTATCGCTACGGGTCTCGAGCCCAACGCGGCAGTCGGCCTTGCCATTCCGTTCGCTCTGCTTGGTCAGCTCGGCGTTACCCTGGTCTTCACGCTTATGTCCCCGCTTATGTCCACGGCCGATAACATGGCTCATAACGCGGACACCAAGGGCATCGAGCGCCTGAACTACTTCGCCATGGCTCTGCTCGGCCTGATCTTCGCTGTCGTCGTCACCCTGTTCTTCATCGCTGGCGCTACCATTGGTCAGACCATCGCTTCCGCCATCCCGACTTGGCTGCAGACCGGTCTGTCCGCTGCAGGCGGCATGATGCGCTTCGTCGGCTTCGCCGTCCTGCTCAAGGTTATGATGAACCGCGATATGTGGGGCTTCTTCCTCATGGGCTTTGGCCTCGCGCTCATCACCGTTGCCAACGATTCTCTGGCAACCCCTGCTCTGCTCATCCTCGCTCTCATCGGCTTCGGCATCGCTTTCTGGGACTTCCAGCAGCAGACCGAGCTGAAGGGTGCAGCTGTTTCTGACGGAGGTGACTTCGAAGATGGCATCTAATGAGTATGTAATCCCGGAGCACTACGAGGATCTCACTCCTGCTCCGCAGCTCGACCAGAAGACCCTCAACAAGATGGCTTGGCGCTCCTGCTTCCTGCAGGCCTCGTTCAACTACGAGCGTATGCAGGCCGCTGGCTGGCTCTACTCCATCATCCCCGGTCTGGAGAAGATCCACACCAACAAGAACGACCTCGCGGCTTCCATGAGCCACAACCTGGAGTTCTTCAACACCCACCCGTTCCTCGTCACCTTTGTTATGGGCATCGTGCTTTCGCTCGAGCAGAACAAGGTTGACATCCCCACGATCCGCGCCGTCCGCGTCGCCGCAATGGGCCCGCTCGGTGGTATCGGTGACGCCCTGTTCTGGCTGACGCTCGTGCCTATCACGGCCGGCATCACCTCCAACATGGCCATCAACGGCAACGCTGCTGCGCCGATCATCTTCCTGGTGATCTTCAACGCTGTCCAGTTCGCTCTGCGCTTCTGGCTCATGAACTGGTCCTACAAGCTTGGCACCAGCGCTATTGACGCTCTGACCGCCAACATGCAGGCCTTCACGCGTGCCGCTTCCATCATGGGCGTCTTCGTCGTCGGTTGCCTGGTCGTCACCATGGGTGGCACCCAGATCAACCTCCAGATCCCCAACGGCACCACCCGTGGCCTCTCCGCTACTACCGTGATCGTCTCCGAGAAGGAGGCCGAGAACTTCACCGGTATGGAGGGCATCGATACCGAGACCGCTGAGGCCGGTACCATCGCCATGACCGATAAGGACGGCAACGCCCTTACCGCTTCCGATGCCGACGGCAACGCTGTCGAGTGCGGCGTCACCGATCTGGGTAACGGCATGGAGTCCGTGACCTACGGCACCGTTACCGAGGATCCGGTCAACTTCTCTGTTGCCGACACCCTCAACACCATCGTCCCGAAGCTCGTCCCGCTTATGCTTACGCTGCTGCTTTACTACATGTTCGCTAAGCACAGCTGGACCCCGACCAAGGGCATTCTCCTGCTCTTCGTCCTTGGCATCCTGGGCGCTGGCCCGCTTGGTCTCTGGCCGAGCATCTGGTAAGGCTCTAGCTTGAGGGGTGTGTCCCTACGCGGCTCACACCCCGACCCCTTAAGCCATGTGTATGTTAAAAGCCGCGTGCTCGAAAGAGCGCGCGGCTTTTGTTTTCTTAATGATTCGGGTGTGGCAGACAGATAATGCATAACACCCTAGGTAGTTAGCCGAATTCGAGCAAAAGGGAGGATAGGATGGAGATCGGAGCGCGTAAGCAACCGCTGTACGATCAGCTGGTCGATATTCTGACCGAAAAGATTGACCATGAATATCGCGCCGGTGACATGATTCCTTCCGAGCGCGAACTTTCGGAGCGCTATGGTCTCTCGCGCACTACGGTACGCCTGGCTCTGCAGGAACTGGAGCGTTTAGGACTGGTGGTTCGGCAGCACGGTCGCGGTACCTTTGTGACCGACCGTTCGGCAAAGGCAACCAATCTTATGCAGTCCTACAGCTTTACCGAGCAGATGCGCGCGATGGGTCGAGAACCCGAGACCACGATTCTCGATTTTTGCGAGATGGAGGCCGATAAGAATCTGGCTGAGCATATGGGATTGCGTATCGGTGATCGCATTTTTAAGCTCAAGCGTCTTCGTTCTGCCGACAACATGCCCATGATGGTCGAACGCAGCTATCTACCGGTTCGTCAATTTCTATCCCTAAAGCGACCACTGCTAGAGCGTAAGCCGCTTTACGATGTGATTGAGCAGGACTTTCAGCAAAAGATTCGCGTGGCCGAAGAGGAGTTCTATGCGAGCATAGCCCGTCCCACCGATGCCCACCTTTTGGGAATTGTCGAGGGCTCGCCTGTGCTCGATTTGGTCAGGACTACGTATAACGAGTCAAACGAGGTAGTGGAGTACACACTCTCGGTTGCTCGTGCCGATCAGTTTAAATACAAGGTTTACCACCAGCGCAGTAACTAGTGCTCGCATCGTTTCCATATGGTGATTCTTTGCATTTAACTGGTTACTACCAGATAACCAACCGAAGTGTATAATTGCACGTCAGAGGATTACTTCTAGAGAGAGGTATTAGAAATGTTCGAGAAGAGTGTCGAGGAGCTCACCGAGCTCGGCGCCCAGATCACCACGGCCGAGATTGCTCAGCAGCCCGAGCTTTGGCGCGATACGCTCAACATCTATCGCGAGAACAAGGAGGCCATCGAGGCTTTCCTGGCCGAGGCTCGCGCTATGGGCGAGGGTCGTCTGTCCGTTGTCTTCACCGGTGCCGGTACGTCCGACTACGTTGGCGATACATGCGCCCCGTACCTGCGTCACGCTGGCAACACTGATCTCTACGACTTTAAGCCCATCGCCACGACCGACATCGTGAGCGCCCCGCGCGACTTCCTGCGCGCCGAGGATCCCACGCTCGTGGTTTCCTTTGCCCGCTCTGGCAACAGCCCCGAGAGCCTTGCCGCCGTTGCCGTTGCCAAGGAGCTCGTCCACAACGTCAAGTTCCTCAACATCACCTGCGCTCCCGAGGGCAAGCTCGCCGTCGAGTCCGCCGATGATCCCAACGCGCTGACGCTGCTCATTCCGCGCGCCAACGACAAGGGCTTCGCCATGACCGGTTCTTATTCCTGCATGACCCTGCTCTCCACCCTTATTTTCGACACTGCCTCTGACGAGCAGAAGGCCGAGTGGGTCGAGACGATTGCCAAGATGGGCGAGGAGGTCATCTCCCGTGAGCCCGAGATCGCCGATTACCTGGCTGGCGACTTCAACCGCGTGACCTACTTGGGTTCTGGCTCCTTCGGTGGCCTTGCTCAGGAGAGCCAGCTCAAGATCCTCGAGCTCGCTCACGGTCTGGTCGCTACTTCCTACGACACCTCCATGGGCTATCGTCACGGACCTAAGTCCTTCGTCGACGATAAGACGCTCGTCTTCGTGTTCGTCAACAACGACGCCTACACCCGTCAGTACGACATCGACATCCTCAACGAGATCGGTGGCGACGAGATCGCTCAGCACACCATCGCCGTTCAGCAGGAAGGTGCCACCGTCTATGAGGGTGAGTCCTTCACCTTTAAGGGCTACGAGGCACTTCCCGAGGGTTACCTTGCTCTGCCGTTCGTGATGTTTGCCCAGGCTATCAGCCTGCTCAACTCCGTCCGCGTGGGCAACACGCCCGATACGCCGAGCCCCACCGGCACGGTCAACCGCGTGGTTAAGGGCGTGACGATTCACCCCTTCACCGCTTAATCGCGTCCCCCTGTAAGGGCGCCCGTCCGCTCATAACGGCGGGCGGGCGCTTTTTGTTTTACGTGAGCTGGGTATAAGCATTACCACAGTCAACTGCTTTAGAAGCGAGGAGTGCATATGAGCACGTACGCAATTAAGGCTGACAAGTTCTTCTTGCCGGCAGGCCCGCAATTGGGCGGCTATCTTATGGTCGAGGATGGCGTTTTTGGCGCCTGGCAGGCCGACGAGCCCTCTTGCGAGATTAAGGACTACACGGGATCGTGGATCGCACCGGGTATGGTCGATACTCACATCCATGGCTTCTACAACCACTCAACTACCGATAACGATCCCGAGGGCATCGATATCAGCTCAACCGAGCTCGCCCGTCGCGGTACCACCAGCTGGCTGCCCACGACGTTCACCGATGGCGTCGAGCAGATCAAGGACGCCTGCGCTGCTATCGCCAAGGCGGACGAGGGCCGCGGCCCCGACTTCTGCGGTGCCCGCATTCAGGGCATCTACCTGGAGGGCCCCTTCTTTACCATGAAGCACGTGGGCGCGCAGAACCCCGCTTACCTGATTGACCCCTCCGAGGAGGTTTTCGACCAGTGGCAGGAGGCTGCGGGCGGTCGCATCGTTAAGAGCGCCATGGCCGCCGAGCGCGACGGTGCCGCTGCTTATGCGGCTGCTCTGAACGCCAAGGGCGTGGTGACCAGCATCGGTCACTCCGACGCCACCTACGATGAGTGCATCGCCGCTATCAATGCCGGTGCCAGCTGCTTTACGCATACCTATAACGGCCAGCGCGGGCTGCATCACCGTGAGCCCGGTGTCGTGGGTGCTGCCATGTCTACGCCCGAGACCTACGCCGAGATCATCTGTGACGGCAAGCACGTAAACCCTGCCGCCATCAAGGCGCTGCTGCAGGCAAAGGGCTGGCAGCACACGGTACTCATCACCGACTGCCTGGGTTGCGGCGGCATGCCCGAGGGCAGCTACACCAGTGGCGGCATGGACGTCATCATGAAGGACAACCTGTGCTGGCTCGCCGACGGCAAGAGCATTGCCGGCTCGGTGCTCACGCTTGCCCAGGGCGTCAAGAACATCGTCGACTGGGGCATCGCCAGCGCCGATATCGCCATTCGCATGGCAACTGAGGTGCCGGCACGCTCCGCGCACATCGAGGATAAGTGCGGCAGCATCATGCCGGGTCGCGACGCCGACTTTGTCGTGTTCGACCATGAGCTCACCCTCGTCGAGACGTATGTTGGCGGCCAGAGCGTCGGCAACGCCTTTACCGAGTAACGATAGAAAAAGACGGCGGGCCCGAATCTGCTCGGACCCGCCGTATGGGTTAAACGCTCAAAAGCACCTTAACAGTTACAGCTTGTTAGCGATCTTCTTTGCCGTGCGCTTGACGCCGGCCACAAGACCCCCCGCGGGATGCTCCTTTTCGTATGCTAGACGCTTCTCGCGCTTGGCGTACTCTTCGACGATGATGTCGCCATACTCGTCTTCGATCTTGTCGAAGAAGTCGACGGCGCCCTTAATTTCCTCAGCGGTCGGGTGTCCCTTCTGGACGCCGCCGGTGAGTTTGAACGGCCCCCACGTATCAAAGCCGGGACAGCCGTAGACGCCCATAAAGATGGCCTGCCTCATGCGGCAGATGCCATCGATATCCTTGCCGTACCACTTGTTTTTGCCACCGTAGGTCATAAGGCCAAACACCTTGTCCTGCGGCTGCAGCACGTTCGTGAGCACGCGCGCCATATCTTTGTCGATCTCGGAGTAATAAATGCCCGTGGCGACGCCGATCAGATGGTATTCGTGCAGGTCGGGGTACTCGTTTTTACCGAGTGACTTCACGTCGAGGGTATCGATTTCGGGGTGCGCCTCGACGATGGCGTCCACGAGCTTTTTCGTATTGCCGTGGTGGCGTGAGGCATAAAGGATGATGGTTCGCATAAGAAGGCCTTTCAGCTGTAATTGCATCAATGTCTGTATGGTACCCCGTTGCATGCCTGGGAAACCGGACGCATCGATGAACGTGCGGGTTTGTCCTTTGGTCAGGGCCGAGACGGGTTCTTGCGAGCAAAAAGCAGTTGTTCGAAAGGATGGACAATGGAATACGCTCTCTCCAACGATTCGATTTCTATCAAGGTCTCCACGGCCGGCGGCTCGTTTACCTCGATTGAGGCTGGAGGTCGCGAGTACTTGTGGCAGGGCGATCCCGCCGTGTGGTCCGGCCAGGCACCGATTTGCTTCCCGATTTGTGGAGGCTTGCGTGACAACGGCGCCATGACGTTTGCCGGGCATCATGTAAAGCTCGCTCGCCACGGGTTTGCGCGCAAACAGGAGTGGAAGCTGCTGAGCCAAGGCGAGAACGAGCTGGCGATGTGCCTGGCTTCGGAGGATAACGCCGCGCTGCTGAGCGATTATCCGTACCCGTTTAAGCTTGTCGCTCGTTATACGCTCGAGGATACCGCCGTGCGCGTCTCCTATGAGGTGACCAACGAGGGGACCGAGGACATGCCGTTCTTTATCGGCGGTCATCCCGGCTTTAGGTGTCCGCTCGATGAGGGCGAGGCCTATACGGACTACGAGTTGCGCTTTGAGAAGGACGAGGCTGCGGAGCTCTGCACCGCCGTTCCCTCGACTGGCTTGATTGACGTGGCAAACCGCTCCAAGAACCCCATGGTGGGAAAGACGCTGCCCCTGTCGCACGAGCTCTTCGATTTTGCGGAGACCATCTTTGACGTGCTCGAGAGCCGCCAGGTCACGCTTTCTAAGAAGGGGGAGGACAAGGGCGTTCGCCTGAGCTTCGAGGGCTTCCCGTATCTCATTGTGTGGAGTAAGCCCGAGGGCGATTTTGTGGCAGTTGAGCCTTGGGGCGGCCTCTCGACCTGCTCCGATGAGGACGACGTACTTGAGCATAAGCGCGGCTGCCTTGTCGCCAAGCCCAAGGAGACCATCGTCCGCTCGTTCACGATTGAGATTCTGTAATTCCGTTTTGTCGACTCGTATCGCGAGGCATAAGGAGCCTGCGAGATAAGGAGCTAAAAATGATCCTCACCGTTACGATGAACCCGTCTGTCGATACGCGCTATCAGCTCGATGAGCTCATTATCGACGACGTCAACCGTGTGACGCCCGAAAAGACCGCCGGCGGCAAGGGCCTCAACGTGGCCCGTGTGCTGGGTCAGCTGGGCGACGACGTTGTGGCAACCGGTCTGCTCGGCGGCCACATGGGCGCCTACATGGCTGAGCTCATGGACGCCAACGGCATTAACAACGACTTTGTGCCCATCAAGGGCGAGACTCGCATTTGCCTTAACATTCTCCACGCCGGCAACCAGACCGAGCTGCTCGAGAGCGGCCCGACAATTGCCCCCGAGGAGCTCGATGCCTTTACCGCCAAGTTTACCGAGCTTGCAGGTAAGGCCGACGTCGTTACCATCTCGGGTTCGCTGCCCCGCGGTGTCGAGGCAGACTACTATGCCAAGATCACGGGCATTGCCGAGAACGCCGGCGCCAAGGTGCTGCTCGATACCTCGGGTGCTTCGCTCGAGGCCGCCCTTAAGTCCGAAATTAAGCCCGAGCTGGTCAAGCCTAACCTGACCGAGATCAACGGCCTTCTGGGCACGAACTTTACCACCGACGATGTGGATGAGCTCCGCGCCGCGCTCGCCTCTGACGCCCGCTTCTCCGATATCCCTTGGGTCGTCGTGTCCATGGGCGCTGCCGGCTCCGTTGGCTTCCACAATGGCCGTGCGTTCCGCGCGAAGACGCCCGATATCCCTGCCGTTAACGCTACGGGCTCTGGTGACTCCACTATCGCAGGCTTCGCACATGCCATCGCAGCTGACGCAGACGACGAGACGGTACTGCGTACCGCCAACACCTGCGGCAAGCTCAACGCCATGGATCCCATGACTGGTCATCTGGTCATGGACCGTTGGGACGAGGTTTACAACGGCGTTGTCGTGACCGAGCTGTAAGAGGTTGTGCTGCGGCTCCGGCATCGGTCGTTTGCTTGTGGTTGGAGTCGACGACAAGTGCGGTAGCATTATGCCGGGGCGCGACGCCGACGTTGTCGTGTTCAATCCCGACCTTACCCTGGTCGAGACGTATGTGGGCGGCAACAGCGTCGGTAACGCGTTTGCCGAGTAGCCGCCAAGGAAGCGATCCGAGAGGGGATTTAGATGATTTACGGTGCATTGGGCGATATCGAGGAGTATCGCGGAATGCTCAAGGGCCTCGACGTGCTGATCGACTGGCTCGAGGAGAACGATCCGGCGCAGCTCGAGGTCGGCAGCCATCCGATTCTGGGCGACAAGGTCTATGCGAACGTCATGGCTCCCACGACGCGTCCCGAGGCCGAGGCTCACTACGAGACGCATCAGCGCTATCACGACCTGCAGATCGATGTCGAGGGTCGCGAGGCCTTTAAGGTTGCCACGGGCAGCCTGACGCTGGTTCAGGAGTTTGACGAGAAGGACGACTACGACCTGGTCGATTCCGACGCTTCGATCGCCGGCGATCTTGCCGACGACAAGTTCGCGCTGTTCGTTGCCGGCGAGCCTCACATGCCCACGCTCGAGTTCCCGGGCGATGGCGCACAGCCGGTCAAGAAGATCTGCTTTAAGCTGCTTGCAGACGCTTACTGGGAGGAGTAGCGCGCTGCTCGGCTGAGCTATTCGTGTTGCGAGCGTTATCCCTTGGAGGAGCGCGCTTGAGCCCCGTTAATCGCGGTTCCTTTGGGGATTGCGGTTGGCGGGGCTTTATTGTTGAGTAGGGGAGTTGCCGGTGGCGTTTTGCTTGGATTTATTTGCGAAGAACATCGGCTAGCCGCAGGATTGAAATCATCGACCGATAAGTGAGTTCCACTTTTTCGCCCGCAAGCAGTCGTTTCGAGCCAATCTCATCTACCCCCACAAGCCGAGAAAACAGCGGGCCGCTCATCGTGCCATCGTCAATTGATTCCCTTATGGTCTTCAAAACGTCCGTATCATGAAGCGATGCCGAGCTGTAGGGGGCAACACGAGCGGAACTCTCAATTAACGACGAGACAAAAGGATGGAGATGTTTTGGACATAGTCCATCAAACACCACATCCCCATTGTCGTTCGAGCCGACCAGGCGCCAAGTATAATGATCGACCCAGTCATCTCCGTCATATATGACGTCCATGAGCAACTTCCCGTCTAGAGAGAGAAACCTATTTGGACATCGGGACGCAAGACCGCAATCCATATCGGGCCTGCAGCAGCTCCAACCCAACGCACCACATAGGTTCCCTTTCGTACATGTGTATCAATCTGCCCCGAAATGCCGGTGAATGCAATTCCAGACCCGTTTGTCGGATAGCAATCGAAGTATTTTTGTTTTCCGCTCACAACCTTGTATAGATATATCGTTCCAGCAAAAGAGAAGGTATCGTGACTATTTTAGATCTATATGGCCAATTCGAGCCCTCACCATGGCAATTGTTGCAGCTGGGTTTCTTTTCATTAAAATTTCGCTTTGGTAAATCCCCGCCCCTAAGCATTAAACCCGAAGTCCACCGAGTGGGCGAATTCCGGCGGATGTGCGCCTGAAATCGGTAACAAAAAAGCCGCCCGAAGGCGGCTATCTTGTGCAATGGAGCCAGCGACCGGGCTCGAACCGGTGACCCCCGCTTTACGAGAGCGGTGCTCTACCAACTGAGCTACGCTGGCGGCCATGTGGTGACGCAACTGAGGCGTCAACGGCTGTCTATGATACGGGACATCGCAAATCCGCGCAAGTGTTCTGACGGCTTTTCTCACTTTAAATGCACTAATATTGGAGACGTGATGTCTCGCTCTTACGAGTCTCAAACAGAATGGGACTGCCATGGCTCAACCCAAGATCCTTCTCACGCGTATCGATGACCGGTTTATTTACGGGCAAGACGTTGAGCTGTGGAACGAGGCTATGGGTTCCAACCTCGTCCTAATCGTCAACGACGAGATTGCGGCGGATTCGCGCAAGTGGGCGCCTATGAGGGTCGCAGCGCCCGAGGGCGTGTGGACGCGGTTTTTCTCGGTGCAAAGGGCCATCGACATCATTCATACCGCAACGCCGCGCCAATGGATTCTCATCATGGTGGCGTCGCCCGCGGATGCATTGGCGCTGGTTAAGGGCGGCGTGCCGATCACCAAGATCAGCATCGGCCATATGCAGGCAGGGGAGGGCAAGCGCCCTGTAACGCCCGCCGTTGCCGTAGACGATACGGACATCGCTGCCTTCAAAGAGCTACAAGAACTCGGCATAGAGCTAGAAATCCGTTACCTCCCCAGCTCCAACCCCGACCCCATCCAACTAGTCATTTAAGAACGTCCCCAACGACTAGGCAGCAAAACGCCCGTCGGCGGTGGTGCCGGCGGGCGCTACTGTGCGATATGTTGCGCCGTGCGTTTAGTGCCTCATAAAGTGGTATTCGATCACATTGCTGTAGGGGTGACCCGGGCCCACAATGCCCTGCGGGAACAGCGGCTGGTGTGGCGTGTCGGGGTACATCTCTGCCTCGAGGGCAAAGCCAGCGCCCCATCCATAGTTGGCACCGTCCTTGGCGTGTTCGTCGCCCAGCCAGTTGCCGGTGTAGAGCTGCACGCCCGGGGCGGTGGTGTAGTAGTCCAGCTCACGACCGGTCCACATCTCCTCGACGTGCATCGCGCGACGCAGGTTGCGACCGTACTGATAGCCATCGATGCACAGGCAGTGGTCGTAGCCGCGTGCCTGCTTAATCTGCGGGTTGTCGGCCTCCATGCCGGGCGCGACAGGACGCAGCTCGCGGAAGTCGAATGGCGTGCCTTCGACCGGAGCAATTTCGCCGGTGGGAATGTTCTGGCCGTCAATGGGCAGGTAGTGGGCGGCGTTGGCGACAAAGAAGTGCTCGCAGTCCATGCCGGCGTTATGACCGGCAAGGTTGAAATATGTGTGGTTGGTCATAGACACGTAGGTGGCGCGGTCGCTTTCGCAGCCATACTCGATGCGAAAGACGCCGGTGCGTGTAACGGTAAACACGGCCGTAAAGGTGCGGTTGCCGGGCAGGCCCAGCTCACCGTCCTCAAGCGAGGTGGTCATGCGCACGGCGTTGTGAGTCTCGTCGAGCTCAACGTCCCACACGCGCTTGTGCAGGCCATGCTCAAGGTCGCTGTGCAGGTTGTTGACGTCCTCGTTGGCCGGCATATGCCAGTCCGTGCCGGCGATGGTGATCGTGGCGCCCGCGGTGCGGTTTGCCACGGGGCCGATGGTCGCGCCAAAGCAGGCGGGGTTGTCAAAGTAATCCTCGAGTTTATCGAAGCCCAGCACCACATCGCGCACGTTGCCGGGGATGTCGGGTACGTCGATGCCCAACACGGTGGCGCCATAGTCCATAATGCGAACGCAGATCTCGGGCCCGTTGAGGGTGTAACGATGAACGGGGGTACCGCACGGCGCGGTGCCGAAAAGCTCGGAAGTGATCATTTGGTTCCTAACATCGAGGTATTTCCGACAAACTGTAGCGCGAACAGGCGAGATTATCACTACACCCCACTAAAGCAGGGGGTATTTTTCTCAAAAAAGTGATGATTGGAGCTGTGCGGGCGTTCATTTTTGACGCGCACGGGTCTGATACAATTTGTTCGTTACTGTTTGAATGATATGCGCGCAAAGAATGGCGAGGATTCATCGTGATTAAGGCAGAGCGACAGGATAAGGTTCGTCAGCTGCTCGAGGAGCAGGGCACGGTCTCGGTCAAGGAGATTTCGGATGCGCTGGGCGTCTCGGATATGACGATCCGCCGCGACCTGGAGGAGCTCGCGAGTCTGGGTGAGATTGAGCGCGTGCACGGTGGCGCCCGCAGCGCGCAGGGCCGCCCCCATGCCATGCTTCGCCATGAGTACTCACATAGTGAAAAGCGCTCCAAGCATGCCGAGGAAAAGCTGCAGATTGCGCGCCGCGCCGTTGAGCTCATCGAGGAGGGCTCGACCATCTTTTTGGGTACGGGCACCACGGTTGAGCAGATGGCCTCGATGCTGCCGGCGTGCCGCCTGCGCATTGTGACCAATTCGCTTTCGGTGTTTAATCTGCTCGAGGCGCGCGAAGACTGCGACCTGTGCCTCGTGGGCGGTATGTACCGTCGCCGCACCGCAGCCTTTGTGGGGCCAACGGCCGAGGATACCCTGCGTGCGCTGGGCATCGATGCGGCGTTTATCGGCGCCAACGGCATTCTGGACGGCGACGTGTCTACGTCTAACATGGAAGAGGGCCGCATCCAGCAGCTCGCCTTTAGCAAGGCCGACTCGCGCTATCTGATCGCCGATTCCAGCAAGATTGGCAAGCGCGACTTCTACACCTTCTGCCGTCTGGACAGCCTGGACGCCGTGGTGTGCGAGCCGGGCATCGCCGCCGAAGATCGTGCCGCCATCGAGGAGCATACGCAGGTCATTTGCTAGCTAGCGCTACGGGATTGCCAACGGGCGATGCGGGAGGACTTTTACCTCCTGTCATTGTGGAAACCAGCGCGTCAGCGCTACGCGATATGACGCGCAAATGAGGACTCCACTATCAAATTGTCTCAACCTGTGATATCTAGGCGGCCAAAAGCGAGTCAGATGTTACAGATCGAGATTTTTGGCTCGGCCTATTCCGTTTGTCTCGATCTGTAACGGTTAGGACTTAAAAACTCGGCTACGTGTTACAGATCGAGACAAAAGAAAAAGAACATTAGGACTTGAAAATAAAGTTTTGATAAGGGACCCGCCCAGTTAAGACGGTGCGGCAGACAATTGAGATTAGTTTGCCTCCGGAGTCGTAAGCATAATGAGTCAGTTCGATGACCGGAAGTTTTGCAACACCATAATTACTGGCTTCGGAATCGCTAAGCTGACGTGCTCTATAGCTTTCCCTAACAGATTGGATAGACTTGGACAAGTCGTCCATGATTCTGCTAAATGCCTGAAAATCTAACTGGTTATTCGGAACGCGCGACTTTGAAATGAAGAACGTATCAGCGCCTATGAAGCTGCCTTCAAGTTCGTAGGTCAATTCAAGACGCTGAATTTCATCGCGACTTTGACATCCAAATTGTTGGAGCATCATTACGGAAATTGGACGACCTGATGTGAGGCCGCCGAAATGTTTGGTAATGGCATCTGGATCAACGCCATCGCAATGGCTTGCAAAGTCAAAGTCTAAAAGTGAATTGAGCTCGCTAACGCGTTTCGGTGCAACAAACGACCCCTTACCTTGGATTCGATAGATACTTCCACGACGCTCCAGCTCACTCATGGCAAGTCGGACGGTTGTTCTGCTTACGGCGTATTCGTCGCAGAGTTCCATTTCTGTTGGAAGTTTATCGTCTGCTTGATATTCATCGACGATCTGCTTGAGCAGCGCGTCGGTGAGCTGTAAATAGAGTGGCCGTTTTTCGTGTGTATCGAGCATTAGAGCCTCAGTTTGCATGTTGGTTATACCTGATGGTTGCCTCAGTCGGGATGTAACGTGGGCAAGGTAACCTTAACGTATCACAGAGCGGCTCAGCATGACAATCTGATGCCTGTATCCACGAAGGGCTTGTCCGAGCGTGAAGATATTCTGGGGCAGGCAAATACCGTTCATGGAGTCCCCGATATGTTGGAGGTCAGCGCCGGCTGCTTTTGCTGCAAGGCCTATTTTCTTAATGGTCTCGCTGTCGCAGGAGTCTTGACTCGTCCCGTTCGCCGCCATGACGAGAACCTTCTCTTCAATTGACTTGCCTACGTTGTGGGATCGTACAAAGTCTACGATGGCGCGCAGGTCTGCTTCTTGGAAGCAAGGGACGGTGTAGGGGGCTGGCACGAGAAGGATATCGACGCCGAGGTCAACAAACTTGCGCGCAATTTCGAGCGTCATGACAGGTTCCGCAACGCCCGCTCCATGCATTTTTCCGGCTATGACCAGGCCATTGAAATGCTCTTTGGAGAGTTTAATCGAATGGGCGATTGCATCGTTGGAGACGCCGGTTCCAGGGTTGCCCGTCAGGCAGATAAAATCAAATCCGAGTTCGTTAGCCTTTTCTAAGGTCTTGGGAGAGACGCGACGACCCATGGGGATTTCCGTTCGGGATTCAGACATCTCTGCCTCGTTATCAACTGGCTCCAGATTGACGCCAATGGGCCTTCCGCATGCTCGCTTCACCCAAGTGACCGGGTTTTCATTGAGATCATCTGGAATACCGGCAATAACTGGATTGAACACATCGAGCGCGTTAAACAGAAGCAGGTCGGCACCTGCGGCACGTTCGATTTCGGCATTAGTAACGCCGCCGAGAAATTGGGAAGAGGGTACGTTTTCCGCCATGATGGTACGTCCCTCGGAAGCCAGAATTGCCTGCTTTAGATCCATGGGTGACGTGGCGGCAAAATCTGATGCGGACATGTTCAGCAATCGTTTGGGCATTGTTACTTCCTTTGACTAGAACGACAGGCTTGTGACATTGTCTCTAATATTGTTACAACAATATATTAAATATGTTATATCCAATCGGTGAACGGTTGCAAACTTATAGTACTGCTCCGAAAAAATAGCCGTTAGCTGGGAAAACCTTATATTAATCAACTACCGTTCACCGAATAAGTATTTGATTTCTTGACATATCGACAAAGCGGAAAAAGAATTGGTTATGACAAATCGCGCAAATGATATTACATTTCGCACAAGAACGTATTCACTTACATAAGTGGATACAAACGGGGACGACGATGGTTGAGTCCGGATAAATCGTTGTGTGCCCGGGAATCATGAAAGGATGTGTTATGGACGCTATCGTCAAATTCCTTGAAAAACACCAGCCCCTCTTCGACAAAATCTCGAGGAACATTTATCTGGTGGCGATTAAGGATGGCTTTCTCTCGAATATGCCAATTGTGCTGTTCTCGAGCCTGTTCCTTCTTCTTTCGACGCTCCCTGCCTATGTAGGCATCACGCTTCCGTCTGAGGTGCTGGATTTCTTCAATAAAATCTATGCATATACCATGGGACTTCTTGGCATTATGGTGGCCGGCACCACGGCGAGCTCACTTGCCATGTCGATGAACCGTCGCATGCCTTCGGGTAAATCTCTCAACCCCACCTCGTGCATGGTTTGTGCCATGTGCGGCATGCTCTTGCTATCGGTGACGAACGATGTTGTCTCGATTGGCGGAGCAGATACATCTGTTTTTGAAACCGGCTATATGGGAACCAAGGGTTTTCTCGCTGCGTTCGTAGCCGCATTCTTGACCGTTAATATCTATAAGGTGTGCATTAGCCATAATGTGACGATCAAGCTTCCCAAAGAGGTCCCTGGCTCTATTGCGCAGAGTTTTCGCGATATCTTTGCATTTGGGTTTTCGATCCTTGCGTGCGCTTTTATCGATCTTGCGAGCCGCAAGCTGCTTGCTGTGCCGTTTGCCAATTTGGTATCCGCTCTCATCTCGCCACTGTTCTCCGCGGTCGACACCTATCCTGGCATGGCGCTTATCGAAGGCGCGGTCGCGCTTTTCCAATTTATGGGTATCCACGGTGCT
This sequence comes from uncultured Collinsella sp., assembly GCA_902492935.1. GTDB lineage: Bacteria > Actinomycetota > Coriobacteriia > Coriobacteriales > Coriobacteriaceae > Collinsella. Next base: position 4,519 of record CABUNJ010000008.1, on the reverse strand, counting down.
TCGGTTGTCATGAGTCCGATCAATGCTGCGCTCTACGGCAATACCGTTACCAATCTTGAGGTTTTCCAAGCAGGTGGACACCCGTCAATTGCTCTCACGCAGGACTTTACAAGCTTCATCGGCGGTCTGGGCGGTTCTGGCTGCACGTTCATCGTTCCTATTATCCTAATCATGTTTATGCGCTCCAAGCAGCTTAAAGCCATGGGCAAGGCATCGATTATCCCGGTGATTTTTGGAGTTAACGAGCCCGTTATCTTCGGTATGCCGATTGTTCTCAATCCCTATATGTTCGTGCCCTTCCTAGTGGCTCCTATGGTCAACGCCATTATCGGTAAATTTTTCATTGACGTCATTGGAATGAACGCCCCCATGTATACCATGCCGTGGGCGCTTCCCGGCCCAATTGGTGCGTTCCTCACCACGGGTCTCGATCTGCGTTCTCTCGTATTGATGGCAGTGCTGTTGGTCGTTGACTTTGTGATTTACTATCCGTTCTGCAAGGCGTATGACCATCAGCTTTGTTTGGAAGAGTCTGCAAAGGAGACTGCAGGAAACTCGGATGCAGATGCTATTGCCGAACAGGAAAATGTCGCAAAAGCTCTCGAGGCGGTAAAGGACAAGGCGGAGCAGATCCGCGTGCTTGTGCTTTGCCAGGGTGCCGGCACTTCGACTCTCTTGGCAAATGCTCTTCGCGAAGGTGCCGCTGCTAAGGGTATCGATTTGGTTTCTCAGTCCGGTGCGTACGGAAGCCACTATGAGACGATGGATCAGTACAACGTGATTGTTCTGGCGCCCCAGGCACGCATGTACTATGACGCTATGAAGGCCGATACTGATCGCCTTGGAATTAAACTGCTCACCACAAGGGGCAAGGAGTATATCGACCTTACCAACGATCCCGAAGGTGCAATTGACTGGATCGTTCAGGAGCTGGCCAAATAGTGGATGCACTTCGTCGTTGATTCGTCGGTGTATGGTACGGCCCCGCAGCTTATTGAGCTGCGGGGCCGTATTTCGTTGAGTATCTAATTGAGACAATGAGCGCAACCGTCGTGAGATCGCATTGGCGCTCTCCGAGTCACCGACAAACTGCCTTCTATCTATGTGACCAATTCGCTTTCGGCCTTTAGCCTGCTCGAGGCGCGCGAGGATTGCGACCTGTGCCTCGTGGGCGGCATGTACCGTCGCCGCACCGCAGCCTTTGTGGGGCCAACGGCCGAGGATACCCTGCGTGCGCTGGGCATCGACGCTGCGTTTATCGGCGCCAACGGCATTCTGGATGGCGACGTGTCTACGTCCAATATGGATGAGGGTCGTATCCAGCAGCTCGCCTTCAGCAAGGCCGACTCGCGCTATCTGATCGCCGATTCCAGCAAAATTGGTAAGCGCGACTTCTACACCTTCTGCCGCCTGGACAGCTTGGACGCCGTGGTGTGCGAACCGGGTATCGCCGCCGAGGACCGCGTCGCCATCGAGGAGCACACGCAGATCATTTGCTAGCTATCGCTGCAGGCGATACTTCTGCCCCCTGCCGGCGCGGGGATTATCGCTTCACAATGACGCGCAAATAATTTTGGCAACAAGGATGAGGCTATTCTGGGATACGACTAGACTCCGTATTTCGTCTTTATGTCCCTTGAGAATGAATCGTAGTCTTCATAGAGCCCCTCTCTGCTTTCATCCTCGGCGTGGTTCACACGTTCAAGGAGCTTATCCTTTGGAGCCTCTTTTGTTATTGCGGCATCGCTATCGGGTATTGTGGATTGCAAGAATAGTTCTAGAGCATGGACGTCTTTGAGTATGTAGCCCGTCGAACGACCCGCTCCTGTTTTTTCGATTGCGCTGCAACTAACAAGCTGACCGAGGGTTCGTTTAACGGTAACTTCGCTGATATCGGGGCAGTTGGACCGGATGTCGGATTTCTTAATGACGCCGGGTCTCTGTTGAAATAGAACAGCGATGCGCGCTTGCTTTGACATGGGACGAGTGCTTGATTCAATTAAGGTACGCTGCTCGAGCTGTCGGTAGGCGGCCAGGGTTGTTCCGAGCATGAAACGGATAAAGGGTGCTTCGGTGTTTTGGTTTTCATTCCATCCAGTGGAGCTTGCAGCGAGGGCGTTGTAGTAGAGCGCCTTGTTGTCTTCAATAAGTCGTTCGATGCTGATGTAACGCGCAACGTCGTATCCAGTCTTTTCGAGTAGCAGCGTTGTAAGGAGCCGGCTCATCCTGCCATTGCCATCGTTGAAGGGATGAATGCTGACAAAATCGAAGATGAAGCGGAATGATATAAGGAGGGGGTCGCAAACTTGACGAGATAAGGCGTCGTTGAGGGACCGACAAGCTTCTTCGATAAGTCCGGGGGTTGCTAGGGCCGAAGGCGGCCTAAAGCGTACAAATCGATTGCCTTGATCGTCGATGGAGATGATTTCGTTATCGCTATCCTTCCAATGGCCTCCATACGAGATTGCCGTGTGCGCCATGAGGTCACGATGCAACTGCAGAATGACCGATGGCGTTACGGGAATGGAATCGTGTTGCTCGTGAATAAGCGACAGCACATCTCGGTATCCAGCGATTTCTTCCTCTGCGCGGGAGCTTGGCTTGGCGGAATACGCCATGATTGCTTTGAGTCTTTTTTGGGTGGTAACAATTCCTTCAAGTCCGTTGGAGGATTGGGTGCTTTGGATCTTAGCTTCCTCCATAAGGGACGATAGGAGTTCGGGTTTGACTTGACTCAGAACAAGCTGTCGGCCTTTATGCTCGCGTATCGAGAGGAGGAGGTTGGTGATTGGAGTTGCTTCGAGTTCCGCTGGGACTGTGGCGTAATCGAACTGGCGCATGTGGCTCCTTTCGGTATCACGAACATACTTTCGATATCATAATACCATTAAATGATACCGAAAGTATGTTCGTGATACCGAAAACTAGAAACCATGCTTCATAACTGCTTGGAAAGTTTGGATTTGACTATCTTATTGTCTTGATCTGTAACAGGTAGACGGTCGAAAGTGGGCTACGTGTTACAGATTTAGACATTTCTGCTCGGGCGTTCTGTTTGTCTCGATCCGTAACAGCTGGGGCCGAAAATCCCTGCTAGATGTTACAGATTGAGACAAACGGCCTGCACGGGCCGAGCCAAAACAAAAAGGCCGCATGCGAACCCGTGGAGGGATTCTCATGCGGCCGACAGGGGGTATGCGGCGGAAACTAGGCCATGAGCAGGCCGGTCTCCGCGACGTTCTTGTACCAGTACGCGCTCGCCTTGGGATAGCGCTTCTGGGTCTCAAAGTCGATGTAGAACAGGCCATAGCGCTTGTTATAGCCGTTGGTCCAGGAGAACTGGTCCTGCAGCGACCACACAAAGTAGCCGTCGACGTTTACGCCGCCGTCGATTGCCTTGAGGATCCACGCGAGATGCTGACGCATGTAGTCGATGCGAGGGGCGTCGTCGATAAAGCCGTCCTCGAAGTCGTCCTTATAGCCCATGCCGTTCTCGGTGATGTAAATCTTCTTGTAGTTGGGGTAATCGTTCTTAATGCGGAGCAGCAGATCGTACAGGCCCTCGGGATAGATAATCCAGTCCCAATCGGTGGTGGGTACGCCTTTGCGCACGCATGACTCGCCCACGCCCTTGAGGAACCAGCGCGAGGAGCCCTTGTCGCCGGTGCCATTGTGGTTGATGTCGTTTTCGCCCTCGGCGGCACGCAGGAACTGACACTTGTAGGTGTTGACGCCCAGACAATCGTTGTAGGGGAGCGCGGCGGTCAGCGCGGCGATGTCCTCGTCGCGGACGTCGAGCTCGCCGCCGGCGATATGGGCCAGCTTGGTCGCGGCCTCCATAGTATCGGCTGCATAGTGGCCGCGGAAGGTGGCGTCGAGTACCCAGCGGTTGTTGATGACGTCGGCCATGCGAGCTGCCTCGCAGTCGGCGGCGTTGTTGGGGTCGAGGGGATACTTGGGCTCCAGGTTCTGGACAATGCCGATCTCGCCCTCAAAGCCGCCCTCATGGAAGGCGACGACAGCCTTGGCGTGGGCCACCATCATGTTGTGCATGAGCTGGAAGGCCTTGTCCAGGCGATACTTCTCGCCGTGCGGCCAGTTGCCGACGATAAAGCTGCCCTCGGCGGTCGCGGGGATCTCGTTAAAGGTAAACCAGTGCTTGACCTCGGTGAACTCGGCAAAGCAGAACTTTGCGTACTCGACAAAGGCGTCGATCGTCGTGCGCGTCAGGAAGCCCTCGCCGCCGTTCTGGTAGAAGGCCTCGGGCGTATCGAAGTGATCGAGCGTGACATAGGGGATAACGCCGGCTTTATTGCAGGTGGCGAAAAGCTCGTGATAGAAAGCGACGCCCTCGGGGTTAATCTCGCCGGTGCCACTGGGGAAGATGCGGCTCCAGGCGATGGAGACACGAATGCCGTTAATGCCGAAGCGCTGGCACAGGTCGATATCGACCGGATACTTGTTGTAGAAGTCGCTTGCGGGGTCGGGGGAGAAGCGACCCTGAGCAGCCAGGAAATCG
>CABUNJ010000007.1 GCA_902492935.1 uncultured Collinsella sp. | reverse complement strand
GCCCGCTGAGCTGGGCCTATGCCGGAATCTCTCCCACAGAAACCACCGAAGAGCCCTCTTCCTTCTCCTCTTCGGAGAAGTGCTGTTCCAGCTCGTCGCGCGTGATGGGGCGCGGGCCGATCACGGACAGATCGCCCTTGAGCACGTTGAGGAACTGCGGTATCTCGTCGAAGGAGCACTTGCGGATGAACTGGCCCACCTTTGTGATGCGTGGGTCGTTATCGACCTTGCGCTCCACCTCCCACTGGTGCAGCTGCTCGGGGTTCAAATACTTACGCACGTTGTTTGCATCGGCGACCATGCTGCGAAGCTTAAGCACGCGAATCACCCGGCCTCCCCTGCCCACGCGTTCCTGTGTATAGACCGGGCAGCCCGGCGACTCCGCGCAAATCGCGGCGCAGACACAGGCTATGGGTATCGCCAGCACCGCGGTGCATCCGGCGCTGAAGGCTATATCGAACGTTCTCTTGCATATGCGGTAGAAGAGGGTCCCCGTAGGTTTCCTAGGCATGGGCTAGCACCCCGCCAAGGGAAAAGTCTCGGGAGATGCCTCTAGCAGGCACCCCCCCCCGTTATGATTTCGACGACCGTGAGCACCACAATCTTCAGGTCCGTGACCACGCCACGCTTGGCGATATACTCCAAATCACGGCGGACCATGCCGTCGAAGTCGGTATCGTTGCGGTCAGTCACCTGCCACCAGCCGGTAACGCCCGGCTTCACAGCCAAGCGCTGCAGGTCGTACTCGGTATACTCCGCGACCTCGTTGGGCAGCGGCGGGCGCGGGCCGACGACGGACATCTGACCCATGAACACGTTCAGGAACTGCGGGAACTCGTCGATGGAGTGCTTGCGGATGAACTTTCCAATCTTGGTGACACGCGGGTCATTCTTCATCTTGAACATGGCGCCGGCGATCTCGTTCTGCTCCCTGAGCTCGGCGAGGCGCTCGTCGGCGTCCTTGTACATGGAGCGGAACTTCCACATGCGGAAGGTAGTCAAACTACCGTCGGGACGGGTGCGGCCAACGCGGATCTGACTATAGAAGGGGCTGCCCTCGCTCTCCAGTCGGATGGCCGCGGCCAGCACCAGGCTGGGCACAGCGATGACGACGAGCACGGCACCGCTGAACACGATGTCGAATGCGCGCTTCACTGCCCTATATGCCAAGCGCGAGCGGTCCCAGTCCATGATGGATTGCATGGCCTTGTAACGGCCGGCGCCCTCGCGCCGGTCCATGGCCTGAGCAATCAGTGCCGCTCCCGCGGGCGCATCCGTTGCATATTCTGTTTTATCCGACACGTTCTCTCCCAACACTTCGTCCCCGGGTCGGGGGTCCTTCCTGTTCTGAATAGCGACCGTCTGCAGCTAGGCGATCGCCTTTTTAAGGTTTCGCATTGCGCGCTGCTCGGCCGAAAGCACGGCAAGGCCAACGCGCGTAGTTACGCGTCGGCCGCACAGGTTGAGCTCCAAATAAGCAGTGCTCTTGCGTCTGTTAATGGTTTTGATAAGGCCTTCGTGTCCCAGCAGCGGACCAGCCGTAACTACGACCTGGTCGCCGTCTTTTAGGGCCTCGCTCATGGGCACTACGCGGTCTCCCCTATGCGTAAATCCGCCAATAAGCTGAACCTCTTCTTTTGCCAGCGGCACAAACTGACTGTCTTGGGCAAGCACCCGGGCGAAGTCATCCATGCGCAGCAGACACTGTTGCACGGTGCGGGGATCTACCGTGTCGCAGATAAGATAACCGGGAAAGAGCGGCTTGGTCGTATTGACCCATTCGCCGTGAACTTTAATCTCGGTTTGAAATTGGGGATAAAAGAGCTCCTGCATGGCGCTCGCCGGCACCATGCGCTCGATGCGCTCGCGCATTACGTCTTCGCGACCGTTAATGACCTGGATCACATACCACACGAGCACCACCCCCTTGCTGTCTTACGTGTGGCTCGCGGGGTTTGTGTATGGCTTCGCCAGGGCGCTTGTGCGCGAAGGCGCTCCATATTCAAACCCTGAGCCCAGTTAGACAAGCACGTGGCTCTGCCCCACCGTGAACGGTATGTATAAGCGCAGTTGCTGGAGACGCGGACGTGTATCGCAAAATGACCGCGACTCCAGCTGCCTGCGTGCGACCCAGTCAAGCGGGTACAAAACTGAATCGCACGCAAACAGCTGGAAGACTGCTACGTTTTGACATGCAATCTACTAATTATTTGAACTAGGGAATTAACTCAACACAAATAAACAACGACGCATGACTTCTTTATTGGAGCTCGTGGTGTTTCTGGCACCGCCGTTACGGCCGGATGCTGATCGACCCTGCGTTTTGCGACTTGCTGGAGCCGCGAGCACAGTTGAACTCATGTAACGTTAGGTATCCTAGCACAAGCTGTTAGCGAAACTGATTTGGCTTGTGGTGGACAACATATCGTTCATTTTGCGTGTTCAAGGGGGTTGTTTTGGGATGTTGTTCACGTTGATGCAGGTTAATGAAGTATTGGCGGTGATTGGGAGCGTGCCTGAAATCTAATTGAAGCAGTGAGCTGCGCCGATAATCGCGTTTGGCTAACAAACTATGTACAGATATGGGAAATAAATTGTGCAACTTTTTGTTGGTGTGGATTGGGTTTGTGGCGCGAGGCATTTCGGCATGAAAAAAGGCCCTCGATTTCCCGAAGGCCTTTGCATTCACGATGGTGGAGACGAGGGGGATCGAACCCCTGACCTCTTGACTGCCAGTCAAGCGCTCTCCCAGCTGAGCTACGCCCCCGTGACGAGGAGATACTATAGGGGAAGACTTTCTTTGATGCAAGGATTTTTTTGGGTTGAATCTCTTACTTACGGGTTTTCCTGGGACGGGGCAGAAATAATCACTCTTCGAGCGCTTATTTCTATCCACCGTCCCGATAAAACCCTGATGCGATAGCCCTTACTTATAGAGGTAAGCGATGGCGGTGCCAGTGTGGACTTGGATTGTGGCTGTTGACCTGACGACGTTGCTGATGCCCGTGTCGGCCAACAGGCCCAGGGGGCTGTGGTCTAGCTCCCATTCTAGGCCGTGTTCGCTTACCACGGTGTTGGGGGCAATGGCGATAATGGAGAACGTCTTGCCCTCAGCGTTTTCGATGGTCCAGGTTTCGTCCTGGTGCAGGATTCTGGCCGTCACTTCGTCTTCTTCGAACCAGACGGGGGCATCCGCATAGCCAGCCAGTAGCCCTAACACAGACAGGGCCATATCGGGACGGCCGCCCGTAGCGCAAGTCGCAACCACGTCGGCACCCGGCCAACGACGGCGAACGGAATCGAGCGCTAGCGCAAGATCGGTATAGTCCTTGTAGGGGTCGTGCCGCTCAACTTCAAAGTCGGTAGCGGCATCGACCAACGCACGACCCGCATCACTCACCGTGTCGGCATCCCCCACATACACGTCACAGCTCAGGCCGGCGCCCAGCAGCGCGTCGAGTCCACGGTCCACGGCGACAACGTGATCGCACTCCCCCGCTAGCCTACGCAACAGATCCGCGCTCGCCACCACGGGCGAGCCGCAGACCACTAATACCTTGCAAGCCACAGCCCTCGCCTATCCCTCAAACGCCAGCACGCGGGCCAGGTCAAGTTCTTCGTAGCTGTCGATAAAGATGTCGCAGTTGGCGCGCACGTCGTCGCGCTTCATACGGCCGTGCGGGTCATAAATACCTACACGCTTAAAGCCGGCGGTGCCAGAGCTCTTTAGGCCAAAGACGGCATCCTCAAACACCCATGCACGCTCAAACTTGTGCCCATGGCGCTCCTCCAGACGGCGCAGCGCCAGCTCGTATACGTCGGGGAACTGCTTGGAGCGTCCCGCCTCGCCTGTCGTGGTAACAAATTCCATGTAGGCGTCGAGCCCGGCACCAGCGAGCGCGGACTTAACCAGCTCGGCCGGCGTGGATGTGGCAACGCACATGGCAATACCGGCCGCCTTCGCCTGCTCCAAAAAAGCCTGGAGCCCCTCGCGCGGCGGCACCTTGGAGTAGCCATCGATCAGAATGTCGCTCAGCTCGCGATACAGCTCCTCGCCATTCGCGCCAATGCCCCACGTGTCGTGGTAGGCCTGGCACTCATCCTCCAGCGACAGATGCTCAAACTGGGCAAAATCATCGACCGTCACGTCGACACCGTGGCGGTGCAATAACTCGGGCTGGGCATAGGCCCAAACGGGGGTGCTATTAACCAGTGTGCCGTCGCAATCGAAAATAAAAGCAACCTTGGGAGCGGCGGTATGGGACATAAACGAACCTTTCGATGTCAAATGGTAAACAACCTGCTAAAAACGTTTTACCCAACGTCAACCAAACAATTTTGAAACCCAAATTGGTAAAACTGTCAAGAGTTTTACCACGGCAATTCTGCCAGTGGTATAAACATGTCGCTTACCGATTAAACGCCCCCGCAAATCCGCTTTCGTCCATAAAACTAACGCACAGGTGTTATCGTAGATTTTGCCGAAAGTTCCACCGGGCACGCGAGGTGGAACGAATCACAGAAACTTCGCCGTCCCTTCGATTCGTGCAGCCTTGGACCTTTCGCATCTAGTCACCAAGGCAACACGCTGCCGCGTCATGATGGGATCAAACGTGAGCGATACAAAGCTAAAGCCAGCAACTAAAAAGCCCGCTACCCGTAAAGCCGCCCCGCACGCACCGGAGCTCTCCAAGGACGATGTCTACCTGTTTGGCATTGGAATGTGGGAGCGCAGCTGGGAAAAGATGGGCGCGCATCCCGACACGCAGCAGCGCACGCGCGGCTGGCGCTTTTGCGTTTGGGCGCCCGACGTAAAGAGCGTCCATGTCATTGGCGAATTTAACGACTGGGATGAGGAAGCCAACCCGCTCGTGCCCGTGCATACGAGCGCTATTTGGGAAGGCTTTATTCCTGGCGCCGAGCAGGGCCAGCTTTATAAGTATCTCATCGAGACCAACGAGGGCGAGAAGCTCTACAAGGCCGATCCATACGCCTTTAAGGCCGAGTGCCCTCCGGGTACCGCGAGTGTGCTGTGGACCCTCGATGGCTACAAGTGGAACGACGCCACGTGGCTCAAGCGCCGCGCCGGCCACAACCACATGTCGCAGCCGCTCAACATCTACGAGGTGCATATTGGCTCGTGGAAGCGCCATGGCGACGCGCCGCAGGGCGAGCCCGACGAGTACGGCAACTACCCCGGCCCCATGGATCCCTTCCCCGCGCAGCGCGGCGAGTTCTACACCTATGACGACCTTTCGGTGGAGCTCGTGGACTATGTGCGCGACATGGGCTATACGCATATCGAGGTCATGCCGCTTATGGAGCATCCCTTCGATGGCTCTTGGGGCTACCAGACGACCGGCTACTATGCCGCCACATCGCGCTACGGCAACCCGCAGCAGCTCATGCACTTTATCGATGCGTGCCACGAGGCGGGCATCGGCGTGATCATGGACTGGGTGCCCGGCGGTTTTTGCGCCGACTCCCACGGCCTTGCCACCTTTAACGGCCACATGTTGTTTGAGCACGAGATTCACCCCAACTGGGGCACGCACAAGTTTGACTTCGCCCGCGGCGAGGTCCGCTCCTTCCTGGTCTCCAACGTGCTGTACTGGCTCGAGAACTTCCACGTTGACGGCATTCGCATGGACGGTGTGTCCAGCATGCTGTACCTTAACTTTGGCATCGACGATCCCGGCCAAAAGAAGTTCAACAAGTACGGTACCGAGGAGGACCTGGACGCCAGCGCGTTTATCCGTCAGGTCAACTGCGCCGTGGAGGCGCACTACCCCGACGTGATGATGATGGCCGAGGAGTCCACCGCGTGGCCGCTCGTGACCTATCCGCCGCAGGACGGCGGCCTGGGCTTCCACTACAAGTGGGACATGGGCTGGATGAACGACACCCTACACTACATGCAGACCGATTTTCCGTGGCGCCCCGGCAACCACGGCCTGCTCACGTTCTCTATCATGTACGCCTTTACCGAGAACTTCATTTGCCCGCTGAGCCACGACGAGGTCGTGCACGGTAAGTGCTCGCTGATCGGCCGCATGCCGGGCGACTGGTGGCGCCAATTTGCCGGCCTGCGCACGCTGGCCTTCTACCAGATGACGCACCCCGGTGCGAAGCTCAACTTTATGGGCAACGAGATCGGTCAGTTTATTGAGTGGCGCTACTACGAGTCCATCCAGTGGTTCCTGACCGAGGAATACGAGACCCACCGTCATCATCAGGCGTTTATCAAGGCGCTCAACCACCTGTACACCGCCGAGCCCGCCCTGTACGAGCGCGGCTACACCGACGACGGCTTTACCTGGATCGACGCGGACAACTCCAAGCAGTCCATCGTGAGCTTTGTACGTCAGGGCGAGGACGTCGATGACGACCTGGTGATCCTGATCAACTTTGACCCGGCGAGCTACGAAAGCTTCCGTGTGGGCGTGCCGCGCGAGGGCGACTGGGAGGTCATCTTCGATTCCGACCGTCCCGAGTTTGGCGGCAGCGGCTATGCCGGCGAGGAACCCTACACCTGCTCGAGCGAGCCCTATCCCTGGAACGGGCAGATGGACTCCATTGAGATTAAGGTGCCCGGCCTGGCTGGCGTGGTGCTTAAGCGCCGCGGTCCCAGCAGCTATAAGCCGCCCGTGGTCGAGAAGCCCAAGAAGGCGACGCGCAAGCGTGCGTCCTCGGTGAAGCCCAAGGCTGCGGCTGCCAAGAAGGCTCCGGCTAAGGCGAAGGCTGCCAAGCCCGCTGCCAAGGCTTCGGCAAAGTCCACCACAGCCAAGAAAGCGGCCACCAAAAAGGCTGCTCCCAAGGCCAAGGCAGCTGCTGTTAAGGCTCCTGCCAAGAAAGCGTAACAAAGGCGTTACCACTGTGATTACCCGCCCCGTGGGGGCGTAGGATACAAGTCATAACCGTTCCGGGAGAAACATCCCCGGGGGAAAGGAACGTATGAATAAGATCTTCGACAACAAGCAGGAGTTTACCGAGCTCTATCGCGATGCCGTCATGAGCATTAGCGGCAAGAGCGTCGAGGCCGCCAGCGACCTCGACCGCTTTAACGCCCTGGCCAAGCTCGTGGCCGAGAAGGCCCGCACCGTTGCCACCAAGAGTGACGCCCGTGCGGCCGCCGAGGGCAAGAAGCGCGTGTACTACTTCTCGATCGAGTTTTTGATCGGCCGCCTGCTCGACAACTATCTGCTCAACTTTGGCGTGCGCGATATGGTCGCCGAGGCGCTCGACGACATGGGCTTTGACCTGTCCGTCATCGAGAACCAGGAGCCCGATCCGGCGCTGGGCAACGGTGGCCTGGGTCGTCTGGCCGCATGCTTCCTGGATTCCATGGCAGCCGAGGGCATTGCCGGCTACGGCAACGGCATGCGCTACCGCTACGGCCTGTTTAAGCAGGAGATCGTCAACGGCAGCCAGGTCGAGGCCACCGACGAGTGGCTCACCCACGGCTATCCCTGGGAGGTCCGCCGTCAGGACAAGGCCGTGACCATTAAGTTTGGTGGTCACGTCGAGGGCTTTGAGGAGAACGGCCGCACGTTCTACCGCACGGTGGATACGCAGGACATCCTGGCCGTCCCCTATGACATCCCCGTCGTGGGCTATGCCGGCGAGACCGTCAACAAGCTGCGCGTCTGGGCCGCTGAGCCGGTCGAGGAGCACTTCGATCTGGAAGCCTTCAACCGCGGCGACTACGCCCTGGCCGATGCCGAGCGTGCCGAGGCCGAGGCCATCAGCGCCATCCTCTACCCCAACGACGCCGGCGAGCACGGCCGTCTGCTGCGTCTGAAGCAGGAGTACCTGTTTGTTTCGGCCGGCATCTACAGCCTGCTCGACACCTTTGAGAAGGAGCACGGCGCAAACTGGGAGCTGCTGCCGCAGTTTGTGGCCATCCACACCAACGACACGCACCCCGCCATGTGCGGCCCCGAGCTCATGCGCATCCTTATCGACGAGAAGAAGCTCGAGTGGGACGACGCCTGGAACATCGTGACGCAGGTCGTGAGCTACACCAACCACACCATCCTGCCCGAGGCCCTGGAGAAGTGGCCCATCGGCACTTTCTCCAAGCTCCTCCCCCGCGTGTACCAGATCATCGACGAAATCAGCCGTCGTTGGCACGAGTCGTTTGACACCACGCAGGAGGGCTGGCAGGAGCGTCTGCGCCAGACCGCCATTCTGTGGGACGGCGAGATTCGCATGGCCAACCTGTCTGTGATCTGCAGCCATAGCGTCAACGGCGTGGCCAAGATTCACTCCGACATCATCAAGAACATCGTGCTCAAGGACTTCTATGCCCTGACGCCCGAGAAATTCAACAACAAGACCAACGGCATCTCGCACCGTCGCTTCTTTGCCGAGGCCAACCCCACCTATGCCAAGCTCGTGACCGAGGCTATTGGCGACGGCTGGCTCAAGGACGCCTTTGAGCTGGAGAAACTCAAGGAGTTCCAGAACGACACCGAGTTCCTGAAGGCCGTGGGTGCCTCCAAGCGCGCCAACAAGGAGCGCCTGGCCGCCTACGTTAAGGCCGAGACCGGTCTGGTCATTGACCCCAACACCGTCTTCGATGTTCAGGTGAAGCGCTTCCACGCCTACAAGCGCCAGCTCATGAACATCATGAAGGTGATGGACATCTACAACCGTCGCATCGCCGATCCCAACTTCCACGTGACGCCGACGACCTTCATCTTTAGCGGCAAGGCGGCCTCGAGCTACACCTTCGCCAAGGAGACCATCCGCCTGATCAACTCCGTCGCCGAGGTCATCAACAACGATGCCCGCGTGAACGAGGTCATGAAGGTCTGCTTTATCCCCAACTTCCGCGTGAGCAACGCCCAGCTTATCTACCCCGCCGCCGAGATCTCGGAGCAGATCTCCACGGCCGGCAAGGAGGCCTCGGGCACGTCCAACATGAAGCTCATGATGAACGGCGCCATTACGCTGGGCACCCTCGACGGCGCCAACATCGAGATCGCCGACCTGGCCGGTCGCGAGAACGAGGCCATCTTTGGCCTGACCGCCCCCGAGGTCGAGCAGCTCTGGGCATCCAACAGCTACTTTGCGTGGGATACCCTCAACGGCGACCGCGAGCGCCTGGGCCGCGTGATGGACGAGCTCAAGGACAACACATTTGCGGGTCTTTCGGGCAACTTCGAGAGCATCTACAACGAGCTCATGAACAATAACGACCCCGACCTGGTCATGGCCGACTTCCGCAGCTACGTCGACGCCTGGGAGAAGCTCACCGGCAGCTACGGCGACCAGGAGACCTGGAACCGCAAGGCCCTGCTCAACACCGCCTCGAGCGGCTGGTTCTCGAGCGACCGCACCATTCGCGAGTACCGCGACGAGATCTGGCACGCTTAAAGGGCGCGAGCTCCCCTATGCCAGCACGGCATTACTCGACGGGCGTGACGTTGCGCCGCGCCCGTCGCTAATGGGTTAGAAACATCGATGACAGAAGGAGAAATCGATGAGTAAGAAAGAATGCATCGCGATGCTCCTCGCAGGAGGACAGGGCAGCCGATTGGGGGCACTCACCCAAAAGATCGCTAAGCCGGCGGTTAGTTTTGGTGGCAAGTTCCGCATTATCGACTTCTCGCTTTCCAACTGCTCTAACTCGGGCATCGACACGGTGGGCGTTCTGACGCAGTATCGCCCCTATCTGCTGCATGCCTACGTGGGCTCCGGCGAGGCTTGGGATCTGGACAGCCGCGACGGCGGCGTGTCGATCCTGCCGCCGTACGAGACGCAGACCGGCGGCGCCTGGTATGCGGGCACGGCCGACGCCATTACTCAGAACCTCGACTACATCAAGGCCAACGACCCCAAGTACGTCCTGATTCTGTCTGGCGATCACCTGTATCGCATGGACTACCGCAAGATGCTCAAGACGCACATTGAGAACAACGCCGACCTCACGGTGAGCGTTATGCCCGTGCCGTGGGAGGAGGCCAGCCGCTTTGGCATCCTAACCACCGACCCCGAGGACGGCCGCATCACCAAGTTCACCGAGAAGCCCGATAAGCCCGATTCGAACCTCGCGTCCATGGGCATCTACATCTTCTCGGCCGACGTGCTGATTGAGGCGCTCGAGGAGGACGCTCTGGACCAGCGCTCGAGCCACGACTTTGGCAAGGACATCATCCCCAAGCTGCTCGGCGAGGGCAAGCGCCTGTACAGCTACGAGTTCCACGGCTTTTGGAAGGACGTCGGCACCATCGCCAGCTTCCACGAGACCTCAATGGACCTGCTGGGCAACAACCCCGAGTTCGATCTGTTTGACAAGCACTTCCCCATCATGTCCAACATCACCACGCGTCCGCCGCACTACATTGGTCCGGATGGTCGCCTGGACGACTGCTTGGTCTCCAACGGCTGCAAGATCTACGGCACCGCTCGCCACTCGATCCTTTCGACCGATGTCATCATCGAGGAGCGCGCCGTGGTCGAGGACTCCGTGCTGCTGCCGGGTGCGCACGTTAAGAGCGGCGCGCACATCTGCCGCGCTATTTTGGGCGAGAACTCCACGGTCGAAGAGGGCGTGAAGCTCGGCTCTGTCGATACCACCAAGGATACGGCCGTCGTTGGAAATGACGTCGTTATCGGGAAGGGGGAATGATCCGATGATCAATCGCAAGGCCATCGGTTATATCACCGCTAACTACTCTTCGACCTACGGCAGCGTGCTGCTCAAGGACCGCCCCATCGCGTCCGTCCCGTTTTTGGGCCGCTACCGCCTGATCGACTTCCCGCTGTCCAACATGATGAATGCCGGTATTAAGACCGTCGGCGTCGTCATGCCGGGTAACTACCGTTCGCTGATCGACCACGTGGGCTCGGGCAAGGACTGGGGCCTGGACCGCAAGAAGGGCGGCCTGTTCATGGTGCCCGGCAACGCGTATGGCACCACCAAGGGCGGCATGCGCTTCCTACTGCGCGACATCATCTCCAACAAGACGCTGTTCCAGCGCTCGGACAAGCCCTATGTTGTGATGATGGGCACCAACATCATCTTTAATATGGACCTCAACACCATTATCGACGCGCACGAGAACTCCGGTGCCCAGATGACCGTGGTGTACTGCAAGGCCACGCGCAACGTCGATGACGAGACCAAGCTCGAGATCAACGAGAACGGCCGCCTGACGGGCGTGAGCGCCGGCGTCGTGTACGGTGACAACGCGTCTATGGACTGCTGCATCGTCAACCGCGAGACTTTGCTCGAGATTATCGACCACTACCAGGCCGCCGACTATCTGGACCTGCTCGAGGCACTCCAGGGCGACTTTGGCAACATCGACGTGTGCAGCTACGAGTACAAGGGCGAGGTCGTGGGCGTGTTTAGCGAGAAGTCGCTCTATCGCCGCAGCATGGACCTGCTCGACCAGACCGTGGCCGACCAGCTCTTCGACCCCGAGCGCCCGATTCTGACCAAGGCTCACGACGTGCCGCCTTCGCGCTATGCGACCGGCAGCCACGCGTGCAACTCGATCATCTCGGCCGGCTGCATCATCAAGGGCACCGTGCGCAACTCGATCCTGTCGCGCGGCGTCGTGGTCGAGGAAGGCGCTTCGGTGACCAACTCGATCATCAACCAGAGCTGCATTATCAAGAGCGGTGCACGCGTCGAGAATGCCATCCTGGACAAGAACAATGTGGTTCCCACCAACACTGAGCTTCGCGGCACGCCCGAGAACATCCTGGTGCTGGGCAAGGCTCCGTTAACTTCCGACACCACCATCGTACGTTAACGTTGGCACCGCAACATCGCTCGTAACATGTAGAATAGCCGCCCGGTTAGCGCCAGGCGGCTATTCTCGAATTGCAACATGGGAGACAATATGGCTGATTCCAGCAAAAAGATGCAGATCGTGTTTGCCTCGGCCGAGTGCGCACCGTTTGTTAAGACCGGTGGCCTGGGTGACGTGGCGGGCTCGCTGCCTGCGGCGCTTGTGCGCGCCGGCGCCGAGGTTATCGTGATGGTGCCCAAGTACGCCACCATCAAGGACGAGTACAAGGCGCAGATGGAGCACTTTGCCGACTTTTACGTTAGCCTGGGCTGGCGCAATGAGTACTGCGGACTCGAGAAGCTCGAGCACGACGGCGTCACCTATATGTTCATCGACAACGAGCGCTATTTTGCGCGCGACTATCCGTACGGCTTCTTTGACGACGGCGAGCGTTTTGCGTTCTTCTCCAAGGCCATCACCGAGAGCCTGCAGCACCTGCCCGAGGGCTTTGAGTGCGACATCCTGCACTGCAACGACTGGCAAACGGCACTGGCGCCCGTGTTCCTGCGCGAGTTCTACCAGGGCCTGCCGCTGTATGACCGCGTCAAGACCGTGTTCTCGATCCACAACGTGGCGTTCCAGGGCCAGTTTAGCGACACCGTGATGGAGGACATCCTTGGTGTGGCGCACATTCCGGCGGCCGCCTCGCAGCTGCGTTGCGACGCCTGCAGCATCAACTACATGCTGGGCGCGCTGCGCTATGCCGACGCCATCACTACGGTGAGCCCCACCTATGCCCACGAGATCCAAACACCCGAATTTGGCGAAGGCCTGGACGGCGTTCTGCGCGAGCGTTCGTACGCGCTGCAGGGTATTTTGAATGGCATCGACGTGGCGGGCTTTGACCCGGCGACTGACAATCGCATTGCCGCCAACTACACCGTGGAGGACCGTTCCGGCAAGGCCGTGTGCAAGGCCAAGCTGCAGGAAGAGCTGGGGCTCGAGGTTCGCGACGACCGTCCGCTTATGGTGATGGTCACGCGCCTGACGCGCCAGAAGGGCATGGACCTGGTCATGTACGCGCTCGACCGCATCCTGGCCGGCGGCGTACAGGTGGCGGTGCTGGGCACCGGCGACCGCGACTACGAGGACGGCTTGCGCTACTTCCAGGACAAGTACCCCGGCACCATGGCCGCGCGCATCGAGTTCGATCCGGCGCTGTCACAGCGCATGTATGCTGCCGCCGACATGTTCCTGATGCCTTCGAAGTTTGAGCCCTGCGGACTGTCGCAGATCATCGCCATGCGCTATGGCACACTGCCCATCGTGCGCGAGACCGGTGGCCTGAAGGACACCGTGATTCCGTACAACGAGTTTACCGGCGAGGGCACGGGCTTCTCGTTTAGTAACTTTAACGGCGACGAGATGGGCGATGCGGTATTCCGCGCGGCGCGTCTATTCTGGGATAACCGCGACGCCTGGAACCAGCTGGTCACGCAGGCCATGAGTCAGGACTTTAGCTGGACGCGCTCGGCCGATAAGTATCTGGACCTGTACTTCTTTATGCATCCCGAGATTGAGAGACCGGCGGCTGTTGTCGACGAGCCGGAGGCTGTTGCTGAGCCGGTGGCCGCAGAGGAGCCCAAGGCCGAGGAGAAGCCGGTTGAGGCAGAGGTA
Organism: uncultured Collinsella sp.; assembly: GCA_902492935.1. Lineage (GTDB taxonomy): Bacteria > Actinomycetota > Coriobacteriia > Coriobacteriales > Coriobacteriaceae > Collinsella. The sequence goes on along the minus strand of CABUNJ010000007.1, from coordinate 84,927 downwards.
AAGGCTGAGGCTGCTCCCGAACCCGAGGCAAAGCTAGCTGCGAAGCCTGCGGCAAAGAAGACCGCAACTCGTAAGACGACGGCCAAGAAGGCCACAGCGACCAAGGCGGCGGCAACCAAGACCACCGCTGCCAAGGCAACGACCACGCGCAAGCGCACCACCGCAGCTGCCAAGAAGGCCGCCGAAGCCGAGGCTGTTCCCGAGGTAAAGGCCAAGGTCGCTGAGGCCAAGCCGGCCACCAAGGCTCCGGCAAAGACTGCTGCCAAGAAGACGACCACGACCGGCAAGAAGACAACGGCTGCCAAGAAGACCACGTCAACGAAGTCAACGGCCACGAAGGCCGCAACGACCAAGTCAGCCGCAAAGCCGGCAGCCAAGGTCGAGGAGACGCCTGCAGAGTCCAAGGTGGAGGCAACCGTCGAGACCAAGCCCGCCGCCAAGACCACCACGCGAAAGCGCACGACGTCGGCCAAGAAGACCACGGCAAAGACCACGACTCCCAAGGCAGAGACTAAGCCCGCTGCTGCAAAAGAGGAGCCCAAGGCCGAGGTAAAGACCAAGCCGGCGCCGAAGGCCGCTGAGGTCAAGGCCGCACCGAAGGCTACGGCCAAGCCCGAGTCCGCCAAGGAGATTCCGGTCTCCCCCGCCGCTCCGGCAAAGGAAAAAGCCCCGTCCAAGAAGACGTCCGTCCGCAAGGCAACGGCCACCCGCAAGCGCCGCTAGCCCACAGACGGTCTAAAACCTAATCAAAACCCCAAACAAGGGGCGCTCCAACCGGGCGCCCCTTCTCTGTAGATAGTTGGTAAAACGATTTTCTAGGACAACCGTTCGCCGATGGTAAACGGATGTTGTTTATACACCCTGTGTACAACAGATATACTTATATTCAGTGCGTAAAGCCCATGGCCCGCAGGCCGTGATTCTATTGAACTGGACCGTACTATGAGATTGATACACAACAGCCGCCTACCGCAGTTTCGCACTCCGTTTGGCGCTGTGACCACAGGAACTACCGTTGCACTCTCCGTGATTCTGGAGGATGCCGATCCCAATCAGGCAACGCTTACGCTGCGCACCTGGGTCGATGAAGTCGGCGAGACCTTGATCCCGATGGAGCACGAGGGCGATGGCATTTTTACCGGCGAGCTCAAATGCACCGAACCCTGTCTTATCTGGTACAGCTTTATATGCAATATCGAAGGTCAGCCAGAGGTCCGCCTGGGCGCGCCGCAAGGCCGCACCGGCGGCGAGGGCGTAACCTACAACTACGCCGAGGTGCCTTCCTTCCAGATTACCGTCTACAAGCACCGCGAGAACCGCCCCACTTGGTACGAGCGCGGCATGGTGTACCAGATCTTCCCCGATCGCTATGCCCGCGACGAGCATTGGCGCGAGCGCACGCTGGCCGAGGTCGAAAAACCGCGTAAGGGCATTCAGCGCCGCATGGTCGAGGACTGGAACGAGCCGCCTGTGTACGAGCGCGCCGAGGACGGCTCCATCAAGACCTGGGACTTCTACGGCGGCTCGCTCAAGGGTATCCAGAATGACCTGCCTCGCATCGCCGAGCTGGGCTTTACAGCCATCTACCTCAACCCCATTTTTGAAGCCGCGAGCAACCACCGCTACGACACCGCTGATTACACCAAGATCGATCCGATTCTGGGCACCGAGCAGGACTTTACTGAGCTGTGCGAGGCAGCCGAGAAGCTGGGCATTTCCATCATTCTGGACGGTGTGTTCAACCACACGGGCGACGATTCGATCTACTTCAACCGCTACGGCAACTATCCCGGTGTCGGCGCGTGGCAGAGCGAGGATTCGCCGTGGCGCGATGCGTTTTATTTCCACGAGGACGGCTCGTACGACTGTTGGTGGGGCGTGGGCAATATGCCCGCCATCAATGAGAGCTCCGAACTGGTACGCGAGCGGCTCCTGGGCAAGGACGGCGTCATTCGAAAATGGCTGCGCGCCGGCGCTCACGGCTGGCGTCTGGATGTGGCCGACGAGCTTTCCGATGACTTCCTGGCCGAGATCAAAAAGGCCGTGCTCGCCGAGAAGCCCGACGCGCTGCTGCTCGGCGAGGTATGGGAAGACGCCTCCAACAAGATCAGCTACGGCCATCTGCGTCGCTATCTGCAAGGCTCCGAGCTCGACTCGGCCATGGATTACCCCTTCCGCGACATGGTCATCGGCTTTTTGATGGGCTACAAAAACGCCTACCAAGCTGCCGAGGATATCGAGACTCTACGCGAGAACTATCCGCGTGAGGCCCTATCTTGCGCGCTTAATCTGCTTTCGAGTCACGACCGTCCGCGCATTATCTCGGTGCTCGGCGGAGGCCCCGACGAGTCGCAGCTGCCTGAGTGCGAACGCAGCAAATGGCGTCTGGACGAGAACGCGATGGGCCTGGCTAAGAGCCGTTTTTGGCTCGCGACGCTCATGCAGATGACGTTCCCGGGCGTTCCCTCAATCTATTACGGTGACGAGTACGGCTTGGAGGGTCTCACCGATCCGGGCAATCGCCGCACCATGCCGACCAAGGACCAGCTCCACGACTTCGATACGCTTGCGATCGTCAAGAACGCATCTGCTATGCGCCGCGCGCTGCCGTTTATGGTTGACGGCGAGATCAAGGCCTTCGCACTCAATGATGAGGTGCTGGCATACAATCGCACGGGTAAGGATGGCGAGTCCGCGACGGTTATCATCAACCGCAGCCTTCGCAATTCGCACCACGTGACGATTCCGGCGCTCGACGAATGTGCAAGCGATGTGATTAGCGGTCACGAGTGCGAGATCCACAACGGTACGGTCACGCTCGATCTTTACCCGCTGGGTTCGTCGATCATCTATCACCATGCCGAGCAGCGCCTGCAGGAGCCGCTCGATTACGGTGCGGGTGTTGTGTGCCATATCACATCGGTGCCGACCGACGACGGCAAGCCCGGTACGATCGGCGCGCCCACGCGTCGCTTTATCGACCATCTGGCTGCCATGGGCATGCGCTACTGGCAGGTTTTGCCCGTCAATCCCACTGACTTCTTCCGCTCCCCTTACGCTGGTCCTTCGGCTTTTGCAGGCAATATCGACCTGCTACCCGAAAGCCACGAGGAGCTGGCCGCCGACTTTGAGACCTGGAAGGCCCGCGGAGGCGAGGATGCCGATCCGCTGTACACCGCGTTTAAACATCGCAATGCTGATTGGCTCGAGAAGTACTGCGTCTACATGGCCGTTAAGAAGTTCTTTGAGGGCGAGTCACGCCACGATTGGCCGGCAGATGTCGCGCGCTACAACGAGCATCTGATCGACGACAAGCGCTTCCACAACGAGGCCGAGCTTCAGGCGTACATGCAGTACCGCTTTGACTTGGCTTGGTGCGAGCTCATGAACTATGCGCACAAGAAGGGCATCGAGGTTATCGGCGATATTCCTATGTACGTGTCCGACGATTCGGCAGACGCGTGGAGCGAACCCGAGAACTTCTGGCTGTCCGATACCGGCAAGGCGATTGAGATTTCCGGCGCGCCGCCCGACAACTTTGCACCCGAGGGCCAGGTGTGGGGCAACCCGACGTTCCGCTGGGACCACATGAAGCAGAACGGCTATAGCTGGTGGATGGATCGCCTGCGTCGTGCGTTTTCGCTCTACGACCGCGTGCGCCTGGATCACTTCTTGGGCTTCCACAGCTACTTCAGTATCCCCGCAGGCAAGGCTTGCGCCGAAGGTCGCTGGTTGGCGGGACCGGGCAAGGACCTGTTCCAGACCGCTTATGACGAGCTGGGTCCGCTCAACTTTATCGCCGAGGACCTGGGCTATTTGACGCCCGGCGTTCGCGCCATGGCTTCGACCTGCGGCTTCCCCGGCATGGACGTGTTGGAGTTTAGCGACTACGACGTTCGTTGCGGTGTGCATCCCACGCCTGGCAAGATTCTGTACACCTCGACGCACGATACGTCGACGCTGGCCGGTTGGTGCACACATTCCTTTGCGGGAGGCGATGAACCGAGCGGTGTTGAGGTGGCGGCCAAGCTGATGGGCGACGCGCTGGCAAGCGACGCTCCCCTGGTGATGATGCCGCTGCAGGATATCCTGGGGCTTGGCGACGACTCGCGCATGAACGTACCGGGCGTGGCCACGGGCAACTGGACCTGGCAGGCTCACGAGGCCGACGTTGCGGCCGCCGAGGGCAAAACTGCGCAGCTCCTGCGCAACACCCATAGATTCTGGGGCGAGGCGTGATAAAACGCCCAATATAGGGTACAGTTACAGACGTTTGAATTTTTGCGGGCAGAGTAATCTGCCCGCTTTGTGCTGAAAAGGAAGTATTATGGCACGCTATGATTACAAGTGCTCGAGCTGCGGCAACGTGTTTGAGGTTGAGCATCCCATGTCCGAGACTCCCGAGGTCGTGTGCCCCAGCTGCGGTGCCCCGGCGGCCAAGACGTTCTCGGCCAGCGGCATTAAATTTGAGGGCAGCGGTTTCTACAACACCGACCAGCGAAGCGGCGGCTCCAGCACCAACGCCACCAGCGGCTGCTGCGCCAACTGCCCGCATAACCACTAGGAACCAAACAGCCCCGCGACCGACACCGATCGCGGGGCTGTTTCTTTGGCTACCCAGGCATCACTATGAGTTGCGGTGAAATAAGGACTGTTTGGCGGGTGGAAGCCGCTATTCAATCCCTATTTCACCGCAACTTAATTGTTACTTGCGGACCAGCCTGGCGCAGAAGTGGCCGTCGTAGGAGTCTGCGTTTACCGGCACGCTTTGGAAGAGGCCCCGATCGTTCTGGCGTACGGATACGAGCTTCTTGGCCTGATCGAACTCGGGGAGCTGCAGAATCTGTGCCTCGGAGAGCGGTGCCACGCTAAAGCCGACACCCTCGGGAGAAGCGAGGAAAGCATCCACGACCTGCGTGTTCTCTTCATTAAACACCGAACACGTCGCATAGATGAGCTCACCGCCAGCAGCCACGCGCGCAGCAGCCTCTTTGAGCATCGTCAGCTGCAGTTTGGGCAGCTCAACCGTCACATCCTTTTCGGTCAGTCTCCACGGAATCTCGGGATGACGACGCATAGTTCCGGTGCCAGAGCACGGCGCATCGATAAAGACCGTGTCGAACTTGACCTGTTCGCCGCGCATGGCGTCAAACGATGTGAGCACCTCATCTAGCTCGCAGGCATCACCTGAAACCGTGCGAACGCCCTGAATACCGGCCTTATGCAGGCGAGCGAGATTCAGATCGCACTTGCGATCATGTAGATCGAGCGCCGTATGCTGACGCTGATAACCCGCACGCTTGGCCTGGCACATCATCACATAGGTCTTGGTACCGCGACCGGCACCAATCTCAAGGCAGCTTCCGGGGCGAGTGGCAGCTGTAGCGATGAGCTGGGCGTTGAGATCAGATGCCACCGCGGCAGCACGCTCAAACACACCCGAAGCAACGGTAACCTGGGCATCAACCGGGGCATGACAGCCCGGGAAGACAGGCGCGACGAGCTGCGAGATATACGGATCGGGCTTGGTCGCAAAGGCGTTCTCATGCAGGGCCAGCGGCGCGGGGGCCAGATTGCCTGCAAAGTTAAGCGCACCCTCGGGCGTGTCAAACGACGCCATAATGCGAGCGCACAGCCAACGCGGTAGACCCATCAGGCGCGACAGACGAACCAAGCGTCGCTCAGACTCATCTACATCGGACGCAGTGGCAAAGTCCTCAACATTGTCCGCGACCTTATGCAGCACGGCATTGGCCAAACCGGCGGCAGACTTAGCTCCGCTGCGCACCAGCTCAACGCCCTGACACACCGCAACGCGGCCAGGCGTATGCAGATAGAGCATCTCGAAGGCCGAGATACGAAGCGCCATGCGGACACGCGGCGCAACCTTTTTAGGCTTATCAAGAAACTGATCGAGCAGCTCGTCCAAAATACCCTGTGTTGCGGCAACACCCAGCGCCAAGCGGGCGGCAAAAGCGGAATCGCGCTGGTCAATAGCCTTGGCCGATGCGCGAGAGGACAGCACGTCGCGCGCATACATGCCGCGGCGATCGGCCTCCATCAGCACATCGAGCGCAAGCTTACGCGCGGGAGACAGCCTGCTCATGATAAAACACCCCACGAAAGATCAACGCCCTGCAGGCCAGCAGCCCAAGCAGAAGCAGCCATGGCACGCTTACCATCGGGCTTAACCTCGAGCAGCTCAACCGTGCCATCGGAAAGACCAAGGTAAACACGCTTGTTCTTAACGAGAACCTGACCCTCGCCAAGCGAAACATCGGCCAGCGCAGCATCGAGCACACGCACGGTCTTGCCGGCAATCACGCAACGAGCAGGCGCGGTATTGGACGAGGCCAGTACATGACGCACGCAATCAAGCGCCGCCATTTGGGGATCCAGACGCATCTCCTGCTTAGAGATCTTGGCAGCATGGGTAACGAGCGAGTCATCCTGCTCAGTCCAAACAGCGGTGCCGTCAGCAAGCGAAGGAAGCGTATCGGCAAGCAGTTTACCGCCCAGCTCGCCAAGCTCCGTAGTCAGTGCCTCGGCATGCTTGCCTGCAACCGACGTAGACGCCTGGGCGCAATAAGCACCAGTATCCACGCCATGCCCAATGCACATAATGGAAACACCAGCAACCTCATCACCAGCAAGAATGGCACGCTGAATAGGAGCAGCCCCACGCCAACGAGGCAGCAAGGACGCATGAACATTCACGATACCGAGAGGCGCCATATGAAGCACGTCATCGGGCAAAATGCAACCATAAGCAGCCACACAGAAAATTTCGGCTTGCGCAGCTTGGAGAGCCTCAACAACCTCGGCCGTCATACGATTGGCCTCAACAACCGGCAACCCCAGCTCAAGCGCCTTGGCCTTAACAGGAGACGGCTCAAGCTTCTTACCACGCCCACGAACAGCATCGGGACGAGTAACAACCAGCGCAATCTCATTCCCAGCCTCAACAAGCGAAGTCAAAGAAGGCACAGCAAAATCGGGCGTACCCATAAACACAATACGCATAAAGATCGTCTCCTCTCAACCAAAGCCGAGACGGCTACAAAGAACAGCCGAAAGCCAAGTACCCGGCCCATCCGCAAGAACAATTCAACAAGAACAAATATACCCAAAACCAAAGAAAGAGCCGCAATAAAAGCAGCTCTCTCAACAAAGGTATTATCAGCGAAGACGCCCATCCCTGGCCCAACGGCACACGGGCGAACCGAGCCAGAACAACGCAGTCCCCGGTGCTGAGCGCCCACATATCGTCCCGCGCGCAGTTTCGCAGCAAAGCGAGAATGTTTGAGCACGGGATGATATGTGGGCGCTCAGCACCGGGGACGGTGAGACCTACTCCGTCTCGCCCGGTCGAGCGCCGCGGGCCAGGGCGTCCTGGTATTCCTTGACGGCCTTGAGCCTCTGCATGGGCTTAAGTCGCTCGAACATGGTGTTGCCATGCAGGTGATCGATCTCGTGCTGCAAACACACGCAGAACAGGTCGCCCGAGGCCTCATAGCGAATCAGGTTGGCGTCCAGGTCGTACGCCTCGACGACGACATGGTCGGGACGCTCGATCTCGCAGCTAATGCCGGGGATAGACAGGCAGCCCTCGCTAAAGGGCACCAGATGGTCACTCTGCTCAACAATGACGGGATTGATAAGCACATACGGGTCGTAGTCGTTCTTGTCGCTGTAGTCGCAGTCGATGGTGACGAGCTGGATGAGCTCGCCGATCTGCGGGGCCGCCAGGCCGCAGCCGCCGTTCTCGAACATCATCTTCTTCATCTTCTCGGCAAGTGCCTCAATCGCCGGGGTGATCTCCTCGATGACGGCGCACTCCTGGCGCAGACGAGGGTCGGGCGACAGTACGATTCCGTTGGCTTCCATGGCCATCCTTTCGGGTTGTTACATCAAATCATAGGCGTCGACGTCAATGCTCACGCTCACGCCGCGCACAGAGCCCACCTCTTTGAGGCAAGCGTCGATATCATCAGAGACATGGTACCCCACGGGCGACTTCACAAGCAGATGGAAGCGGTAACGGTCCTTGGCTCTCTCGATTACACACGAAGCCGGGCCCAGCAACTGCGGCACGGCACTCCCCGCCCGTAAAAAGTCAGGCGCTGCGGCATGCCAGCTGCGCTTAAGAAGTTTTGCAATGCGCCCGATGTAGTCCTGCGCGTCATCCGCGTTCCTCGACCATACCAAGATGTTGACCAAACGCACGAATGGCGGATATAGGGCGTCGCGGCGCTGATCCAGATCGTAGTCGGTAAAGATCGAACGGTCGTGCTCGGCTACGGCGCGGATGACCGGATCCTCGGGCAAGTATGTCTGGATAATCACCTCGCCGGGTCGATCGCCGCGACCGGCACGGCCCGCCACCTGCTCCAGCAAATCGTAGGCACGCTCACCTGCGCGGAAGTCCGGCAGCTTGAGGGCGAAGTCGGCATTGACCACGCCCACGAGCGTGACCTCGGGAAAGTCGAGACCCTTTGCGATCATTTGGGTGCCCAGCAACACGGCGCAATCGGCCGCATCGAACTGCTCGAGCAGCTTTTTGTGCGCATCCTTGCCGCGCGTGGAGTCGGCATCCATGCGAATGATGGCGACGTCCTCGGGAAGCATCTGGTGCAGTGCGTCCTCGATCTGCTGAGTGCCCAGACCCATTTTTGCCAGGTAGCGACTGCCGCATTTAGGGCAACGGCTCGTGGGCGCGGGATACGGCTGCACGCGCCAAGACGAACCGCATGTGTGACACTGCAGCGTGTGCGTGCGCTCATGATACGTAAGCGCGGTGGAGCAGTGGTTGCAGGTGGGGACGCAGCCGCACTCACGGCACATCAGGAATGGCGCAAAGCCACGGCGGTTGTGCAACAGCACGGCTTTTTCGCGGCGCTCGACCACACGCTCCAGGCCTTCCATCAGCGGTTTTGAGAACATGGAGCGGCTGCCGTGCGAGAACTCGCGACGCAGGTCGGCAATGCGGACTGTCGGCAGCACGGCGTGTCCCGGGCGCTCGGGCATCTCGACGCGCGTCCAGGTGGCGCCGCCGTACGTGCCGCGGCGGCAGCGGTCGAGGGCCTCGGCCGAGGGCGTGGCGGAGCCCAACACGAGCGGACACCGATAGCGGCGCGCCATCTCGGCAGCCACCTCACGCGCATGGTAGCGCGGGCTGGAACCCTGCTTGTAGCTGGTCTCGTGCTCCTCGTCGATGATGATGAGGCCAAGATCGCTGAGCGGGCAAAAGAGCGCTGAACGCGCGCCGACGACGACGCGGGCGGCACCGCTGGCGACCATGTCCCACTGGTCAAGACGCTCACCAGCAGAAAGACGCGAATGGAACACAGCAACCGTCTCGCCAAAGCGCGAGCGGAAGCGGCCGACGGTCTGGGCCGTCAGCGAGATCTCGGGCACAAGCACGCAGGCCGAACGGCCGGCCGCAAGCACGCGCTCAATCGCCGAGAGGTAGACCTCGGTTTTGCCGGAACCGGTAACGCCATCGACCAGCACCACGTCGCCATGAGCGTCCAAGCGTGCGCGCTCAATCTGCGCGAGGGCCTGCCGTTGACCGTTGGTGAGTGCCACCGGGGCCTTGCCGCTCGCCGAGGACAGCGTGGTCTGCTCGCTGCAGCCACGCCACGCACGGCGCTCCTCCACCACAACGACGCCGCGTTTTTCGAGCGCCTTGATGGTCGCCGACATGCTGTTATAGAGCAGGTTGAGGTCGCGAGTCGTGACCGGGCCGCATTGGAGCGCCTCGATGAGCTGACGCTGACGGACCGCGGTCTTGGGCGGCGTATAGTCAAAGCCCTCGGGCGTGAGCATCACCCAGCGGTTTTGGATAGGCTTGACGGCGGGGCGCTCAACGGTCCACACGCCGTCGTCGCCCTTGACCACGCGCGGACTTCCACCCGGGGGCAAGAACAGGCGCAGGCACTCGGAAAGCGTTGCGACGTACTCGCGGCTCATCCAGCGCGCAATGCGTGCCGCCTCGGCGGTAAAGAGCGGCTTGCTGAGGATAGCCTTGATAGGCTTGATGCGCGCGGGATCGAGAGCGTCGTTACCTTGCAGGTTGGCAAGCTCGGGCGCGATGTCGACGATGTATCCAGCGGCCGCACGGTTGCCAAAATGAACTAGGACGGTGGAGCCGATCTGGGCCTCGCTGACGAGGGGTTGCGGGATGCCGTAAGCAAACGGCTCGGACAGTGCACGCGTCGGGATGTCGAGAACCACGCTCGCATAGGCGGCGACGGGTTCGGGTGCGGGCTCGGGCTGCGCCGGGGCGGCGGCAGGAGTCGCGGACTTCGGAGCTTCCTTAGGTTCCGGTGAACCAAACAGCGACAGTTGCTCGGCCATGGCCCCTATACCTCCCATCCCATGCGTCTTCAGAAACAAGAGCCCCGCTCGGGTGAACGGGGCTCGGATACATGCGTTTAGACGGCTGCTACAGCGCCATCGTGCGGGCGCGGTCAATGCGCGCCAGGCAGTCGTCGCGGCCGACGAGCGCCATGGTCTCGCCCAGCGGAGGGCTAACCATGTTGCCGCAGACGGCAACGCGCACGGCCTGGAACACTACGCGCTTCTTAAGGTCCATCTGCTCGGGCAGCGGCTCAAGCGCGGCGTCGATGTTGGCAGCCGTCCACTCGTTCACACCCTCGAGCGCGGCCTTGGCGGCATCAAGAATGGCACCCATGCCCTCCTTGGCCAGGCCCTTGTTGACGGATTTCTCGTCATACTCGAGCGTCTCGGCCGTAGCGAAGATGGGAGCGGCGACGGTCACGGCGTCGGCCGGCATCTTGGTGCGCGGCTTGACAATGGCGGCAAGCGCGTCGATCCAATCCTCGCCGTATTCGACATTACCCTCGATGAGACCCGCCTCGTGCAGCTCGGGGACCATGATCTCGTCGGCAAACTGGGCATCGGACATGCCGTTGATGTACTCGGCATTGACCCAGTCGAGCTTCTTGGGGTCGAAGGTCGCCGGGTTCTTGGAAATGCGGTCGAGCGAGAACTTGCTGGCCAGGACATCGCGCGGGATGATCGTGGTCTCGCCGTCGAGCGACCAGCCGAGCAGCGCCAGGTAGTTGACGAAGGCGTCGGGCAGGTAACCGGCGTCGCGGTACTCCTCCACCGAGGTGGCGCCGTGGCGCTTGGAGAGCTTCTTGCCGTCGGCGCCCAGGATCATGGAGATGTGAGCGAACGTGGGCACGGGCGCGCCGAGGGCCTCGTAGACCATGACCTGACGCGGGGTGTTGGACAGGTGGTCGTCGCCGCGGATGACATGGGTGATCTTCATCATGGCGTCGTCGACGACAGTCGCGAAGTTGTACGTGGGCGTGCCATCGGAGCGGAAGATGACAAAGTCGTCGAGCTCCTTGGCGTCGAAGGTCACCTCGCCGTGGACGGCGTCGTGGATGACGACGTCTCCGCGGTCCTCGGGCACCTTGATGCGCAGGACGTAGGACTCGCCGGCCTCGATGCGGCGGCGGGCCTCCTCGGGATCAAGATCGCGGCAGCGGCGCTGATAGCCCTGGAAGGGGTCCTTGCGCTCCTGAGCGGCCTTGCGGTCGGCGTCGAGCTGCTCCTTGGTGCAGAAGCAGGGATAGGCCTTGCCCTCGTCCCAAAGCTTCTGGGCGGCATGCTTGTACAGGTCCAGGCGCTCGGTCTGCGCGTAGGGTCCAAAGTCGCCACCCACCTCGGGACCCTCGTCCCAGTCCAGGCCCAGCCAACGCATGGCGCGCAGGATGATCTGCGTGTTCTCGTCGGTGGAGCGGGTGGGGTCGGTGTCGTCGATGCGCAGGATGAACGTGCCGCCGTTTGCACGGGCGAAAGCCCAGTTATAGATAGCGGTGCGGGCGCCGCCGATGTGCAGCTTGCCCGTCGGTGAGGGTGCAAAGCGGACGCGAACGTCTGATGCCATGGAAATCTCCTCGATTGCAGGATGGATGTCTAACCGCATCAGTATAAAGCATCAAAGCAACCTCCGCACAAAGGGCACCGACCTACTCATTGGGGACAGACTTAAATGACCATTCTTTGGGCAACCTGTCGGCACTTAGGTAAGGCTGTTCGTTTAAGCCTGTCCCCAATGAGTAGGTGCGGAAAGGATGTGAATGTTTGATTTACGCGCTATGATGTGCCCTTGCATAGAGAGCCCGGCGGAATGGTAACGGTCGCCGGGACACGTTTTTGAAAGGACAATCATGTCAGAAGAACTTCGTTCCATCCCACCCCAACACGGGTCCTTTGTTTTTACGTCGGAGTCGGTGACCGAAGGTCATCCCGATAAGATCGCTGACCAGATCAGCGACGCCGTCCTCGACGCAATCCTCGCCAAAGAGATAGAGCTCCAGGAGCAGGGCTACATCGCCCCCAACGGCGTGCCTGCCAACGTGGAGAACGTCCGCTGCGCCTGCGAGACCCTCGTGACCACCGGCACCGTCATCGTCGCCGGCGAGATTCGCACCCAGGCCTACGTCGACGTACAGGAAATCGCCCGCGGCGTTATCCGCCGCATTGGCTACAACCGTGCCAAGTTCGGTTTTGACTGCGACACCTGCGGCGTTATGAGCCTCATCCACGAACAGTCGCCCGATATCGCCCAGGGCGTTGACGAGTCCTTCGAGATCCAGACCGGCGCTACCACCGACCCGATCGACCTGATCGGTGCCGGCGACCAGGGCATGATGTTCGGTTATGCCTCCAACGAGACCAAGACTCTCATGCCCATGCCGCATTACTTGGCAAGCCGCCTGGCCGAGCGCCTGGCAGCCGTGCGTCACGACGGCACCCTGCCCTACCTGCGTCCCGACGGCAAGACCCAGGTCACCGTGCGCTACGAGGAAGGCAAGCCCGTCGAGGTCACGACCATCGTCATCTCCACGCAGCACGCCGCCGAGATCGAGGACATGGGCAAGATCAAGGCCGACCTCATCGAGCACGTCATCACGCCTGTCATGGCTGCCGAGAACATGCCGTGGGACAACGCGGACATCTACGTGAACCCCACCGGTCGCTTTGTCGTGGGCGGCCCCATGGGCGACACGGGCCTGACCGGCCGCAAGATCATCGTCGACACCTACGGCGGCTACGGCCGTCACGGCGGCGGTGCCTTTAGCGGCAAGGACTGCACCAAGGTCGACCGCTCCGCCGCGTATGCCGCGCGCTGGGTCGCCAAGAACGTGGTCGCCGCCGGTCTGGCCGACCGCTGCGAAGTCGAGCTTGCCTACGCCATCGGCGTTTCCAAGCCCCTCTCAATCATGGTCGACACCTTCGGTACCGCACATGTTGCCGAGGACAAGATCGTTGAAGCCGTAGAGAAGACCTTCGACCTGCGCCCGGGCGCAATCATCCGCGACCTAGACCTGCGTCGCCCGATTTACGAAAAGACGGCAGCCTACGGTCACTTCGGCCGCGAAGACGCCGACTTCACCTGGGAAAAGACCGACCGAGTCGACGAACTCAAAGCAGCCTGCGGCCTGTAATTGAAAACCGCTAAGCTCGCAACAACATACGCACTTTCAAAAGAAGTACCGGCCCCAACCGGTACTTCTTTTTTATTAATCCGGTGGCGAAGATGAGCCAACACAGGGCACGGAAAAGGTCACCAGCCGATAAATTTCGCAGCAGAGCGACTCCAACCATGTATCCTAAGTTCCGAGGGCTTTGGTATTTGGTCGATCGCGAGTTCCGCACGAGCCGGAGAGCACTTAATGTGCTCTCCGTGCGAGCAGGACTGTCCGAGCAGGCGACCAAATACCAAAGCCCTCGGAACGACGGGATAGAACAGGAGCACCCATGGCAGGCAAGCCGCAAACACTAGCTACGACCTCGGCATTCGAGATCTTGGGCCCCGTCATGGTCGGCCCCAGTTCATCGCACACCGCCGGCGCCCTGCGCTGCGCCCAAGTTGCCGCCAGCCTGCTGGAAGGCCGCATCACCAAAGTCACCTTTGGCCTGTGGAACTCCTTCGCCCACACCTACCGCGGCCACGGCACCGACCGTGCGCTCGTCGCGGGCATCCTGGGCCTCGACACCGATGACGAGAACATCAAGCAGGCCTTCGACCTCGCACGCGAGCAGGGCCTCGAATATCACTTTGACATCAAGGGCGACGACGCCTCCATCCACCCCAATACCGTCGACATCGACATGGTCGACGACACGGGCGCCACGGCACAGGTCCGCGGTGAGAGCCTGGGCGGCGGCAAGATGCGCATCAGCCGCATTAACGGCGTCGGCGTCGACATCTCGGGCATGTATTCCACGCTCTTCGTGGCGCACAAGGACGTTCCCGGCGTGCTCGCCGCGCTTACGAACCTGCTCGCCTACGCCCACGTGAACATCGCGTTCTGCCGCACTTACCGCACCGAAGTGGGCGGCCAGGCCTACTCCGTCTTTGAGACCGACGGCGCGCCCGACGACACCGTTATCCCGATGCTACGCAAGCTCGACAATGTCGATTACGCGACCTTTATCGAGCTCCCTGGTTCTGCCTCGTCGCTCTCCCCCGGCGTCTCGGCAAAGGAGATCTTCGACGACGGCGAGCAGCTGCTCGATGCGTGCGAGGAACTGGGGCTCAGCATCGGCGCCGTCATGGCCGTGCGCGAGGCGCGCCTGACCGGTGAGGCCCACGCCGTCGCCGCCATGAGCCGCGTGCTCGACGTCATGCGCGAGGAGACCACGACCCCCATCGTCAATCCGCAGCGCTCGCTCGGCGGGCTTATCGGCGGCGAGGCCAAACTCGTCGATGCCACCGGCCGCAACGATTTGAGTACAAGCCTGATGGGCACCGTTCAAACCGACGCCGTGGCCCGCGCGATGGCCGTGCTCGAGCGCTCCGCCACCATGGGCGTGATCGTTGCCGCCCCCACGGCCGGCTCCGCGGGCGTCGTCCCCGGCTGCGTGCTGGCGCTCGCCGACCACCTGCAGCTCGATGACGAGCAGGTCATGGACGCCCTCTACTGCGCCGCCGCCATTGGCCTCAACCTCACCACAAGCGCCTGCGTTGCCGGCGCCGAGGGCGGCTGCCAGGCCGAGGTGGGAAGCGCCGCCGCCATGGCGGCCGCCGCGCTGGTGCAGATGCTCGGCGGCACGCCCGAGCAGGCGCTCGACGCCAGTTCCATCGCGCTGAGTAACCTGCTGGGCCTCGTTTGTGACCCCGTCGGTGGCCTCGTGGAGGTGCCCTGCCAAAACCGCAACGCCATCGGCGTGGCAGCGGCCTTTAGTTCGGCACAACTCGCCCTCGCCGGCATTAAGAGCCTGGTTCCGTTTGACCAGATGGCACATGTCATGCTCTCGGTGGGTCACGCGTTGCCGGCCACACTGCGCGAAACGGCAAAGGGCGGCATTGCGCAAGCTCCGGCTGCACTTTCGGCCTGTGCAAAATGCGGTGTGTGCGGATAGTGGCAAAGAACGACTCAAAGGTGGGACAAATGTCCCACCTCTTTTGAATGCCACCGTTTCCGTACCACAAACAGCAGGGCAATCGCTATAATGCAAGCCCAGTAAAAACACGATGAACCGCAAGGCGAAATTCGAAGGATATGCATACGATGTCGCAAAACGATCGAACTCAACTGATTCCCGATCCGCAGCAGCCGAGCAGGCACACCGGCGGCGTTCAGTCACCGCGCCCTATCGCGCCGAGCCACGGTCAGCAGCGTGGTGCAGCAAACGCTTCCCAACGCCCGAACCAACAGCGACAGCAGCGTCAACAACATCAACAGCGCCAGGCAAACGGCAATGCGCCCAAGCAGCCCCCCACGCATGCTCGAGGCGATCGCGGCCCCGCGCGCAAACCCGCCGAGAACAATAAGTCAGGCAAAAAGACGACGCTCTTTGTCGTCCTGGGTCTTATCGTCATTGTCTATATCGTAGGCATCGTAGCGTTTTCGCAGCTAGCATACCCCAACACCACCATTGCCGGCGTCGACGTCTCGTTCTCCAACGCTTCGTCTGCCGCCACCAAGGTCAACTCGGCATGGAAGCACTATAAGCTCACCGTGACAGGCGATGACTTTAGCTGGACCTATCAGCCCGAATCCGATGAGCCCATCGTCGACGGCGAAGCTGCCGCAAAAGAGATCATTAGCCATAACGAAGCCTTTATCTGGCCGGTCCGTCTCGTAGAGTCTTTTAGTGGCAAGACCAAAACAACCGCTGCCTCCAACGAAGTCGATCTTGATCAAGATGTCGACCTGACCATGCTCTCCGACACCTTTGACCAAAAGAAGTTTGAGAAGGATCTGGGCGCGGCCATCGACGAGTTTAACGAGGGTCGTTCGGGCACGTTCGAGGCCAATAGCTCCTATGACGAGCAGGCAGGTAAGTTTACCGTCGAGAAGGCGCGCTCCAACGAAAAACTCAACCGCGAGCATGTCATTAAGTATGCCGAGCTCGAGCTTGCCTCGCTGACCGAGACCGTAGATCTTTCCAAGCTCGGCAACGATGCCTATGAGCCGCTCAATGGAACGCTGACCGATGATCAGATTCAGGCCGCATGCGATGCCGCCAACAACTTCCTGGGCGTCAACGTGACCCTCAAGCTCAACGGCGAGGATGCCGGAAAGGTTGATGGCAGCTCCGTGTTGCAGTGGATCAGCTTTGCCGATCCGGCCAACCCTACGCTCGATACGACACAGATCAGTAGCTGGGCAGCCGAGCTCGCCAACGGCTTTAATACCGTGGGCTCCACTCGCTGGTGGACGCGCGCTGATGGCAAGCAGTGCGCCGTCGAAGGCGGTGACTTTGGTTGGTCTATCGATAGCAGCTCGCTCGCCAAGCAGGTCGAGGACGCCATTAACAACAAGCAGACCGGCGAAATCGAGATCAAGTACTCCCAGAAGGCCGACACCTTTACCGCAAAGGGAGAGCCCGACTGGAAGGCGTATATCGACGTCGACCTGTCAGAGCAGCACGCGCGCTACTATGACGAGAGCGGCAATATCGTGTGGGAGGCCAACTTTATTTCCGGCAAACCGGGCGAAGACGCCACCCCCGAGGGCGTGTGGCAGATCAACAGCAACGACGGCGGAAGCACCCTGATCGGAGCCAAAGACCCCGAGACGGGTAAGCCCAAATACGAGAGCCCGGTGAGCTACTGGATGCCGTTCGAGGGCAACATGATCGGTTTCCATGATGCCACCTGGCAAAACGACAAGAGCTTCGATAACGCCGAGTCGTACAAGTGGTGCGGCAGCCACGGTTGCATCAACCTGCGCCTGGCAGACGCCAAGGCACTTCACGACTGCATCAAAGTCGGCCTGTGCGTGGTTGTCCACTCGTAGTGCAACGCGCGCATTCCTACAACGTGGAACCGCTGCGACCAATCTAACAGTTCCGAAAGAAACCGTCCTATGCGCCCGCCCCAACCGGTGGGCGCATATAATTATCGAGGTTCTTTCTATAAAGGAGACGCTATGCCGAATGTCCCCACAATCACCCCGGGCCCAGATGATACCGAGCACACGCCCGAAGGTGCCACCGAAACGATTCCTCTGATTACAGACGTACATGCCGACAAGCAGAGCGGACGAACGAACGATACGGCCGAGATTTCCGATGAAGAAGCATATGCCAAGCTCAAGGCAAAACGTGCCGAACGTCGACGCAAAAAGCTGATTCGACGCGGTATTGCCGCCGGCGTCGTGGGTGCCGTCGCGCTCATTGCCATTGTCGCAACCCTTGTTATCAATGCGCAGCCACAGGGCGCTAGCGGGCCTGTGACCGACATGGTGACCGAGGGCACGTTTACCACAACGGTCGAGGCGAAAGGCCAGCTCAAACCCATTTCGTCCTCAGTGGTCTCCCCTTCTGTCGACGGCACGGTCGATTCGATCAACGTGCAGGCAGGCCAATCCGTCAACGAGGGCGACGTGCTTATGACCATCAAAAACGACGAGCTCGACCGCAACGTTGCCGAGGCGCAGCGTGCAGTTGCGGCCGCCCAGGAAGACCTCACCAACGTACAGAAAGCCGCCGCTGCCGCCCAGGCCACCCCAACGACGGACGTCGATGGAGCTTCCGCAGCGGCTGGCGTCTCCGACGCATCAGCGAACACGAACGCCGTATCGGCCGCGCAGCGCAGCCTCGCATCGGCCCAGGCAAACCTCGATCAGGCGAACGCCAAGGCCGCCAGTCGCACGGTCACGGCCCCGAGCTCGGGCAGCATCGTGGAGCTCAACGCCAAGGTTGGCGCCACGGTAACAGGCGGCATGATCATGGGCGAAAGCGATACGAGCGGCGGCAAGCAGTGCATGCAGATCGCCGACCTATCCAAGATGAAGGTAACCGTGCAGGTGGGCGAAAAGGACATCGCCAAGATCGCCGTTGGGCAGAGCGCCAACGTCACGTATCCCGCGTTTCCCGATATCGTGAGCCAGGGCACCGTCACGGCTATCGCGTCGGTGGCAAACTCCGACACCGCCAACGGTGGCGGCGGCAGCGTAACCTTTAACGTCGACATTCTCATCGAGGCGCCCGACGCGCGCCTGAAGCCGGGCATGACGGCCGAGGTATCGGTGGTGACCGAGCAACTCGACGAAGTGGTGATGGTGCCGACGATGGCGCTCATGACCGAAGACGGCGAACACTATTACGTCAACGTGGCAACCGATGACGAGGGCAAGCAAACCCATCGCGTGAAGGTGGCCGTCGTGACGCAAAACGACAACGAAGCCGTAGTCGGCAAGACACAGGTCAAGCGCGACGACCAGGGCAACGAGATCAACCCCAACGTGCCGGTTACCAAGCTGCGCGATGGTGACACGCTCGTCATGGACACCGGAGCGGACGCAACGGCTGACGGCGGCTACAGCGCGGATTCGGGCAGTATGTCTGCCGATGAGGACATGTAATGCGTCCCGTTATCGACATCCGCAACGTGCACCGCATCTTTGAGAGCGAGGCAGGTTGCGCCCACATCCTGCACAACGTGAGCCTGGCGGTAAATCCCGGCGAATTCGTCGCTATCACTGGCCCCTCGGGCTCGGGCAAATCAACGCTCATGAACATCCTAGGCTGCCTGGATAAGCCGACGGCGGGCGACTACTACCTGCAAGGGCTCAACGTGGCCGAGCTTGACGATGACGAGCTCACCGAAGTTCGCGCCCTGAGCATTGGCTTTGTCTTTCAGAGCTTCAACCTGCTGCCGCGCCTATCGGTCATCGAAAACGTGATGCTGCCGCTGGCCTACACTAATGTGCCCCGTAGCCAGCGTGAAATGCGCGCCGTTCACGCGCTGCAGGCCGTCACGCTACCGGTCGACCACTGGGACCACCGCATATCCGAGCTCTCGGGCGGCCAGATGCAGCGTGTCGCCATCGCGCGCGCCCTTGTCAATGACCCACCCATCATCCTGGCCGATGAGCCGACGGGAAACCTGGACTCTGCGACCGGAGCGCTTGTGATGGAGACCTTCCATAGACTTCAGGAGCGCGGCAAAACCATCGTGCTTATCACACACGACCCCGGCATCGCCACCGAGGCCGACCGTGCCGTGACCATCCGCGACGGTCGCATTCACGACGGCGCGTATATTCCACATGCACCGCGGACCCTGCGCAGCGCCGTAGATAGCCTGCCCATGATTTCCGCCTCCGCCAACCCGCCGAAAGGAGTGATGGCATGAGCGCCCGCGATCTCATCCAGGAAGCCCTTCACTCGCTCGAGGCCAACAAGGGGCGCAGCCTGCTCACCATCCTGGGCATTGTCATCGGCATTGCCTCGGTCATTGCCATGACTTCGCTCATCGGCGGCATCCAAAACAGCTTGGTCAACAGCCTGGGCCTCAACGCAGCTCGTATGGTTCAGATCTATTCGTCGCAAGAACTCACCGAGTCGGACATCGAGAAGCTTCAAAAACTAGTGCCGCAGATAGAGCAGATCGGAATTGTCGACAGCGCGTACACCGAGTACAAGACCGGCGATAAAAGCTATACCGTCATGGCGCAGGGCGTCGATAGCGACATGCTCGACGCCGTGGGTGCCAGCAAGCTCGTTGCAGGGCGTACCTATTCCCAGGCCGAATCTCAATCAGGCTCGCGCGTAGCGCTCATCAGCCGCGGCGGCGCCGATCAGCTTTACGGCAACGAACAGGATGCGCTGGGGAAAACCATCAAGGTGTCCAACGGCGAGGTGCAGATTGTAGGCGTTATCGACGGCGGCAGCGACTCCATGGGTTCGCTCACACTGTATATGCCACGCGAAACCATCTCCGGGCTATTTGGCGACGAGAATCCTTCATTCCCCAGCGTGACGGCACTTGCCGCCGAGGGCACGGACATGGATGAGCTCTGCAAAACCATCGAGTCCAAGGTGCGCGCGATGAAGGGCATCGCGGAGGATGATGAGTACGACAGTGTATCGGCGACCTCCATGAAAAGCGCCATCGATGCACTCAACTCCTTTATGGGCGCGTTCTCGCTCATCATGGGTGCTGTCGCCAGCATCTCGCTGCTTGTCGGCGGTATCGGCATTATGAATATGATGCTCACCAACGTGACTGAGCGCATTCGCGAGATCGGCATCCGCCGCGCTCTGGGCGCCAGTCGTCACGATATCACCGCGCAGTTTTTGGCCGAGTCCTCGGCGCTGTGCGTCACCGGCGGACTGTTGGGTGTCCTGATTGGCTATCTGCTGGCCTGGGCTCTTGCGATGTTTGCCGCAGGATCAGGGGTTCTCGGCGAGCTCGGTGCCAGCGGGCAAATCACACCGAGCTTTTCAATCGCCACAGTATTGCTGGCCTTCGCCGTATCGGTCGGCATCGGCGTAATCTTTGGCTTCTACCCAGCTCGCCGCGCGGCAAAGCTCGACCCGGTGGAGTGCCTACGCTACCAGTAAGCAACCATCAACAAGTTGCGGTGAATTAGGGACTGAATGTGCTATCTAGCAGCAAAAACAAACACTATTTCACCGCAACTTATTGAAGGGCTGCTTGCGCCAGTTCCGCGCGTCGTCCTCGAGCTTTTGGCGGATGACGGGCTTGTACGGGTCGAGCTTACTCGGGGCGCTCCTCCTCGCGGGCGGGAGGGCACGCAGGCGCGGCGAGCGCCTAGCGCGCGAACTCCCTTAAGAGCGCGTCTTCCACTTCCCGAAGCGAAAGGGCCCCGCCCCCCTCGGCGGGACGGGTGACCACGATGCAGCACGCTCCCGCGTCGCGCGCGGCGGCGAGCTTCTCGGCCGTGCCGCCTACGGTTCCCGAGTCCTTGGTCACAAGCCACTGGGCGCCCACCTGCCGAAGCATCGCCTCGTTGAGCTCGCGGGTGAAGGGCCCCTGCATGCCAATGACGTGCGACGGCGAAAACCCCGCGTCGATGCACTTCGTTATAGCACCGGGCAGCGGGAGCACACGCACGAAGAAGCGCTCCGCGAAATCGGCGACGCGCGTGTAGGGAGCAAGCTCCTTGCTCCCCGTCGTGAGAAGCGCGCGACCAGGGTTCTCGGAGAGAAAGCGCGCCGCGCAGGCGATCGACGCGACCGACACGACGCCTTTGGGCAGCGCCTCGACCGGGCGCGCAAGGCGCAGGCATCGTGCACCCACGGCGAGCGAAGCGGCCCGGATGTTGCCGCTTGCGAGCGTAGCGAAGGGGTGCGTGGCGTCGACGACGATGCGCGCGCCGGAAAGCTCGCGCTCCATGTCGGCCTCGTCGAGCCTGCCCGCATGCACCTCGATGCCCGGAAGCTCGCCCAAAAGCTCGCCTCCGTACTCGGTTGCCGCGTAGGCACGGGCGGGGATGCCCGCCCCGCTCGCCCATTCGCACAGAAGGCGGCCCTCGGTGGTGCCGGCGAAGATGCGCAGCGCCGGCGCGGATGCGGGCGCCGTCACTTCGGGCCGCCTGGGCGCGTGATCTGGTAGAGCAGCGCGTTCATAATGGCGGCCGCCACGGTCGAACCGCCCTTGCGACCCCTCGCGACGATGGCCGGCACGCGTCGCGCGAGTAGCTCCTCTTTCGCCTCGACCACGTTCACAAACCCGACCGGCACCCCAACGACGAGCGCGGGCGCGATCTTCCCCGCGTCCATGAGCTCGGCGAGGCGCAGAAGTGCTGTGGGAGCGTTGCCGACGGCCACGATGAGCGGACCCTCGATACCGCAAGCTTTGTCCATGCTCGCAACGGCGCGAGTCGTGCCCGCGGCGCGCGCCGTTGCGGCGACATCAGGGTCGGCCATGTAGCACACGGCCTTGCAGCCGATCTTCGCGAGCGCGGGCTTGCTTATGCCTGCGAGCGCCATGTTCGTGTCGGTGAGCACCGTGGCCCCTGCGCGCAGTGCGTCGAGCGCACAGTGCGCGGCGTCATGGGTGAACACGAGGGAATCGGCGTACGAGAAGTCAGCAGTGGTGTGGATGACGCGCTTCACGACGGGCTCTTCGAGCGGCGGGAACGTGCGGCCGCCGAGCTCTTCGGTGATGATCTCAAAGCTGCGCCGCTCGATGTCGCCGGGCGCCATCTCCTTGGAATCCATCTAGTACTCCACTCCTTCCCTTGCACATATCCCCTGCTCGTAGGGGTGTTTCTCGCACCGCATCTCGGTTATGTAGTCGGCCTTCTCCACGATCTTGCGGGAAGGCGCGCGCCCGGTGAGCGCTACTTCGACGCCGCGCGCGGACATATCGAGCGCGCGGTCCACGAGCGCCTCGTCGACAAGCCCCTTCGAAAGCGCGTCGAACGCCTCGTCGAGCACGAGCAGCCCCTCCTGCGCGCCCTCGAGCTCGGCGAGCGCGGAAGCGAGGTTCCCATCGTGCAGCTCGCGCGTCGCGGCAAGTTCTTCCGACGTCATGGACCAGGTAAACTTGTCCGACGCCTTCCCCGCGAACACGGGCACGCCGAAATGCTCGGCGAGCAGGCGCACCTCCCCGCTTTCGCCGTCTTTCAGGAACTGCACGACGACGACGCGGCGGCCTGCGGCGAGCATGCGAAGGGCGAGGCCCATCGCCGCCGTGGTCTTGCCTTTGCCGTCGCCATGATACACGTGGATCATACGCCCTCCTCGATAATGCGGTAGACATACTCCATGTCGAGCGCCCCGCGCACGACGTCGGCCAGGCGGTCGAACTCGCGCGCACGGTGATCGGCTGCGGACGCCGCGCCCGCAGCACCCACGACGCTCTCGGGCAGGCCGCGCATGCGCGCGAGCGAGCGCGCGAGGGCGAGCGCCACCCCCGGTTCGTCGAACAGGCCGTGGAGATAGGTTCCGAACACGTTTCCGCAGGCCGCGCCTTCTGGTTTGCCGCCAATCGTGCCCGCAGGGGCGCAGGAGACGGTCGTTTCGCCGTCGTGAATCTCGTACCCGCGCGCCGTCATGCCGTTCCACACCGAAAACGCGCCTTGGGCGCCCGTGATTCGCAGCTCCGACTGGGCGAGGCGCTTTTCCTCCTTGAACACCGTACTTGCAGGGATGAGCCCGAGCCCGCGCGCGGTGCCAGCGCCTTCCCTGCCGTGCGGGTCGGAAAGCTCGTCTCCCAAAAGCTGGTAGCCTCCGCATATGCCGAGCACCGGCGTGCCCGCGCCCGAAAGCGCGCGTACACAGGCTCCGATGCCGCTAGCCGCAAGCCAGCGCGCGTCGTCGAGCGTGGTCTTCGAGCCAGGGAGCACCACCAGGTCGGGTCGGCCCAGATCGGTCGTCGAGGAAACGTAGCGCACGCCCACGCCGGGCACGCGCGAAAGCGGGTCGAAGTCGGTGAAGTTCGACAGATGCGGAAGGCGCACGACGGCGACGTCGATGACGCCGCGCGCCTCGCGGGCAGATAGGCGCGGCGCGAGCGAGTCCTCGTCGTCTAGGTCGAGCGTAAGATACGGCACGACCCCCACGACGGGAACCCCGCACATCTTCTCGAGCGGGGCCAAACCCGGGCGCAGGATTTCCACGTCGCCGCGGAACTTATTCACCACAAGCCCCCGCAAAAGCGCGCGGTCCTCGGGCGCAAGGAGCGCGACCGTGCCGTAGAGCTGGGCAAACACCCCGCCTGGGTCGATGTCGCCCGCGAGCAGCACGGGGGAGGACACGGCGCGCGCGAGCCCCATGTTGACGATGTCGTTTTCGGCAAGGTTGATTTCGACGGGGCTGCCGGCGCCCTCGATGACGATGACGTCGTTTTCCTCCGCGAGCGAATCGAACGCCCCCAAAATCTGCGGCATGAGCGCCTTCTTTCGCGCGAAGTAGTCCCTCGCAGCGAAGGCTCCCTGCGCCTTGCCGGCCACGATGAGCTGGCTTCGGTGGTCGCTTTCGGGCTTGAGCAGGATGGGGTTCATACGCACGTCGGGCGCGATGCCGCACGCCTCGGCCTGCATGATCTGGGCGCGCCCCATCTCGAGCCCGTCGGCCGTGACACCGCTGTTGAGCGCCATGTTCTGGCTCTTGAAGGGAGCCACGCGCAGGCCGTCCTGCGAAAGCACACGGCACAGCCCAGCCGCAAGCAGGCTCTTCCCCGCGTTCGACATGGTGCCCTGGATCATGATGGGCTTCGCCCTACCCACGGGTATCGACCTCCTTCGCCGAGCCACGGCCATCCGCGCCCGCCATAGCGCCGCTGCAAGAAGCGCCGCCCCGTTCGTCGGGTTCGCCTTCGCCCGATGCGCCTTCTGCCCGAAGCACGCGGCTGAACGCCATCGCAAGCCGGGCATTCTCCTTGCGCGTGCGCACCGCGACGCGGCACCAGAAACGGGACAGTACCGAAAACGAGTCGCACGTGCGGACCAAAACCCCCTGTTTATACAGGCGCTCGGGGATGTCTTTCGCCGGCGTGCGGACTAAAAGGAAGTTCGCATCCGACGGCACGACGGAAAGCCCGAGCGAGGAGAGCTCGTGGGAAAGCCACGCTCGCTCGCCCCCCAATACATCGCGCGTGCGCGAGACGTATTCGACGTCTTCCAGGGCGGCGATACCCGCGGCCTCCGCGACCGAGGAGACGGGCCACGCCTGCCCCGCCCGGCGAATCCCCTCGATGAGTTGGGCGTTTCCGCTGATCAGATATCCCAACCGCAACCCCGCCATTCCGTAGAGCTTGGTGAACGCGGAGAGCACGGCCACATGGCGCGAACACGCGGCGCGTGCGGCCACGCTCCTTTCGCGGGCGTCGGGCGCAAATCCAAGGAAGCACTCGTCCACGACGAGCAGCGCGCCCACCTGCTCGCAGCGGCGAGCCGCGGCATCGATCACGCTGGGGTCGACGAGGCGCCCCGTCGGGTTGTTCGGATTGCAGAGGTACGCCACGTCTCCCGGCCCCTCGATCGCGCGGGCGAAGGAGGCGGGCACGTCGAAGTCGTCCGCTTCGGAGAGCGGGAACTCCTGCACGCATGCGCCGTAGAACGATGCCGCCTCCGCATATTCAGAGAACGTCGGCGCGCACACGACGATGCGTTTCGGGCGCACCGCCGCGGCGAGCCGCCAGATGATGTCGGACGCGCCCGCGCCGCAGACGATAGTATCTTCGGGAATGCCCTGGGCGCGCGCTAGGGCGCGAACGAGGGCGAGGCTTTCCCTATCGGGGTAGGCGTCGATTCGAGAAAGCGCCTTGAAAGCTGCGGCGACGGCGCGCGGCGAGGGGCCTGCCGGATTCACGTTCACCGAAAAGTCGATGAGGTCGGAGGCGCCCCCTTCGCAAGCGATGCCGAGCGATTGCGAGCTGCCCCCATGCGTACGGGCGCGCAGGATTCCCCCAGCAGCCCGGGGCGTGGCGTGGTCCTCCCTCATGCCATCGCCCCCACGGCGAGCACAACCGCCGCGCGCGCGGCGCCGAAGACGACGAGCGCGCATACGGACGCGGCGAGCATGAGCCTTGTCGCCCGGGCGATGTCGCCCCACTCGATTTCTCGGGACACGTCGCCTATCGTCGGTTTCTCAACGAGCTTGCCGAAATACACCGCGGGTCCTGCCAGGCGCAGCCCGAGCGCGCCCGCGCACGCTGACTCGGTCTGCGCCGCGTTCGGGCTCGCATGGCGACGCCTGTCGCGGCGCCAGATGCGCGCCGCCCCGCGCGCGTCGAGCCCGACGATCGGGCACACGGCAATCATGAACAGGGCTGATAAGCGCGAGGGAATCCAGTTCACCGCATCGTCGAGGCGCGCCGAGGCGCAGCCGAAGTCGATGTAGCGCTCGTTTTTGTAGCCCACCATGCTGTCGAGCGTGTTCACCGCCTTGTACGCCATGCCCAAGGGCGCACCCCCGATCATAAGATAGAAAAGCGGCGCGATGACGCCGTCGCTCGCATTCTCCGCTACCGTTTCCACGGCGGCGCGCGCGACGCCGTGCTCGTCGAGAACAGACGTGTCGCGTCCCACGATGAGCCCGACGGCTTCGCGCGCCGCGACAAGGCCGCCTTTCGAGAACGCGCGGGCCACGGCCAGGCTCTGGCGGCGCAGCTCGCATGCCGCGAGAATCTGATAGCTCGCCCATGCCTCGGCCACGAAGCGCAAGGCGGGGTGAACCATGCCGCAAAGATGCAGGATTCCCCAGGTCAAAAGCCCACACGCAAGCGGAAGCACCACGGCGAGCACAAGCCCTGCGGCGCGCGTGCCCGCGGACGTTTGCGGGAACGCGCGCCGCAGGCGGCCTTCGGCCCACGTGATCGCGCGTCCCATGGCGACGACGGGATGGGGAAGCCAGCGCGGGTCGCCGAAGACAAGGTCGGCCGCGAACCCGGCGGCGACGGCAAGAATCGTCATCATCGGGCATCGCCCCCCGAAGCGGGGCGAACGTCGCGAAGGCAGCGGCCATCCCAGGTGGCGGCCCATGCGCCGCCCGGCTCGGTATGCACGTCGAAATATCCCATTTTCGGGACAGCTAGCTCGGAGAGCAACGCTTTCACAGTACCCGCGTGAACGACGAAGACGGCGCGCCCACTCCCCTGGGCGCGCTCCGATTCGCACGCGTCCCGAAACGCCGCGACGACGCGGCGGGTGAAATCGCTCTTGCCCTCGCCATGCGGGCAGCGCGTCTCGCACCAGGAGTCTACCCAGGCGCGGTAGCGCACATCCTCTTTAAGGTCGGCGGCGCTTCGCCCCTCGAAGTCACCGAAATCCATCTCGCGCAGACCGGGGCACGCCATAAGCTCCGCGTTCGGGAAGAGGATGCGCGCCGTCTGGTCGGTGCGGGCCATGCCGCTCGTTATAACACGGAACACATCACGATCGCGCGCGAGGTCGCGCAAAGCTCGCTCTCCCGCGCTCGACAGGGGCTCGTCGGTGCCCGCCCCGCTGTAGCGATGGTATTCCGTGCCCGCCGTGGCACCATGGCGCACGAAGACGACTTCCAAAGGCGCGCCCGCGCCCTGCGTCCCTCGAAGCGCATCGGCAAGGTTTCCTTTGATGACCTGGGGAATCCCGCACGTCATGCGCACGACGACGTCGGCGCGCGCAGCGAGCGCGCATCCCAGGCGCCCCGCGCGCTCGCGCCATTGGGCGTCTTCCGCACGCATGGGGACGACTCCAGAGCCGACCAAGGGCAGAATCACTGCGTCGAAGCCGATCAGCCGCTCGAGCGCCCGGTCAGCGTCGAGTGCGCGTACGAGTTCCTCAGCACGGTACGCGACACGGCCGGCAAAAGCCGCGGGCACGCCGCCCTCCGCAAGCTGCGCCGCGTCGACGAAATCGTCCGCCGCGAACCCGAGCTTTTCGCGCACGAAGGTCCTCTTCCCCGAATGCG
Organism: uncultured Collinsella sp.; assembly: GCA_902492935.1. Lineage (GTDB taxonomy): Bacteria > Actinomycetota > Coriobacteriia > Coriobacteriales > Coriobacteriaceae > Collinsella. Next base: position 57,282 of record CABUNJ010000007.1, on the reverse strand, counting down.
CGCCACCTACCACGAGAATCATAGGAGCATGCCCCCCGCCACCATCATGGCAAGCATCGCGAGCTCGGCCCATTGCAGAAACCATCCGGCCAAATCACCCGTCACCCCGCCGAAGCGGGACAGGGCAACATGGCGGTACCACGCGAGCGCCAAAAGCCCCGCCACCGCCATAAGGGCGCCGACGGCCTGAGCGCACGCGACCATCCCTGCAGCCGAAGCCGCAGCGAAAGCGCAAAGCGGCACGACGATCGCCGCGCGCTTCTTCGCAGGCGAGAGCCCCACGGCCATGCCGTCCGCCCGCGCGGCAGGCCAGCATTCTACGGCGAGCCCCGAAAGCGCGCGGGAGAACACGAGCGAGCACAGAAGCGCGAGGAACGCCCCCGCCGTAAGCGGCAGCGCGGTGAACAGGGAAAACTGCAGAATAAGGTACACGACAACACCGATGACCCCGAAGGCGCCCGCCCGCGGGTCGTGCATGATCTCGAGCTTTCGCTCGCGCGGGGCCCAACTTGCAAGCGCATCGGAGGTGTCGCAGAGCCCGTCTAGGTGGATGCCTCCCGTCACCGCCACAGGCAGCGCCACGAGCACGGCCGCGACGATGGTCGCAGGCACGCCGAGCAGGTTCGCAACGTGTCCCCACGCCGTCATGAGGAAGCCTTCTGCAAGGCCCACCAGGGGAAACGCGGCAAGCGCATGGGTTGACCCGAAATCGGTCCAGGCCGATTTCGGGACGGGGATGCGCGAGAACGTTCCGAACGCCGCGCCGATTGCCTCTACTATCTTCACCTTGTAGGTCCTTCGCCTTTCATCCACACGGGAATCCCGCATACCACTTCGACTGCGCGGTCGGCCAGCGCCGCCACGCCCGCGTTCACGCGCGCGACCGCGAGCCTCCATGCCTCGGTCCCCTCATCGTAGCGTATCCCATCGGCGAACACGTCGACGGTGACCACCACCGTATACGCAGCGGCCTGAGCGAGACGTTCGATGCCTCCGAGCACCTCGCGCGCCGCAGCGTCGGGGTCTCGTGGGGACAAGCCGCCTTCCGCGAAGAGCTCGTTCGCAACCAGGTTGCCCACGTCCTCCAAAAGAAGCGTGCAGCCGCGCGGAAGCCCGGGCGCTGCGGCGCCCACGTCACGCGTGCGCTCGAGAGTGGAAAACCCCTTGCCCTCGCGCAGCGCCCGATGGCGCGCCATGCGGCGGGCGCCCTCTTCCCCGAAGGGCTCCATCGTTGCCAGGTACACGCGAGGGCCGTCGTGCCCGAGGCACAGGGACTCGGCATAGGCGCTCTTGCCGCTCGCGGCGGCGCCGACAACGAGTGTCACCGTCATTTCCCGGCCTCGAAATGCTCGTAAACAGCCATGCCAGTCGCCGTGAACGTCTTCCCATCCCGGTACACGCGCAGCGCCGAATCCAGAAGGGGCAGATACGCCATGGCGCCCGCGCCCTCACCCAAGTGCATACCTGCGTCGAGGGGTGCCTTTATGCCGAGCTCGCGAAGGAGCTCCTGGCTTGCGGGTTCGCTTGATGCGTGGGTGCCCACGAGGTAGCCCAAGGCGTTGGGGCACAGGCGCGCCGCGCACAGGGCCGCCGTGCAGGATATGACCCCGTCGAGGAGCGCCGGCGCCTTCGAGGCCGCGGCCCCCAGGTAGAAGCCGCACATCGCCGCGATGTCGAAGCCGCCCACCTTCGAGAGCACGTCGATCGGGTCGGCGGGATCGGGCGAGTTCGCGTCGATAGCGCGCTCGACCACGTCGCGCTTGCGCGCGAGCGAGGCGTCCGAGAGCCCCGCGCCGCGCCCGACGAGGCTCCGCGCGTCCGCCCGGATGAGCACTGCGGCCACCGCCGCCGAGGTGGTCGTGTTGCCGATGCCCATCTCGCCCGCGGCGAGAAGGCGCACGCCGGCGCGGGCAAGCCCGCACGCGACGGCGATTCCGACCTCAATCGCGCGCACGGCCCCATCTCGAGACATAGCGGGGCCGTGCGCGATGTTGCCGCTCCCCCGCCGCACGTTCGCGCGCACCATGCGCGCGTCTTCTATGCCCCGGGCCATACCCACGTCGATGGGCACGACCTCGGCACCCGCGAACGCCGCCATGCGACAGGCGCTCGTGGCCCCCTCGCACATGTTGCGCGCGACGGCTCGCGTCACGTCTTGCCCGCTTTGCGACACACCTTCGGCTACGACCCCGTTGTCGGAGAAGAATACCGCGAGCGCACGGGGGAACTCGGCCACCTCGGCGCTCCCCTGAGCTGCGGCGATACACGCAACGGCGTCTTCAAAGTCGCCCAATCCCCCCAAGGGGTGCGCGATGGAGTCCCACGCGGCATACGCGGCGGCGCGGGCGCACTCGTCTGCGGGCGCGATCCGGGAGAGCGCGGCTTCGAGCGCGGCGCCCGGCGCCGACGAGAAAACGCGCTCGACTTCCTCGCGGATGCAGGCAAGCGCGGTTTCGGTTGTTTCAGCCATGCCGTCTCCTCTCTGCGAACGACGCTGCGGCAGACGCGAACGCGCGCGCAACGTCGGAGTTAGCAGGATAGTACACATGCGGGAAGCCCGCCACCAGGGACGGGGTGGTCGTCATGCACGGCCAGCCCTTGTCGCGCCGGGGCTTCTGCGCCCAGAAGTCGCCGCCCGGACAGGTGGACTGCCAGTAGTGGAACTCGTGCGCGCGGATGCGTGTGCCGCGCGGCCCGTAGAGCCCGTCGCGTTGGGAAGTGAGCTCCACGTACCCGAAATGGGACAGCCTTCCCCCGTTCTCGCTTGCGCCCTCAAGGGCGCCCGCAACAGGCCAGCGCCGCCCCTCGCTATCGGCGATTTCGCGCTGCAGGTACAGAAACCCACCGCATTCGGCGACCGTCGGCATGCCGGATTCCACCGCGCGCCGCACCGCCTCGCACATCGGCGCGTTCTCGGAGAGCTGCCGCGCATGGAGCTCCGGGTAGCCGCCCCCCAGATAGAGGGCGCTTGTCCCCCGGGGCAACTCGCTATCACACAGGGGGCTGAAAAAGGCCAGCTCGCAACCCAGGTCCTCGAGCGCGCGCAGGTTCTCCTCGTAGTAGAACGAGAACGCCTCGTCACGCGCAACGGCGACGATGGGCCACGCTCCCGCGATCGGCTCCAACCGGTAAGGTTCCTCGCGGATATCGGGTGCCGTCGCCGCTATTTCGAGCAAGCGGTCGACGTCGACGCTCTTTTCCACCAGCTCGGCCATCTTGTCGATGCGCGCGGAGAGCTGCTCGACCTCGTCGGCGGTCACAAGCCCCAGATGCCGGCTTTCGAGCGAGAACGCCTCGTCGGCGGGGATATTCCCCAAAACCGCGACGCCCGTGCGCTTCTCGATCGCAGGCGCCGCGTAGGCGCAGGCAGCGGCGCTCGTCTTGTTCAGCACGACGCCGCGCACGTTCGCACAAGGCAGGAACTCGGCGATGCCGCGGATTACGGCGGCGAGCGATAAAGACGCCCCGCGCCCGTTCACCACTAAAACGACCGGCGTTTCCGTGTCGCGCGCAACCTGGTAGCTGCTCGCGTCGGCCACGCCGGGCGCCATGCCGTCGTAGAAGCCCATAGCCCCCTCGAGCACCGCGACATCCGCGCCCGCGGCGCCGCGTGCGAGCAGGGCGCGCAGCGTCGGGGCGTCGGTGAAGAAGCCGTCTAAATTGCCCGAGCGCGCACCCACGACGCGGCGATGAAAGAGCGGGTCGATGTAGTCGGGGCCGCATTTGAAGGCCGCGCATGCAAGGCCGCGGCGCGCGAGCGCGCGCAGGAGCGCGCACGTTACCACCGTCTTGCCGCTCCCGCTCGAGGGCGCAGCGACCATGAAGCGTGGGATGGACGTGCTCACCGGGCGCCGCCTTCCCCACCTGCGGCGTTGCAGTTAGCAAGCGAGGCCACCTCAACGGATGGGTTCCCCTCGGCAGAGGGGTCCTCCCCGACAGGCGACTCCGCAAGCGCCCCGACTTCGGCAAGCTCCTCGGCATCTGCGCCCGCACCACGCGCGCTGACGAGGAACACGGGGTTTTGCGCCTTCATAAGATGGTGCGAGCCTACAGCCTCGGCGCGGGCGGCCGACACCTGGCACGCCTCGAACCCCTTAAAGCGCGAACCCGAGAGGAGCGTGCACGCCTCGGTGAGCGTCTCAACGGTGACGCATGGCACGCACAGGCGAACCTGCGAGTTCTTCTCGAGCGCCGCCTCCACGATGGAGGGAAGCTCGCCCGCGCTCCCGCCGACGAACACGGCGTCGGGGACGGGCAGTTTCGCGAGCACTTCGGGGGCGACACCGGGGACCGCATGCACGTTGCCGCACCCGAATGCATCCGCGTTCTCTCGGATGAGCCGCACGCCGGCTGCGTTGCGCTCAACCGCCCATACCGACCCCGCTCGCGCGACGAGCGCCGCCTCGATCGACACGCTCCCCGTGCCGGCGCCGACGTCCCACACGGTGTCGGTCGCGGTAAGGCGCAACTTCGCGAGCGCGACGGCGCGCACCTCCTGCTTGGTCATGGGAACGTCGCCGCGGATGAAGAGCTCGTCGGGAATGCCCGAGGAAGCGTACGGCCAGCGGGAGCTCGCGGCGCGGGATGCGCCCGCAGAGTCCGCCGCGGAAGAAGCCGCCGCGGGCGCCTCGGAGGCTGCGCTAGAGCCCGCAGGCGACCCGGCGCCGCCTGCGAACTCGATAAGCATCACGTTCAAGTCGTCGAACGTCTGACCTGTGATTTCACTTGCGGTCGCGCAGGTGATGCGCTCGTCGGGGTACGACAGGCGCTCGGCCACCGTCACGCACGCGTCCCCGAAGCCCGCCTGCACAAGCTCGCCCGAAAGCCGCGAGGGATCTTCCCCGCCCGAAGTGACGAGGAAGAGCTCACCTGCGCGCTCGGCCTCGGCCACGATGTCGCACGCCACGCCGTGAGCGCTCGCGAAGCGCCAATCCTGCCATGGACGCGCGAGGCGCGCGGCGAGATACGACGCTGAGCTTATGCCGGGAATGACGCGCACGTCCACCTGCGCGTCGCCGGAGAGCGCCTCCACCAGGCGGCGCGCGCCGCTGAACAGCCCCACATCGCCCGTCATCACGACCACGGCGCGCTGCCACGACGCCGCATCGGTGAGCGCGGCGACAATGTCCGCCGTCTTCACGAGCTCGCATCTCACCACGTCGGGCGGCACGTCGATGCCGACAAGCGCGCGATGAGCGCCGATGACCACGTCGGCGATGCCGATCGCGTCGAGCGCCGCGCGCGAGAGCAAGTCGGGGTTTCCGGGCCCCGCCCCGATGATCGTTACCTTTCGCATGGAATCTCCCGATACCCGCGCGGCGTGACCATACGGCCGCCTACGCGCTTCGTTCCCGCATTGCCGACGAACACGGTGGTGAACATGTCGGCATCGAGCTCCCCCAGCTCGGAGAGCCTGCACATTCCCGACTGCTGCCCCTCGCGCCCGATGTTGCGAACCCAGCCGCAGAGCGTGTCGGGGGCCTTCCATTCGAGCATAATCTTCGCCGCGCGCGAGAGCCTGTCGGCGCGCTTTCTGCTGCGCGGGTTGTACAAGCAGATGCAGAAGTCGGCGCTCGCCACGGCGGCGAGCCTGCGCTCGATGACCTCCCACGGTGTGAGCAGGTCGGAGAGCGACACGACCGCGAAGTCGTGGGCAAGCGGGGCGCCGAGCACCGCCGACCCGCTCTGAGCCGCGGTGGCCCCGGCGATAACTTCCACGTCTACATCGGGGTAGTCCTCCGCAAGCTCCAGCACGGGGCTCGCCATGCCGTACACGCCCGCGTCACCGCTGCACACGAGCGCCACGGCTTCTCCGCTCTGCGCGCGCGAAAGCGCCAGGCGACACCGTTCGACCTCGTGCATCATCGGAGTCGCGAGATGCGCCGCGTCGGGCACGGCGGCGAGCGCGAGCTCCACGTATTTCGTGTACCCCACAACGATGTCGGCCGCCTCGAGCGCGCGCCGAGCCGCAATCGTCATGCCGTCGGGGCCGCCCGGGCCGATCCCCACCACGAAGAGCTTTCCCATCACCGCTCCTTAAACGAAAGTTTGATAGTTACCTTGGAAAACGCCACGGTCACGCCGCCGTGAGCGAGCTTCGGGAAGATAAGTTTGCCCCCGTCCGCGAGCGCCGCGCGCTCGCACACGTTGTCGACCCCCACCGTCGCGCGCACGAAATCAGATGGCGAAACGCTGCCTTCGACCTGCGACAACTCCTCTGCGGAATACGTCGCAAGCGGGATATTGCGCGCGCGGCAGAAGGCGAGCAGACCCTCCTCGTGCGCCTTCACGTCGATCGTCGCCGCCTCGCGCACGGCCGAAGGCGAGATGCCCGTCTGCCCGCACGCGAGAAGAAACGCCTCCCCGATCGCTTCGGCGCACGCACCGCGACGGCACCCTATGCCCGCAACGATGCAGGGCACGACAAGGCGAAGCGGCTCGGGCGCAGGCGCCTGCGCCCGCACGCCCGCCGGATTCCCCGTCTCACCGGCGGGCACGACCTCGCCCGTTGTCTCCGCCGCGCGAACGGACGCACCTGCATTCGCGCCAGCGAACGGCGACACGACGATATCGGCCCGAGCGCGGTCGGACGCAATGTCAACCCCCTCAGGCGGCTGTCCCGAAATCGGCATGTCGGAATAGAGCGCCACGCGCCCGCCCGAAAGCAGCCGCGCCGACACTCGCTTGATAGCCTCGGGATTCGAAACGGCGAGCCCCTCACAGCGTGCCCACGTATCCACCGCCCACACGCCGCGGACGTCGGTCGCCGTGGTGATGACAGGGATGGCCCCTGCCGCGCGTGCCACAGTTTGCGCAAGCTCGTTCGCACCGCCCAAATGCCCCGACAAAAGCGGGACGGCAAAGCGCCCCGCCTCATCGATCAACACAACCGCGGGATCGTTTGCCTTCGAGGCGACATGCGGCGCGATCGCCCGCACGGCGATGCCCGCCGCGCCCACGAACAGAAGCGCTTCCGATGCTTCCCACGCGAGCGCCGTCCATGCGCGCAGGTCGGCCTTCCCCTCGCCGAACCCGCGCGAAACGGAAACGTTCCAGCCAGGGTCATCTTCACCTGTCTGCGAGCAATCGGAAAGCGCGCGTGCGGTGCGCTCCGCCAGCGCATACCCCCTCTCAGTGAACGCTATGCAGGAAACCCTCATCTAGCGCACCACCATCGTCGAGAAGTAGCTGCCCCGATCGGGCACATCGTCGAGCGAGTGGTACACTCGCTCGCCCGGAAGCCCACAGTCCTCTACGAGCTCGGCACCGTCGAAGGCGCCCTCCTCGCGAAGGATGCGCTTCGTGTCCGCAAGCGAGCGGCGCTCCTTCATGACCACCTTCGTCCCCGGCCAGCCGATTGCGCGGCCCACCCCGTACAGCACGTCTTTACTCATACGTCGCCCCCAATTCCCCGATAACTGCATCGGCGCCCGACGTGCGGAAAAGCTCGCGGCGCTCGGCGTCGAACACGACCGCGGCGATATCGCATGCGCCCGCCGCGCGGCGGCGCAACCTGTCCTCGGTTGCCGCAGCGAGCGAGGCGCGCGCAGCGTCCCCCACGCCGGCGGCCTCGATTGCCTCGAGCGCCGCCGTGGTCGTGACCGACGACATGATTTCGCGCACGGTCTTCGCGTCCGCGCCGGCCAAGGCCGCGTGGGCGGCCAGAATCTCCGCGCGGCAGTCGGCGGTACGCGAATGGGTGTCCATGATTCCGCCCGCGACCTTCACCAGCTTGCCGATGTGTCCCACAAGAAGGACATTGGTAAATCCCTCGCGAACGCAGCAATCAATCGCATCGCCCACGAAGTTGGAGATGAAGACCATCGGCGCACCGTTTAGGTGGAAATGCCCCGAAATGAACTGCTCGCCGTAGTTGCCGGGCGTGAGCACGACTCCGCGCCGCCCCATAGCCGCATGCTGCCGGATCTCGAGCTCGATGCTGTCGCGCAAGGCAGCGAGGCTGCGCGGCTCGACGATGCCCGTCGTGCCCAGGATGGAGATTCCGCCCTCTATCCCCAGGTGCGGATTGAAGGTCTTTTCGGCAAGGGCAACACCCTCGGGTACCGAAATCGTCACAGCAATATTTCCAGAAAAGCCGTGCGCGGCGCACACCTCGCGCACCGCCGAAGTGATCATCGCGCGCGGCGTCGCGTTGATGGCGGCCGCCCCCACCGGCTGCTCGAGCCCGGGCAACGTCACGCGCCCCACGCCCACGCCGCCATCGACGGAAACTTCCGATTCGCGCGCGGGCACGCCCTTGCTGCCCGCAGCGCCCGTGCCCGACCCCGCATGTTCCACGCGCGCGTACACGAGCACGCCGTCGGTCACATCGGCATCGTCGCCTGCGTCCTTTCGCACGGCGCACTGGGTGCACCCCTCGCCGATGCATGCGTCGACCACGTCCGTCTCGACGGGCAGCCCGCCGGGCGTGACGATCGACACGCGGCCGGCGGGCTTTCGTGACAAGAGCATCTCGCAGGCGGCCTTCGCCGCGAGCGCGGCGCAGCTCCCCGTCGTGTAGCCGCAGCGCAGGCGGGTCGTCCCGGTATATATGTAGTGCTCGAAGGCCACGCTAGCTGCTCGCCTTCCGATACCCCGTGGCAAACGAAGGGTCGTAAAGCTTGCTGCGCTCGTACGACTCCGCTTGCGCGCCGTCGTGCGCAAGCCCGCCGCGAGCTCCGAGCACGCGGCCCACCACCACGAGCGCCGTGCGGTCGATGCCCTCTCGCGCGCCCGCATCGGCGAGCGTGCCCACTGTGCAGCGCACCACGCGCTCCTCAGGCCAGGTCGCCTTGTACACGAGCGCCGCCGGCTCGTCGGAGCTGCGGCCCGCGGCCAAAAGCTCGGCGGAAAGCTCGGCGAGCATACCCGAGCTCAGGAAGATGACCATAGTGGAGCCGCTTTCCGCCATGGTGCGCATGTCCTCACCCGCGGGCATGGGGGTGCGCCCGGAAAGCCGCGTGATCACGACCGACTGGCTGATTCCCGGCAGCGTGTATTCCTGGCGAAGCGCCGCCGCGGCACCGCAAAAGCTCGACACGCCGGGCACCACCTCGTAGTCCACGCCGCGCGCGTCGAGCGCGTCCATCTGCTCCTGGATGGCGCCGTACAGGCACGGGTCGCCCGTGTGCAGGCGCACCACTTCCTCGCCCCGTGCATCCGCCGCGCACATCACGTCGAGCACTTCCTCCAAAGTCATGTGCGCGCTGTCGTAGACAACGCAGGATTCCTTACACTCAGCGAGCAGCTCGGGGTTCACAAGGCTTCCCGCCCAAACGACCACGTCGGCCGCGCGCAGAAGACGCGCCCCGCGCAGCGTGATAAGGTCGGCGGCGCCCGAGCCTGCGCCAACGATATGAATCATCCGAGCCTTCCCTTCCCGTTTCTCATCGCAACCGTTTACGCCGCCATTCGCGCAGCGGGCAAAACACGGCGCCTGCGGCGGCAATCGGCGCAAATACGCAGGCAGGAGGCGCAATGCAGCCCGCCCTGGCTTTGACACGTTCACAAGTGCCCACTATCATAGTAAAAGTTTCGGCAACGAGCATATGACAATCGGATAAAAGGAAATGACCGGCGCGGCGCCCGCACAGCCCGCGCTGGCTTGCGGAGGGAACCAGGTGGGAATCCTGGGCAAGGGACATTACTGTATAGGACGCGCGGGCGAACCGCCTCGCGCCCCAAGCCAGACTGCTTCGCCTTTTCCTCACGGCATCGCCGTGGCGTTAGCTCCTTGTGAACCCCGAGGGGTGCGCTTTTCTTTCGCTTGTGCCGACAAGCAACTATCGCCGGGGGACCGGCAAACCGAGGAAAGGAAAAACCATGTCCGACCAGATGTCACGCCGCGGCTTCATGGGCGCCGCAGCAACCGGAGCCGTCGCGCTCGCCGGAGTCGCGCTCGCGGGCTGCTCCAACACCTCCGCGAGTTCCGAGAAATCGAGTGAAAAGGAGAAGGCCGTGAAGCCGGTCATCCTCGTCACGAGCTTCGGCACGAGCTACAACGACTCGCGCCACATCACCATCGGCGCCATCGAAGACGCTATCCGCGAGAAGTACTGGCAGGACTACGACATCCGCCGCGCCTTCACCGCGCAGATCATCATCGACAAGCTGAAGAAGCGCGACGGCATCACGATCGACAACATGACCGAGGCGCTCGACCGCTGCGTGGAAGACGGCGTGAAGGAAATCGTCGTGCAGCCGACGCATCTCATGGGTGGCCTGGAATACACCGACGTGAAAGACGAGCTCGACAAGTACGCCGACAAGTTCGACAAAATCTCGCTCGGCGACCCGCTGCTCACCTCCGACGACGACTACAAGAAGGTGGCCGCAGCCATTAAGGAGAACATGGCGTCCTTCGACGACGGCAAGACGGCGCTGTGCCTCATGGGCCACGGCACCGAAGCCGATTCCAACGCCGACTATGCCAAGATGCAGGAAGTGTTCAAGAACGAGGGCTTGACGCAGTTCTTCGTCGGCACCGTCGAGGCTGAACCGACCTGCGAGGATGTTATCGCCGCCGCGAGCGCCGCAGGCTACAAGAAGGCCGTGCTCGCGCCGTTCATGGTGGTCGCGGGCGACCACGCGAACAACGACATGGCAGACGAGACCGACCCCGACAGCTGGGCTGCGAAGTTCGTGGCCGCCGGCTTCGAAGTGACGTGCCTGCTCCAGGGTCTGGGACAGAACGTCGCGGTCGACGACATCTACGTCTCGCACGTGGACGACGCCATCGCCAAGCTGTAAACTCGCCGCGCACGGTGGCGCCGGTCGCGTCCCCGTGCAACGGGCATGCGCCTTCCCCGACTGACGGCGCATGCCCGTTGCATTCGCATCCCGCCCGCCCACCGCACGGCGCGGGCGGTCGAAGCGATTGAAAGGAACCACTCCATGTTGAAGAAAACCCTCGCCTTCGCCCTGTCGGCGGCGCTTTTCGCGTTCTCGCTCGCCGGCTGCGGCGGAAATTCAATCGACAGCGCAAAGGCAAGCGATGCCGATTCCCAGGAAAAGACCGAACAGGCGGCCGATGCGCCCGAGGGCGCAAGCGCTGCCCCCATCACCGCCGACAAGGTGGCCGACGGCACCTATCCGATCACCGTAGATTCCAGCTCGAACATGTTCAGGATTGTGGACGCCCAGCTCATCGTGGAAAACGGCTCCATGCACTGCGTGATGACACTTTCCGGCACGGGCTACGGCAAGCTCTTCATGGGCACGGGCGACGAGGCTGCCGCCGCGAGCGAGGCCGACTTCATCCCCTATGTGGAAAATGCGGAAGGCAAGTACACCTACGACGTGCCCGTTGAAGCGCTCGACGAGGACACCGCCTGCGCCGCGTGGAGCATTAGAAAAGGGCAGTGGTACGACCGCACGCTCGTGTTCGAATCCGCCGGCGTCGATCTGCGCGCCGACGCACTGAAGTAACGCCATGCGGTCGATTCTTCCCAAGGGGGAAAGCAGGAAGCGCCGCAGCATCGCGGCGCGCGCAATCGCCTGCGTTCTCGTCGCCCTGCTCACGCTTCCCTTCGCGGGGTGCAGTGCGAGCCCGAACGCGACCGGTGGCACGGCGGGCTCTCAGGAATACACTGTGAGTGTCTCGCTTTCCGGCGGGTCAGGGCGCGCAAGCATCGCCTCACCCACCACAATTGTGAAGGATGGCGACACCTACACCGCGACCATCACCTGGTCGAGTTCGAACTACGACAAGATGACCGTCGACGGCGTGGACTACGCGCCCGTAAACGACGGCGGCAACTCCACATTCGAGATACCCGTCACGCTCGACGAGGACATCGCCGTGTCGGCCGAGACCGTCGCCATGTCGACGCCGCACACCATCGATTACACGCTCCACTTCGACTCATCCACCATGAAGGAGAAATCGGGCGACGATGCAAGTGGCGGCTCCCCTGCGGGAACGGCTTCAGGCGCCGCGGCCGACTTCCACAACACCGATTTGGGCTGCGGCTGGGAGCCGACGGGAACGCTTCAGCTAGAATACGCCGAGCACTTCACTGTCGACGAGTTCGAAGGCGGCCTGCGGCTTATCTGCGTTTCGAACGGGGAGCGCTTCCTCGTGGTGCCGCAAGATGCGAAGGTACCTGATGGGTTGAGCTCCGACATCGCGGTCATAAGGCGCCCCGCCGACAAGGTGTACCTCGTGTCGTCGGCGACGATGTGCCTGGTCGACGCGCTCGATGCGAACGACAATATCCTCATGTCGGGCACGAAAGCCGACGATTGCTCGGTCGCGGGCTTCAAAAGCGCGCTCGAAAGTGGGGCGATCGCCTACGGCGGCAAGTACAGCGCGCCCGACTACGAGCGAATATCGGCCTCGGGCTGCACGCTCGCCATCGAGAACACCATGATCAACCACACGCCCGATGTGAAGGAAAAGCTGCAGAAGCTCGGGCTCGTCGTGCTCACCGAACAGTCGTCGAGTGAGCCCGAACCACTCGGGCGCATCGAGTGGATTAAGCTTTTCGGCGTCCTGTTCGACAAGGAAGACGAGGCCGCGCACCTGTTCAACGAACAGAAGGCCCGCGTCGAGCAAACGTCGGGGCTCGCATCGTCAGGTAAAACCGTGGCGTATTTCTACATTAACTCGAACGGGACCGCCGTCACGCGGCGGGCGGGCGACTACGTGGCGCAGATGATCGAGCTTGCAGGCGGCAGCTACGCGCTCGATGACGCGCAGACGGCGTCGACGTCAGGTTCGTCAGTAACGCTCGAAATGGAGCGCTTCTACGCGACGGCAAAGGATGCCGACATCATCGTCTACAACGGCACCATCGACGAATCGGTTGCCACCTTGAACGACTTCGTAGGCAAAAACGCGCTATTGTCGCAGTTCAAAGCCGTGAAGAACGGCAACGTCTGGGTCACAAGCGCCGACATGTACCAGCAGATGACTTCTACCGCCGACATTATCGACGAGCTGCACGGGGCGTTCACCGGCGATGACGCGAGCGACTTCCATTATCTGAGGAAGCTCGGCTAGCACCATGAGAAGCCGACTTTCCATGGCATACGACGAATCGGGGCGCGCCGCGCGGTGTCGCGTCGTGACGGCGCTGCTCGCTGTTGCCCTCATCGTGCTCGTCGGGGCTAACCTGTGCATCGGGAGCGTGCTCGTGTCCGCAGACCACATCCCCGGCATCCTTTCGAGCGGCGCGGCCAATTCCATGGAAAGCCAGGTCATCTGGGAGATTCGCCTGCCGCGCGTGCTTTCAGCCGTGCTTCTCGGCGGGGCACTTTCGCTCTCCGGGTTCCTGCTGCAGACGTTTTTCAACAACCCTATCGCCGACCCGTTCATCTTGGGCGTCTCCTCGGGCGCAAAGTTCGTCGTCGCGCTTACGATGATCGTACTTCTAGGCGCGAACCAGGCCATGTCCTCGCCGGCCATGGTGGCCGCAGCGTTTCTGGGCTCGCTTATCACCATCGGCTTCGTGCTCCTCATCGCACGGCGCATAAGTTCCATGGCCATGCTCATCGTGGCGGGCGTCATGGTGGGATACATCTGCTCGGCGACGACGAACTTCCTCATCGCCTTCGCCGACGACCAGTCCATCGTGAACCTGCACAACTGGTCTTTGGGTAGCTTCTCTGGTTCGAGCTGGGACGACGTCGCGGTCATCGCGGTCGTGGTGATCACCGTGAGCGCATGCGTATTCGCGATATCGAAGCCCCTTTCCGCCTTCCAGCTGGGAGAAGCCTACGCGAAAAGCGTCGGCGTGAACGTCGCACGCTTCCGCGTGGTGCTCGTCCTTCTAGCGAGCATGCTCTCCGCCTGCGTGACCGCGTTCGCTGGTCCGGTGTCGTTCGTAGGCATCGCGGTTCCGCATCTCGTTAAGTCGGCGCTGAAGTCGTCGAAGCCCATCCGCGTGATTCCTGCGTGCTTCTTGGGAGGCGCCATCTTCTGCGCGGGCTGCGATTTGATCGCGCGCACGCTGTTCTCTCCCGTCGAGCTTTCCATCAGCGCCGTCACCGCCATCTTCGGCGCGCCGGTGGTTATCGTGCTCATGTTGAAGAAGCGGGTGAGGTAAATGGGGGAATTCGTGCCGCGGCCCAAAACGCTCGGAGGGGAGTCGAACCTCGAAACCCCGGTCGAAACGCAGGCTGACGGAGCGCCGCTTTTCCGCATAAGCGACCTGTCGGCGGGCTACGACAAGAAGGTTGTAGTCGAAGGCGTCAATCTGGAGGTTCGCGCGGGCGACGTCGTGGCGCTCATCGGGCCGAACGGCTCGGGCAAGTCGACCATCTTGAAAACCATCACACGCCATCTGGCACCGCTTGCCGGCACGGTCGAGCTCGACGGGCGGGAGATTTCCCGATGGAAGACGGCGGAGTTCGCAAGAAACCTTGCCGTTATGCTGACAGATCGCCCCCGGACCGAGCTCCTCACCTGCCGCGATATCGTAGAGGCGGGAAGGCATCCCTACACCGGGCGAATGGGCACACTCTCGCCCGACGACCAAAGTCGGGTCGACGAGGCCATGAAAACCGCACATGTGGAAGAGCTTGTCGAGCGCGACTTCATGCAGATAAGCGACGGGCAACGCCAGCGCGTCATGCTCGCACGCGCCATCGCGCAGGATCCGCGCGTGCTCGTGCTAGACGAGCCCACGTCGTATCTCGATATCCGCTACCAGATCGACCTGCTACGAATACTTCGCCACCTTGCGAAATCGCGGAATGTTGCTGTCATCATGTCCATCCACGAACTCGAGCTCGCGCAGAAAAGCGCCGACAAGGTGATTTGCGTGAAGGACGGCCGGGTCTTCCGCGCCGGCGCACCCGAGGACATATTCACGCGCGAGACGATTGGCGAGCTCTACGGCCTTCAACATGGCACCTTCAACGAGCGCTTCGGCAGCGTGGAAATTGGGCGCCCGCACGGCGATGCGCACACGTTCGTCATCGCCGGCGCAGGTACGGGGTCGGCTGTGTTTCGCCAGCTCATCCGGCAGGGCAAGGCGTTCTACGCGGGCGTTCTGCACGAAGGGGACATCGACTGCGAGCTCGCGCGCGACCTGGCGACGGAATGCGTGGCCGAGCGCGCCTTCGAGCCGATCGGGGATAAAACCATAGCCCGCGCCAAAGAGCTCCTCGTCCACTGCACGCGCCTTATCGTGTGCCCCGCCGCCTTCGGCACCATAAACGCCCGCAACGCAGAGCTCGTCGAGTTCGCACGCTCGCATGGTATCGAGGTTATGCGAGCGTGCGAAGGCGCATCGGAGGATTCCAAATGGATACGCCTAGGCGCGGTCCAAGAAATCGTCCGCATCCCCATCTGACACTATTTCACCGCAACTTAGAGAGCGTCCGCTATAACGCGTCACCCCAAATCAAATTGATTCGTTGAATAGACACATTGCAAATCTTTATACTTCGTTTAATCCACAAGTGGGTATTATCATACACAAGGCGCACGTGAAAGGATATGCCCATGTCGCTTACACAGTCACCAGAGCGTGCAGCGCTCAACAAGCTCATCGATTATCTCGACGACAACCCGCAAGAAAATATCGACAAAATCATGGACCTCGTGAACAAGCTGGTCCCCAATCGCGTATTTCCTGTACAGCGAGAGGCATTCACCAATGTCATCAAGAGCCGCGGCAATTGGTATGACCTGATCATGCGTGTGTTCAGCCTTAATCCCCAGATGCGAACCAAACTGCTTAAGACCCTCATTGTCGACGCTAACCTGCTTGCTTGGCCAGAGCAGGAAAAAAACCGCGAAAAGTACCAGTGCAATATTCCGTGGGCCATCCTGCTCGATCCCACGAGCGCCTGCAACCTGCATTGCACGGGCTGCTGGGCCGCAGAGTACGGCTACAAGCAGAATCTCTCGTTCGAAGACATCGACTCTATTGTTACGCAGGGCAAAGCTCTGGGTACCCACATCTACATCTACACTGGTGGCGAGCCATTAGTGCGCAAGCGGGACCTCATCCGGATTTGCGAGAAGCACCAGGACTGCGCATTCCTGTGCTTTACCAACTCCACGCTGATCGACGAGACCTTCTGCGACGACATGATTCGCGTAGGTAATTTTGTCCCTGCCATCAGCGCCGAGGGCAATGAGCACACCACCGACGCCCGTCGCGGCGAGGGTACCTACACAAAGATCGAGCACGCCATGAAACTCCTGCGCGAGCGCGACTTGCCGTTTGGTATCTCCACCTGTTGGACCAGCGCCAATGCCGATACGGTTGCTACCGAGGAGAACATGGACTGGATGATCGGCGAGGGAGCACTCTTCTGCTGGTACTTCCACTTTATGCCGGTTGGCCGCAACGCAACCCCCGAGCTCATGCCCACGTCCAAGCAGCGCGAGCACATGTATCACTTTATCCGTGAAATGCGCGAGAAGAAACCGCTGTTTACGCTCGACTTTCAAAACGATGGCGAGTTTGTAGGCGGATGTATCGCCGGAGGTCGCCGCTACCTGCACATCAACGCCGCCGGAGACGTGGAGCCGTGCGTGTTCATCCACTACTCAAACGCCAACATCCACGATGTGAGCTTACTCGACGCGCTGCGCTCTCCCCTCTTTATGAAGTACTACGAGAACATGCCGTTCAACGACAACTACCTCAAGCCATGCCCCATGCTCGAGAATCCCGACGTGCTGCCCAAACTGGTCGCCGAGAGTGGCGCAATGAGCACCGATCTCATCGAGAAGGAGTCACCCGAGCAGCTGCGCGAAAAGACCCAGGCTGCCGCCGAGGCATGGTCACCTGTCGCCGACCGCATCTGGAACGACTCCGACGATCCGCTATACACCAAGCGTCACGAGGACAAGTCGCAGGGTATGGCCGATAGCGACATGCACAAGTTCGAAAAACAAGGCCGCACACTCAAAAACGGCGATTAATGCCGCTTCACACGACAAACGCTCTGAAATGAAGCGGAGCAGCCTCGAAGCTCATCTTCGAGGCTGCTCCGCCTTACCATCAAAACAGTTTTCCTAAGTTGCGGTGAAATAGGGACTAGATCGGCCTTCCAATAGCCAAAACAATCCCTATTCCACCGCAACTTCTTTAAGTTGTTGAATTATCAATGCTATTCCAAGCGAGATTCCAGACTCGACAGGCCATTAAGAGTCAGGTCGTTGGCGACCTCCGAGACGCGCTCGATAGGAACCGAGCCGTCAGACAGCGCCCACGTGCGATAGATACCGATAATACCCGACAGCAAAAACGCCAGATAGTAGTCGAACATCTCGTCCTTGAGACCTTGGGGCAGCAGATCGCGCTCGGCAATCTCGTGCTCGAGCGGCACACGAAGACGAGCCATAAAATCATCGAGCGGAATGTTCTCGATCAGTTGACGATTGAGCACCAAGTTGTTGCACAGTGCCTCGTTAACGGTTTTAAAGAAGGTCGCCGCCGCGCCAAGAGCGCGCTCGTTGGTGTCGCCATCCATGGAAGCAAGGGTTTTCTCGACCGAGTCTACAATCATCTCCACCACATCGACGGCAATGGCATCAAGCAGGCCGTCAACCGTACCAAAGTGAACGTAAAAGGTCTTGCGGTCGACATTGGCCTCGCGCGCGATGGCACTCACCGTAATGTCTGCCAGCGGCTTTTCCATGAGCAGGCGCTCGAAAGCCGAAAGGATGGCATTGCGGCTGCGAACTATGCGACGATCAAGACGCGGTTTGCTGGTTGCCATGGGCGTGTCCCTTCGATATGCGAGCATTCATCAACAGATGAGAGAAAATCTACGTAAGAGGATTATCCCCCATACAGCACAAATATGCCCCGCATCATGAAGAACGCACGACTACCCTACTGCAACTTAGGGTGCTTCTTCTTATTGAGTACCGACGGAGATACGCGAATACCATCGCCTGTCTGGCGCACATAGGCTTTATGAGCCGGCTTAGCGGTCCCAGAAGCCTTCTGAGCGTGCTTCTTGGGATCAACGGTAACAGCATTCGTGGGGTGCGGCTTAGTAGGCGCAGAGGGCGTCTGAGGCGTGCGGCCGAGCTTGCGCATCACACGATCCCAGCGCGCATGGATGCTCTCGTTGTGGGCGCTCTTAAGTCCCAGCAGGGGCGCAGCCAAAATGGTCGGCGCAATAAACGTAATGAGGCGCCACAGCAGATAGCCGGCGGTCGAAGCCGACCCAAAGAAATGACCCAAGAACAATGCAAAGCCGCCCTCAGCGCCACCAGTTCCACCGGGCAAGGGAACCGCAGAGCTCAGCAGCTGGACAAAGGCGCTCGCGGCCATGACCGAGAAAAAGTCGACCTCGTGGTGGCCAAAGGCAAGCATCAAGAAATACGGCACCAGATAGAAAAACGCGAGCTGCAGCATGGTGATAAACACGGTGAGCAGCATGGAAGAAAAATGTCCGGCTGAAAGCTTGAACTTCTCGGAGAAGGAGTAGATCTCGCTATCGACAAACGTGCGCCATCCCTCAATCTTTGTGGACGAGACGCCTATGCGCTCGAGCCAATTAATGATGCAATGGGCGACGCGCGTGACGGTCTTAGGCATGAGCGCAACGGCAAAGATACCCAGCAAGATGCAGCAGTGCCCGCCAAAGCTAAAGACGCACAGCAGCGTCATGTCGCCATAGCGCTCGGCAAAAAACGGCATGCGAGCAAGCAGTAGGATAGCGCCCCAGGCAACGAGACCAAACTGGTACACGATAAAGCGCGTGAACTGCGTTGCTCCGGCCTCGCCGACATTTTGGCCCGCCTTGGTCAGGCGGTAGATCTGGGCGGGAGTCGAGCCCATCATCATGGGCGTCAGGTTGCCAAAGAAGATGCCGCTCGCCTCGACCGAAATCAGGTCGCGGATGCCGACGGGTGAATTAGGATCGAGCCAAACGGCAATCGCGTACGCCACGATGCCAAAGAAGAGGTACAAGAACATGCAGAAGCATGCAGCAACGAGCCATGACGCCTGGACGCTCGACATAGCGGCCCAGAACTGCCCCATCTGCCCGGTTACCACCAGATAGACGATATAACCCACCAGCACGACGCCGATAAAGATGGCGCCGCGGCGTGCGCTCTTATTGTCATCTCCGCCCGAGGCCTCAACCTCGACCTGGGGCTTAGACGTATGCTGAGAGGACTCCGTCATGAGACTCCTTCTAACAGTCAAAATATCTTGGATATTGTACCCGTAAGGGCCATAGGCAGAACGCAAAGCTCTGGTTCAAACGGGAATTGCAGACGATTGGTTGATAACAAAAAACCCGGCCTTCCATGGGAAGACCGGGTATCAGATGCGTGGTAGCCCGTACCAGATTCGAACTGGTGATCTCCGCCTTGAGAGGGCGGCGTCCTAAACCGCTAGACGAACGGGCCAGAAGCCTCAGCAGAAAAGAAGTGGTAGCCCGTACCAGATTCGAACTGGTGATCTCCGCCTTGAGAGGGCGGCGTCCTAAACCGCTAGACGAACGGGCCACATGACATCTGCACTGCCGTGCTGCGAGGAAATATATTACGGGACAAAAAACGTCAGCGCAAGAAGAAATTCCAAATTGCCGAAAAATTGTCGGCAGGTTATGGAACACGCAGGTAAACTAGGTAGCTAATTCAAGTTGAGATGGACCAAAAGAGCTTCGCGACCGTTGGGAATGTTGTCTTCGATCACGGCGTCGAGGGCGGAGTTGAGAAGCTGACCCAGTTCCGGCCCGGGCTTGACTCCGGCACGGATCAGGTCGCCGCCGTTGATGGCGAGCATCTTGAGCGTATAGGGCTCCCCTGCCTTCAGCAGCTCGTGCGCCATCGCGCGCATCTCCTCAATCGTCTCAACGTAATAGAAGCACGACGGGGCCTTGCCGAGCGTGTCAGCACGCTTAAGGTCCATGAGCTCGTCAATCAGACGGGCCGTGTCGACGCCCTCGCCAGAAAGCAAGCGCATCATATTGAGCAGGCAGGAGCGCTCGGAACGCAGCGGTTTGTCATGGTATTTGATGAGCAGGCACACGTCGCGCACCAAGTCGTGCGAGAGCGCCAGGCGATCCATAATGACGCGCGCCTTCTTGGCGCCGAGCTCTGGATGACCGTAGAAGTGTCCGCTGCCGGCGTGATCGACCGTAAAGCACTCGGGCTTGGAGACATCGTGCAAAAACGCCGCCCACATAAGGCTCGACGATGGCACGACGCCGTCGCACAGCGCCAGCTCCCCTGCCACCGTCAGCACGCGGGCGATATGCTCGTAGACGTTAAAAGCATGATAGACACTGCGTTGATCAAACCCGCGACCCGCCGCCAACTCGGGCACGGCGGCGCAGATGAGCTCGGGGTAGCGCAGCATCGCGTCTCCCCCATGACCGGTCGAAAGAATGCCCTCGAGCTCAATACCCACACGCTCGCGCGCCACGGCATCGAGCAGCGGCGCGCACTCGGCAAGCGCACGCTTAGTCTCGGGCTCAATCATAAAGTCCAGACGGCAGGCAAAGCGCACCGCACGCAGCATGCGCAGGGCGTCCTCGTTAAAGCGACGCTTGGGATCACCGACAGCGCGAATCAGCTTGCGCTCCAAGTCACCCTGGCCGTCGTAGCGGTCGACAAGCCCGCGCTCGGGATGCCAGGCCATGGCGTTGACGGTAAAGTCGCGGCGGGCCAGATCGTCCTCGAGCGAGGCGGCACGCTCAACACTCTGGGGATGGCGCCCATCGGTGTAAAAGCCATCCAGGCGGTACGTGGTGACCTCGATACGCTCGCCATCGGAAATAGCCGTGATTCCGCCAAATTTAATGCCCGACTCCACAACCGCGATATCAGCGGCCTCGAGCGCCGCCTTGGACTCCTGCCACAGGCCGCTACAGCACATATCAACATCGTGGCTGGGGCACCCCATCAGGGCGTCGCGCACCCAACCGCCCACGTACCAAGCCTCAAGACCAGCCGCCTCAAGCGCGCGCAGGACGCGCAGGGACGCATCGGACGGTTGAGTACCGTTAAGCGAAACATTGCACATGCCTATGGCCTCCTGCACTTGTGAACGTTAATCGATGGTTCTCAAGAAGTCTAACAAGAAACGAGAAAGCGCGCACACGCAATCGCGTCGTCGATTAGATAAAACGAGACAGCAGACGCCATATGCGTTCAGTGCACAAAAAACACCCGCCTCGGAGATCCAAAGCGGGTGTTCGGCAGCGATTTTTCGATGCGGTTAGCAGACCTGGCGAACCTCGATGTGCTTCTTATATTCGTCCACCTTGGCAAAATCGCCCAGACCGGGGCACTCGACCACGTTGGCGCCGGTGGCCATCGAAAGACGCAAGGCATCCTCGACTCGCTCGGGGGCGTCGTGCCACACGGACAGGAAGGCGGCCAGCGAGGAATCGCCGGCGCAGACGGTCGACAGCAGCTTGACGTCGAAGGTGCGGTTGGCAAACCAGATATGCTCGCCGTTGGAGAAGTACGCACCGGCACCACCGAGGGTCAGCAGCACGTTCTTGGCGCCCTTGGCGTGCAGCTCGGCCATCGCGCCCTTGACGGACTCGTCGTCGCCACCGCTCACCTTAATGCCAAAGATGTCGAGCAGCTCATCGTCATTGGGCTTGATCAGCAGCGGCTCCATGGCAATGAGGTCTGCCAGCTGATGGCTCGAGATGTCGAGGACGAACTCGGCCCCCTTGGCCTTGACGCGGCGCAGGACCTCGGCCAAGAAGCCCTCGGAGGTGTTGGGAGGCAGCGAGCCGCTGATGACCAGGCAGGTCATGTCATCGAGCGAATCGATGAGCTCAAACATCTCCTGCTCGTTGGCCTCGTTGATAGCGGCACCGGCGTTGACCATGTTGTACTCGGTGTCGGGGCCGGCGTTGAGGAACACGTTGACGCGCGTAATGCCGTCGGTCCACACGGGCTTGACGGGCACGCCCAGGGCCTCGGCGCCCTTGACGATAAACTCGCCCGAGAAGCCGGCGAAGAAGCCCAGGATCGTGGTGTCGACACCGTAGTGGTCAAGCGTAAACGAGACGTTGAGGCCCTTGCCGTTGGGCGTGTAGACGGCGTTGCGGGTACGCGTGACGGTGTTGGCAGCAAGGCCGTCGCAGGCGATGTTGTAGTCAATGGCGGGATTTGCAGTGAGCGTGTAAATCATGAATGTTCCTTTCACGAAGCAACGTGTTAATGAAAGTATATTACACGCATCGGTAAAAGGCTAGGACAACTCGGCGAACGGTGTGGAAGCGGTGAAGTACAGCGGGACTCCTCTCCCCCGTGGCGGAACAAAAAGGCGCCCCAGCCGAAACCGGGGCGCCACATGCGCACGAATTTGTCGCGTTTCGATTACTGACGATCGAGCTTGCGGACAGCAACGCGCTTGCTGTACTCGTCCACGTGACCAAAGTCGCCAATGCCGACGGACTCGGCAACGTTGGCGCCGGTGGCCATAGCGAGCTTCATGGCCTCCTCGACGTTGTCGCGATCCCTGTACCACTTGTGCAGGAACGCAGCGAGGGTGCAGTCGCCGGCGCAGACGGAAGAAACCAGCTTGATGTTGAACTCACGCTTGGCGTACCAGATGTCCTCGCCGTTGGAGAAGTAAGCGTCGCCGCGGCTACCACGGGTGAGCAGCACGTTCTGAACGCCAGCGTCGTGAGCCATCTTCATGGCAACGCGGACCTCGTCGTCGGTGTCGACCGGCACGCCGAAAATGGCCTTCATCTCGTGATGGTTCGGCTTGATGAGCAGCGGCTTCTTGTGAGCGAGCTCCTTGAGCTTGTCGGAGGACAGGTCCAGGACGACGTCGGCGCCACGAGCCTGAGCGTGCTCCATGACCTTAGCCAGGAAGTCGGGCGTAGCTTTGGGAGGCACGGAGCCGGAGACGATCAGGCACTCGAGATCGCCCGCGGTGTCCAGGATGTTGTAGAGCTCTTCCTGGTGCTGCGGCGTGATCGGAGCACCCGGGTTCAGGATGCCGTACTCGTGCTGGCCATCGTTGACGTAGGTGTTGATGCGCGTGATACCGTCGGTCCAGACCGGGCGGCAGAGGCAACCCAGGTTCATGACCTCCTCGACGATGAACTTGCCCGTGAAGCCAGCGAAGAAGCCGAGCGCGACGGTGTCGACGCCCATCTTCTTAAAGGCGAAGGACACGTCGAGGCCCTTGCCGTTAGCCGTGTAGCTGGCCGAGCCGGTGCGGACGTTCTCGTCGGGCTCGAGCGGAGAGCTCGAAACCGTCATGTCGACAGCCGGGTTAGCGGTTAGCGTGTAGAACATTTACAGTACCCCCTGTATATGTGAGGGCCGCGTGGCCGGCCCATTCCAACCACGCGGTTACCTCTGATACCAAATTAGCGAGCTGCGGACTCGAGCAGCGCCTTGACCTCGGCGGCGGTGTTGCAGGCGAGTGCCTTCTCGGCGAGCTCGTCGCACTCGGCCTTGGTCCACTGGCTGATGGTCTTGCGGGCGCGCAGGATCGACGGAGCGCTCATCGAGAACTCCTCCAGGCCCCAGCTGATCAGCAGCGGCTCGAGCAGCGGATCGGCAGCGGCCTCGCCGCACATACCGACCATGATGCCGGCCTTCACGCCGCTCTCGATGATGTTCTTGAGCGAGCGGAGCACGGCGGGATAGTAAACCTGGTACAGGTTGGAGATGGTGTCGTTACCACGGTCGGCGCACATGGTGTAGCCGATCAGGTCGTTGGTGCCGATGGAGAAGAAGTCGGCGACCTCGGCCAGACGGTCTGCGAGCAGCGAAGCGGCGGGCGTCTCGACCATAATGCCGACCTCGATGTTCTCGTTGAACTTGCGACCCTCTTCGGTCAGCTCGGCCTTGCACTGCTCGACGAGCTCCTTGACAGCCAAGACCTCCTCGACGCAGGTGACGAGCGGGATCATGATCTTGACGTCACCGAAGGCGCTAGCGCGCAGCAAAGCGCGGAGCTGGACCTTGTACTGGTCGGGATTGGCCAGGCAGTAACGCACGGCGCGGAAGCCCATGAAGGGGTTATCTTCCTTGACCATGTGCAGATACGGAATCTCCTTGTCGCCACCCACATCGAGCGTGCGGATGATGACCGGAGCGCCCTTGAGCGCGCTGGCGACCTTACGGTAGGCGTTGAACTGCTCCTCCTCGGAAGGAAGCTCAGCAGAGTCCATAAACAGGAACTCGGAGCGGAACAGACCGATGGCCTCGGCGTCGTGATCGAGCGCGTTGGGCACGTCATCGGGGTTACCGATGTTGCAGGCGATGATCTTCTTGATGCCATCGGCAGTCACGGACGGCTTGCCACGGAAGGCCTCGAGGGCTGCCTTCTCGGCAGCGAAGGCCTCGGCCTTGGCGGTGTAGGCAGCGAGCGTCTCCTCGTCGGGATCGGCCTCGACGATACCCTTGCCGCCGTCGACGACAACGGTCATACCGTTGCGCAGCGCGGTGCAGCTGTTGGAAACCGAAAGGACAGCCGGGATCTCGAGGGCGCGCGCGATGATCGCGGAATGCGACGTGCGGCCACCGGTCTCGGTGACGATACCGGCAACGTGGGCCTTATCGATCGTGGCGGTCATGGACGGCGTAAGGTCGTGCACGACAACGACGGTGTTCTCGGGCAGGACGGAGAGGTCGACGACCTCCTTGCCCAGCAGCTCGGCCAGAATACCGGTGCGGATGTCGGCGATGTCGGCCGCGCGCAGACGGAACATCTCGTCGTCCATGGACAGGAACATGTTCTCGAACATGGTCGAGGTGTCCATGAGCGCCTGCTCGGCGCAGGTACCGCCGTCAATGGCGGCGTTGATGGCATCGGTCATGCCCGGGTCCTGAGCCAGGACAATGTGTCCGCTCATGATCTCGGCCTCGGCCTCGCCCACCGTCTCCTTCATGTGGTCGGCCTGAGCCTGGGTCTTCTCGCAAAAGACCGAAAGAGCGGACTGATAGCGCTCCTTCTCTGCTGCCGAATCAGCAACCTCGTGCGGCTCAAACGTCAAGTCGGGATCGACGGCGACCATGACGGTGCCGATACCGATGCCCTCGGAAGCGTTGACTCCCTGATACATTCCCATTCCTCTCTCCGTGTCATGTGATAAAGCGTTTTGCCATATCCATGACAAAAGAGCGCAGCTACCTTACAACAGGTCACTGCGCCCCCAAATATGAACTTAGTTGTTCAACATGCGACCCGTTTGAGTTCTACTCGCCAAGACCGCTCTTGATGAGCTCGATGGCAGCAGCCAGAGCCTCGGCCTCGTCGGCGCCGTCGCACTTGACCTCGACCTCGGTACCGCAGGGGATACCAGCAGCCATGAGGGCCATCGGGGACTTGCCGTTAACCTCCTTCTCGGGGGTGACGACCGTCACGTCACAGGCGTACTTGCCCATGGTGGAGGCGAACAGACCAGCCGGACGCATGTGCAGACCCTGAGGATTAACGAGGGTAGCCTTCTCAGAAACCATAGTTGACTCCTTTTTTGTGTTTAACCCCTGTCATGCATGTGGCAGGAGTCAGATTCACGACGTTGTTTATATTAACTCACATCAAACGGTTTTTCATTGTGTTTCACACGAATTGTTGGACAGATGTCGTATCCCTGCGCTCGCCCGCCGGGCGGGGCGGTTAAGTTTGCTGCTCTACAGTCCTGCGCAAGACGGAAAGCACATTAAGTGCTTTCCTTTGCGTGCGGAACTCGCGACAAACTTAATCGCCCCGCCCGGCGGGCAAGCTGCGGAAACTCGGTCGGTCCAGAGCAATGTCAGCTGAAAGGAATTCTGGCTGATGGGATAACCGATGCGTTCTCTGTTTCGAAAAAGGCGGAGGCCCTGGAGAGGGACTCCGCCTTATATACAGGGGGCGATGGTATTCGCGTGTTGCGGGATTAGACCAGGCGGGCGTTGATCGTCTTGGCGATCTCGGCGGCGTCGGTGGAACCCTTGACAGTGGCACGGAAGTCCTCGTCCATGAGCGCCTCGGCGACCTTGGACAGGATCTTGAGGTGCGTAGTGCCGGCCTGGGCACCGGGGATGAGCAGGGCGATAGCCACGTTGACAGGAGCGCCGTCCATGGTATCCCAACCGGTCACACCGGACTCGTCCTTGACGACGATGACGGCAGCCTCGGTAATGGCGTCGGACTTGGCATGCGGGATGGCGAAGCCCTCCATCATGCCCGTGGTGCCCTCGGCCTCGCGGGCCAGGAAGGCGTTCATCACGGCGTCGGCGTCGCTTGCGATACCGGCCTTGACGGCCTGGTTGGAAACGAAGCTCAGAGCCTCGTCACGAGAAGCGAAGTCCTCAGCGACAAAGACATTCTCGACCTTCACGAAGTCGGCAACCTCGGCCTTGGGGGCCTCGACGGCAGCGGCCTTGGGGGCCTCAACGGGCTTGGCTGCAGGAGCGGCCTTCTGATTCTTCTCGAAGTCGTACTTCTTGAAGGCCACGAACAGGATGCCACCGACCACGGCGCCGATGAGGATCGCGAGGACCCAAAGCGGACCGTTCTCGACAACGGGCAGGACCAGGAAGCCACCGTGAGGCGCCGGATCGTGAACGTTGAACATAATGGTCAGGATCGAAGCGATAGAGGAACCGAGCATCATGATGGGCATGACGGGCCAGATGTTCTTGGTCATGAACGGAATGGCGCCCTCGGTGATGTGGGTGCAACCAAGGATGAGGTTGACGACACCGGCGTCGTGATCCTCCTGGCTGAAGTACTTCTTGCCGACAACGACGGCGAAGGTGGTGATCAGCGGCGGAACGATGCAGGCGGCGGAGACGGCAGCCATGAAGTTGGTGCCGAAGTTGTAGGTATCGGTGCCAACGCCAGCAGCCAGTGCCTCGGTGAGCATAGCGGTACCGGTGACGTAAGCAGCCTTGTTGACCGGGCCGCCCATGTCAAAGGCGCACATGCAGCCGATGGCAAGACCCAGGACAACGGCGCCAGAGGCGGACAGGCCCTTGAGGAAGTCCATCATGGCGGTATTGATGGCAGCCATGGGGCCGGAGATGCCGAGCATGACCAGGCCGACGATAGCCGTCGAGAACAGCGGGTACAGGAAGATAGCCTTGAGGCCGTCCAGGTTCTTGGGCAGACCGGCAAAGACCTTCTCGAGCAGCAGGATGACATAACCGGCGAGGAAGCCGCCGACGATGCCGCCCAGGAAGCCGAAGCCCACGCCGGCGCCACCGGCGTCGATCATGCCGGTCTCGGCGTTAACAGGCAGGCCCTGGATGGCGATCATACCGGCAACGAAGCCGGGGACGAGCGCCGGGCGCTTGCCGATGGATTCGGCGATGTAGGCGGAAAGCACCGGAACCATAAGGTTCATGGCGATGCCGCCGATGATCTTGAGCATCGCAGCAAAGCTGTTGTAGTCAGACGCCGTCGAATCGAAGGACGTAATGCCCCACAGGAACGAAACGGCGGTCAGGACACCACCGGCAACGACGAAGACCAGCATATGGCTGACGCCGTTCATGAGGTGCTTATAGATGACGTGGCCGATGGACTCCTTCTCCTCGACTTCGTCCTCGACATCGGCAGCGGCTGCAACCGTGCTGTCGCCCTTAGCGGCGAGCGCGCGGTCAATCAGCTTACCGGCGGCCTCAACGGACAGGGCCTTGGAAACACCAACGGAAACCATGGGCTTGCCGGCGAAACGCTCAGCCTGGACATCCTTATCGGCTGCGACGACAACAGCCTTGGCGCCAGCGATCTCGCTCTTTGTGAGCTCGTTCTCGACACCGACCTGGCCATGAGTCTCGACCTTAATGGTCAGACCGCGCTCGGCAGCTGCCTTCTCCAGCGCCTCCTTCGCCATGAAGGTGTGCGCAATGCCGGTCGGGCAACCGGTCGCAGCGATGATGTCAAACTTAGCCATGTGTCCCTCCTTCTTGAGTATAGCGCCCGCGGGCGCTCCCCTACACGCGCTTCGATGCGCGTTTTTCCACAACTGAAAGATACCAACCTACCGTCCGCGTGAGAAGAGACAAGGTGCAATTCTCCGGTGAAAGGTTCTTTCATAACAGTAAACGGTAGGTGAAAGTTTACCATCAACACTTGAAACGGCAAGGTGTATCTTGTAATTGAAAATCCCCCTATACTATGGCATTACAAAACGAGTCCGATTTTCATGCCAACCAGGAGCCATCCATGACCGATAGTAGCAAGAGCGCACTTTCCCTCATTAGTACCCATCAGGGATACAGCGAGTCCGAGCAGCGCATTGTCGACTATATATTGGAGCACCAGTCCGAGGCGCCACGCCTCACGGCGGCTCAGCTCTCGCGCGCCGCCGCCACGTCCGAGGCGACCGTTTCGCGCTTCTGCCGCAAGCTTGGCTTTGGTAGCTTCCGCAGCTTTCAGTTTTCGTTGGCGAGGGATTTGGAAAGCCAGCGTAACGAGGGCCTGACTGACGAGGTCTCGCTCGACAATATGGAGCAGAGCCTCAAGAACATCCTGGCTGCCAAGGTCAGCGAGCTTAATGCGACCATCGACGGGATCGACCACGATACGCTGGCGGCTGTTGTGCATGCCCTTAAGCATGCAGGGGTTATTGAGTTTGCAGCTGTGGGCAATACGAACGCGGTCGCGCTCGATGCGACGTTTAAGTTTTCGCAGCTGGGCCTGCGTTGCATGGCGAGCACCATTAGCGAGACATCAATCGGCTTTGCGCTCACGTTACGCCCGGGTGACGTCATCGTGCTTATCTCAAACTCCGGCAAATCGCGCCGACTGAATCGCATGGCAAAAGCGGCTCGCAACTGCGGCGCAACCGTAGTCGTCATCAGCAGCGACAGCAAATCCCCGCTCGCGCGTCTGGCAGACTACACCTTTAATACCGTCAACCACGAAGCGCTGCTGACGACGGGCGACTTTGCGTTCTCTAAGATCAGTGCCACGATGATCATCGAAGTCATCTACAACTTCCTACTGCCCGAGATTGAAGACGCTCGCGAACATATAAGCTACTACGAGGAGCTCATCCAGCCGGATAAGGTCGTTGAGTAAAACGCGTAGTGGGACAAAAATTTCAGTCTATTTTGTCCCACCAACACCGCTGATACGACCTAACCTCGAGCTTCTTCGAGCATCTGCTTTGCGTGGGCCAAGCTTGCCTCGGACTGATCGCCACTCAACATGCGGGCGATCTCGGCGGTACGCGCTTCGCCGGTTACCTCGTCCAAATGCGTCTGGGGAACATCGCCCGGTTCCTTGCTGACAACATAATGCTTGTCAGCCATGACGGCGACCTGCGCCAAGTGGGTTACGACAATCACCTGATGCGTAGCAGCAAGATCAGCCAGCACGCCCGCGAGTGCACGCGCCGTGGAGCCACCGACACCAGCATCAACCTCATCAAACACCAGCGTATCGACACCGTCCGCATTACCGAGGACAACTTTGCTTGCCAACATGACGCGGCTGAGCTCGCCGCCCGACGCAATGCGGCGCAGGGGGCGCGGCGTCAAACCGGCACCGCTGCGGTATAGCAGCTCGTAGCTCGAGGGACCAACGGGCGTCCACTCAGCACGGGGAAGATCGCGCGACTCCCAGACGAGCTCGGCGCTGCCCATCTCCAGGCGAGCCATCTGGCGGCCAACCTCGTGGCAGAAGCGCGGGGCCGCCGTATTGCGAGCGCGCTTAAGTGCCTTGGCAGCGGCAAACAACTCGCGCTCGGCGCTCCCGAGTGCCTCACGCGCCTTTTTGATCTGCTCATCGCCATCATCGACCAGAGACAGCAGTTCTTGCGAGCGATCGCGCATGGCAAAAACATCGTCCATAGTGGGACCCCACTGACGCAACAGACCCTTGAGGTCAGAATACCGCTCACGCATGCGAGCGAGCTCGCGCGGGTCGAAGGCGACGCCATCGCGATAGGCACGAAGCTCATTCGCGCAATCCTCAAGGGAGATACAGGCATCCGAAAGCGCATCGGCAATGTCGCCCAGTTTGCGGTCAACGGCCGCCATACGTGAAAGCTCGGCCACGGCGCCATTCACGGCATCGAGCGCTCCCCCTTCGGCGGCAAGCGATGCATGGGCATCGTTAGCTGTGGCAACCAGCACCTCGGCATGTTCGGAGCGCGGCAGCAGTTCCTCGAGTTCCTCATACTCGCCCGGCTTAGGGTCGACCTCGCCGATGCGCTCGAGGGCAAAGCGCGCCTCCTCGACGCGGCTCCCCTGCGCACGCGAGGCCTCCTCGACGCGACGGACCTCCTTGGCAGCCGCGCGTGAGGCTTTAAAGCAAGCACGGTAGTGCTCGAGCGCCTCGAGTGCCGGGCGCCCCGCCCAGGCATCGACCATCGCAACGTGATGCGCCGGATCGAGCAAGCGCTGGTGCTCGTGCTGGCCGCACAGATCCATCATCACGCCAACACGCTCGGAAAGCTCGCGCACACTGGCAATGCGGCCGTCAATCTTCACGCGGCTACGACCCTCGGCAGAAAGGCTACGCTGGACCGTGAAGCCTTCCGTGTCGTGCGGCCCGTCAAACAGGCGCGCCTCGACGCTCGCCAGCGCCTCGCCCTCGCGCACCGTCGACGAATCCGCGCGCTCGCCCAAAATAAGCTTGAGGGCCGAGAGCAGCGCGGTCTTGCCGGCACCGGTCTCGCCGGTCAGGACAGTCAGGCCGGCACTCGGCACCAGCGTCGCCTCGCGAATGAGTGCAATGTTAGAAACCTGCAGCTCATCGATCATGACGGACTCCGTAGAATACGCGGCTCACCGAGTTATAGAAGCTCTCGGGGCCGTAATCGAGCAGCAGCACATCTCCGGGCCCGCGGCGCACCGCCACGCTCTCGACCGTGCCGTCGCAGGTAATAAACTGTCCATCGATAGCGATCGCCGGAACGCTCGGACGGTCATCAGACATAAAGATTTCGACGACATCACTCGGCGAAGTCAAGAAGGCACGGGCCTGAATGGTGTGCGGCGCAATGGGCACGCAGACCATGCCCGTGTAATCGGGGCTCACGATGGGGCCACCGGCGGAAAGCGCATAGCCGGTGGAGCCGGTCGCTGTCGAAACGACAACACCGTCACCGCGCAGGCGATCGATATGATGGCCGGACACCGTGATGTCAAACTCGACCATATCGGACAGGGGGCCGCGTGTGAGTGCCATGTCGTTGAGGGCGAACGTGCGCACGACATCCTTCGTGCCATCGTCGCGCACGGACACGATATCCGCGGCGATGGTGGCGCGACGGCTCACGTGCAGCTCACCGGACAGGGCGTCGCTCACGACCTGCAGAATGTCGCGCTCCTCTGGACTCGCAGCAGTTAAAAAGCCCAGGTGACCATAGGAAAGACCGAGGATAGGAATCTCGCGATGGTTGAGGATGCGGGCAGCGCGCAGCAACGTACCGTCGCCGCCGAGCGTAATGACCAGATCGGAGCCATCAATATCAGGCGTGCTTTGAATCTTCGATCGCTGGTCGGCAGCCCATGCGACCTCATAGCCCTGGCGCGTCAGCCAAAGCTCGAGCATCAGGCCGCTCTCGACCGCCTCTTGCTTGTAGTAATTGGGAACCAGAAAGACCTTCATAGCGTTGCAGCTTTCTCGCTCAAAACCGATACCTGGGATTGCAGCTCATCGTCGGTACGTTCACCGGGGGCAAATCTCGTGCCGTACAGGAAAAACTCAACGTTGCCCTTGGCACCATGAATGGGCGACACGCACACATCGACCGGGAACAGCCCCTTGGAGGCAAAGAGTTCAACTGCCGCAACGAGTGTATCGCGGCGCACGGCGGGATCGGTCACAATGCCACCCTCGCCCACCAGCGCCGCCGGAGCCTCAAACTGCGGCTTTACGAGCGTGCAAAACGAACCCGAAGGCTTCAGGCACGCCAGCACGGCGTCGATGACATTCGCGATACTCGTAAACGACACATCGCACACGGACAGATCGATAGCACCGCCGTAGCCGAGCTCGGGCAACTGCGTCACATTCGTGCGCTCGTGGAGCGTCACACGATCGTCTTGGCGCAGCGACCAGTCGAACTGGGCACGGCCCACGTCCACCGAGACAACGGTCGCAGCTCCGCGCTTGAGCAGGCAATCGGTAAAGCCGCCGGTAGAGCAGCCCACATCCAGACAGGCAAGGCCCGTCGGATTGATACCAAACGCATCAAGCGCGCCTTCGAGCTTAAGACCGCCGCGGCCAACATAGGGAATGCGTCCCTTCACGTGCAGCGGCAGGCCCGGGATCACCTTAAGGCCCGGCGAAGTCAAACGCTCGCCGCCACTCGAGACCAAGCCGGCCATAAGAGTGCGAAGGGCATCCGCGCGATCGGCGCAGATGCCCTGTGAAATCAGTTCGTCATCGAGACGCACGCGTTTCATGAATGCCATCAACCATTCGTATCCGGAGATGCGGCCTAGCTAACCTGGGATTCGTTTGCCGCATCCTCATCGTATTCCTGCTCGAGCTTGTCGGCCTCTCGCGGCGTCAACTCAAACTTGTCGACCATATCGACCGCGCGGGAGCCCAACTCAATCGCTTCGTCAAACAGATCGAGTGAACGCTCCAAGGAGGTATCCTTGGAGCGAACGGTAGCGATGATCTGATCCAGACGGTCCGAGATCTCATCAAAGTTACGGACAGAACCCTCTGGCATGACTACTCCTCGACGGAGTCGGCCTCGACGGCCTCAGCAGCGTCCGCGCCCTCGGCCAGCACGCCAGCCTCGGCCTGAGCAGCTGCAACCTTTGCGGCAGCCTCGGCAGCCTGTGCCTCCTCGCGAGCGCGATCTTCGGCCAACAGCTCTTGGTATAGGTCCTCGCCCGGCAGCTCCTCGCTGCGAGCAATCTTACCCAGCACGCCGTTGACGAACGACGCGGACTGGTCGGTGCCATAGGCCTTAGCAAGCTCGACGGCCTCGTTGATCACGATGGCGTCCGAGACCTCCTCGTCGGTGAGGAAACGCATCTCATAAACGGCGATACGCAGCAGGTTGCGGTCGGCGCCGGGCATGCGCATAAGATCCCAGTTCTTGGCAACGGAGCGCAGAGCGCAGTCGATGCGGTCGATATGCTCGTAGGCACCGCGACACAGCTCCAGCGCATAGGGGTCGAGGGGACCCTTCGAGATCAGGAAATCGCCCTCGAGGACGCGCTCGAGCGGGCTGTCCGTGGCCTCGGCCTGGAACAGCAGCTGCAGCGCCTGACTGCGGGCAAGCGTGCGCCCGCGATAAACCTTAAGGCTCAAAGGTTACTCCTTGGGGAAAACGAGGCCGTCGATGCAAACGTCAACGCGCTCGACCTCGACGCCCACCTGGGCATCGATGGCGGCGACCACGGCGGCGCGAACGGCCTCGGCGAGTTTCTTGAACGGATAGCCAAAGAACACCACGACACGCACGGTGAGTGCGAGCTTGTCGCCGACGACCTCGGCCTCGACCGCCGGCTCGGAAGCCGGGGCCTTGGACGAGAGCATCATGGAGACAAGGTTGGTGGCAAGGTCCTTGACGCCAACGGAGGCGATGCCCTCGACATCGGACACGGCGCGCGAGACGATGGCGGTCAGAACATCGGGCGAAATGCCGATGCCGTCAATCTTGATTTCCTGGGGCATGAGTCCTCCTAGAAGAGTTGGTTGCTAGACGCGGGAGACGAACTTGCCGTCGCGGGTGTCAACCTTGATGACCTCGCCCTCGTTGAGGTACATGGGGACCTGGATGACAGCGCCGGTGTCGATCGTGGCCGGCTTGGTGGAACCCTGGACGGTGTCGCCCTTAAAGCCCGGGTCGGTTTGGACGATGGTGGTCTCGATGAACATCGGCGGGGTCACGCCCATGAGCTCATCGTCGGCGAAGAGCAGCTGGCAGACGTCGTTCTCGCGCAGCCACTTGGAGTTCTCGCCCACCATGTCCTCGGGAACGGGAACCTGCTCATAGGACTCGTTGTCCATGAAGATGTAGTCGGTACCATCGTTGTAGAGGTACTGGAACTCACGGGTGGTGAGCATGACGCTCTCGAACTTGGTGCCGGCGTTGCAGGTGTTCTCGACGACGCGGCCGCTCTTGATGTCGCGGGTCTTGTAGCGCACAAACGCGCCGCCCTTGCCCGGCTTGACATGCTGGAACTCGACGATGGTGTAGACCTTGTCCTTGATGCGGAGACCGAGACCGTTCTTGAAGTCGGCGGTGGAAATGGTAGGCATAGCGACCTTTCTTGTTATGGGCAGAACGCACAAGCGTCCAAATTACATACGACAGAAATTATACACTTGCAGACGGCGCCTGCGGCGAGCGCATAAAAAGAGAACGCAGGGCGTCCGAATCAATCCGGACGTCCCGCCCCAAACTATCTACCGAAGTAGACTAGCAATCGATGACGTGAAGGTCATGCGGCGTCTTGGTGAAGGGCTCGTAGCCGTTCTCGGTGACCACGCCGTAGTCCTCCAGACGCACGCCGCCCACGCCGGGCAGGTACACGCCGGGCTCCATGGTGATAACCGAGCCGACCTCGATGATATTCTTGCTGCGGTTGAAGTTGGGCAGCTCATGGATGTCGATACCGACGCCGTGGCCCAGGCCATGGTTGTAGTAATCGCCATAGCCGGCATCGCCGATGATCTTCTTGGAGAGCTTGAAGATGTCGTTGCCCTCGACGCCCGGATGGATTGCGGCGACGCATTCCTCGTGCGTGCGGCGCACGAGCGCGTACAGGTCGAGCTGCTCCAGGGTAGGCTCGCCCATCACGACGGTGCGCGTCATGTCGGAGCGGTAATCACAGTAGCCCGCGCCATAATCCATGAGAACGAAATCGCCCTTCTCGATCACGCGGTCGCTCGGCACGGCATGCGGGTTGGCGGTGTTGGGGCCGCTAGCGACGATGGAACCGAAGGCCAGGCTGTCGGCACCGTTGGCGAACATAAAGTTCTCGAGCTCGTTGCGCACCTGCTTCTCGGTCATACCGGGTTTAATAAAGCCGAGCATGTGCTGGAAGGCGGCGTCGGTGATCGACTGTGCGTGGCGCATGAGCTCGATCTCCTCGGCATCCTTGATGGCGCGCATCTTGCGGATGTCGTCGTGCATCAGCGGCAGCATGCAGGCGACGGATCGGTCCTCCAGGCCGCGCTGAATGCCCTGGTAAAAATTAATCTGCATATCGTCCTCGACAGCACAGACGCGGCACTTGTTGGCCGCGATCTTGCCGGCGACCCAACCGGGGATGGTACCCTCGTCCATGTCGTAGACCCAAGGGCTGCCGGCGGGCGTGTTCTCCTCAAAGCTGTTGAGGTAGCGCGAGTCGGTGTGGAACAGGCACTGGTCGGCCGTAATAAACGCAGCGTGCGGGAACTCGAAGGTGTAGTCGAAGACGCCCTTCACGCCCGTAAGCCAACGAAGGTTGGCCTCGTCGCGCACCACGATGGCGTCGTAGCCACGCTCGACCATCAGGGCACGGACACGCTCGATACGACCGGCAGGACCGGCAGCAAACTCAGACATGCAGATTCCTTTCTTGTTGTCTCAATATAGACGGGACGGGTCTCAACCGAACGACGTAATCGCATGCGATCCGCAACCGATTGAAAACCCGCCCCTCAACATGATACGAAAGACGATGGAAGTCAATAAATCTTAGAGAAGTTCTTTACGAGAAGCCAAGTAGGCGTGAGCATGGCGCTCGAGAACCTCGTCCTCAACGTTCGTTAGGCGAATGGCGCCGAGCGCCGCGGGCAGCGGCAGCA
The DNA here is from genome assembly GCA_902492935.1 of uncultured Collinsella sp. Classification (GTDB taxonomy): domain Bacteria; phylum Actinomycetota; class Coriobacteriia; order Coriobacteriales; family Coriobacteriaceae; genus Collinsella. The sequence goes on along the minus strand of CABUNJ010000007.1, from coordinate 21,658 downwards.
TGCTGCGGTTCGAGCGGACAAACTGCTGTCTGCGGAACTCCTCGATATATGCGGCAGGCTCCAAGTCGAAGGCAAGCTCCTCGATGCCAAAGTCCTCCAGGCAGTCATCGAGATCAAACACATAGTCGATATCGAAGTCGCAGGCATCGTGTGCTAGGCGCGCCTCAAAGCGCATGCCCTCGGACAACAGCTGGTAGGCAGGGACCTGCGAAGCGGCATCGCCCAAGCAAGCGCACAGGGTGCGCTCCCCCGTCTTGCCAAAATCGAGCGCATGGCGAGCGCTCGGGTTCGTGGCCGTCAGCACGTCCTTGCGGGCAGTCTGAGACCATTGAACGGCATTGACGAGTGCGACCTCCTCGCCAGCGAGAATCTCGGGGACGGTCTCAGTAAACTGATTCCAGCGGGACTTGCTGCTCGAAAGCATGGTGCCAACAAGTAGCGCATAGCCGAGCTTGAGGTCCTCGGGTTCCGCCTCGCGAACAAAGTCGAGGTCACACACAACCAAGCCCGGTTCGGGACGGAACGCGATAGCGGGAAGCGCATTGGCCAACGAGGCGACGAGCGGCTTCATGGTCGTCGCGACTGTGAGCATGGCGTCGAAGGTCGTCGGCAGCAGCGCGCACTCGGTTCGGCCACACCACTGGTTGGCGCACCAGCCAACAACCGAACAGGTTGCGGCATCGCCAACAGCGACAACCAGATCGTCGCAGGTAACGCCGTTGGCAGACAGGGCGCCAAAGATAGCATCGGCATCGGCCAGCGTAGCACCGGCAGGCGAAACCTCGAGGACGAGCGGCGACACGGCAAAGCCGGCATCGACCAGAGCGTGCTCAACGATCTCGCCAAAGCAGTCGGAAACAGCGCTGTTCCAGACAACCATCGCGCGCTTAGGCTTGCCAACGGCCGAGGCAAACATGCGCGACAGCTCATCGAACGCGCCCAATCCGACACGGACATCGACGCTGCGGTTTTGGAAATTGATCAGTTGACGGCGAATCATAGCAGCCCACGCTCCAAAAGCATCTCGGCACAAAGGTAGGAAACGTCCTCGAAGGACTTGTTGCGAATATCAAGGGTAAGATCGGCGGCCTGGCGATATAGCGGACGGCGATGCTCAAACAGGCGCGCGGCATGCTCGGGAGAGCGGAAATCGGGGCGCGTGTCGGACCGACGAATCTGGCGAATCGAATCCTCGAAGTCGCCCTCGAGGTACACGCACGTACCCATTTCGTGCATCAGCTCAATATTCACCGGCGTTTCGACGATACCGCCCCCGCACGAAACCAACAGGCTGCGCTCGCTTTGGAGCGAACGGAGCGCCGAGGTCTCGAGCTCGCGAAAACGATCCTCGCCCTCGGTCTTAAAAATCTCGGTTACCGACTTGCCGCAACGGCGCACGACCAGACGGTCGGTATCGATAAAACGCCGCTTGAACATAGTGCCGACGTTGCGCGCGAGCGTCGATTTGCCCGCGCCCAAAAAGCCGATAAAGAAGATATGGTCGCAGCCGTGTTTGATGTGCTGGGACATAGCGAGACCTATTCCTCGCAGGGAAGGTCGCGTAGGGCCCGGCGCTCGAAGATACGGAAGATCTGCGTATACCACAGGTCCTGCGTCGCTTGCGGCTTTACCAGGATGGTATCGACGCCGGCGAAGTTGCCGCTCCACACGTCCGTGTAGAGCTGATCACCGATCAGCACCGCCTCGTCGGCTGTGGCGCCGAGGCGCTTAAGACCCGCCTTAAGGGCAAACGGCGCCGGCTTCATGGCGTGGCTGATAGCCTCGAGTCCCAGCTCGCGTGCAGAGCTCATGACCTGGTCGCGATGCCAGTTGTTGGACACCATGCACAGCTTAAAGCCTTTGGCGCGGGCGGCGTCGAGCCAAGCGGAAACCGCGGTGGGAACCTGCTCGGTGTCGCGCGGTACCAGGGTGTTATCGCGATCGAGAAGAATGGCGCGTTTGCCGTCGGCCCACAGGGTATCAAGGTCGATGCGATCGACCGAGGCAACGTATCGTTTGGGGCTAAAAATCCTCATGCTAATTCCAAGACTGTTGATGCTCTTCGTAGGTTTGCGAGAAGTACTCCTCGTCCTGCGTAATGTAGAAATACAGGTCATCGGAGTCGGTCGGCTCAAGCGTGGCCTTGAGTGCCTCGAGCGACGGAGAGCAGATGGGCGTGGGTGGCAGACCCTCGTGCTTATAGGTGTTATACGGACTATCGCTCTGCAGGTCGTCGGCGGTAACCTCGCCACCGGTGACATACATCATGGTCGCATCGCTGTTGAGATAGCGCAGACCGTCGAGCTTGCCGGCAAGGCGGTTGTAGAAGACCGAGGCCACATGCGCACGTTGATCGGCGTTGAGGCCCTCGCGCTCAACGATAGAGGCCAAGTTGACGATGTCGTAGTCGGACATCTCCACACCGTAGCGCTCCTTGATCTTGGCTTCGCAGCTCGCAAAGTCAAGCGACTTGTACTCGGTCTTAAACTGATCGAGCATAGCGCGAATCACGTCATCGGCCGTCGGCGAATCACCCAACGAATAGGTCTTGGGAAACAAGAAACCCTCGAGCGAGTCGTTGGCGGCGCCCTTAAGGAAGCTATAGTCGTCCACGTAGTTGGAGGCCTTGGCCTGGTTGAGGAAGTCTTCCTTAGAGATGCCGTCGTAGGCCTGGGCCACACGGTCGGCGACTTGATCGACCGTTAGGCCCTCAGGGATAGTCAGCGCATTGGAGCCCGCGTTGGGACCTTCCATGAGCTGCTGAACAACCTTGGTCGCGTCCATGAGTGTGGTGAACGAATAGGTACCAGGCTTGAGCGACAAATCGGCGTTAAGCTTTTTCACCGCCGCATAGTAATCCTTGGGATTCTCGACGATATGGTTCTCGGAGAGAATCGAGGCGATCGTATCGCCCGAAGCACCATCAGGAATGGTCACCGTAACCTGCTGACCAGCCGTGACCTTGGTATCCCCACCGGCAAAGAAGCCCTTGACGGCCGGCACGACAAAGAAAGCGATCGCAACAAGCGCGAGCACCGCCACCACAACGCCGATGATCATGGGAACCGGAGAACTCTTCTTTTGAGCACCGCGACGAGCATGCGTGTTGTAGATCGAGCGGGTCGCCGGAGCAACGCCATGCGAACCGCGAGTGTGATGCGAATGCGATTGAGGGGCCTGAGTTCGCTGGGTAGGTGCCTGCTGCTTAAAGCGAGTACCGCCTGCAGGCTGGGCCGTACGAGCAGTGGGCTGCTGAGCCGCGTGAGAAGCCGAATGCTGAACCGAACGAGCAGAAGGCTGCTGACCCGTCCGTTGAACAGGTTGGGCCGAACGAGAGAAGGACTGCACCGGGCGCGCGGCAGCCTGAGCTGCGCGCTGCGTCGGCTGTGCCGGACGCTGGCCAGGCTGGGCAGGGCGCGACGCCGGCTGACGTGTACGATTCGGCTGGCGCGGATCGGAAGCACTAGGCATGCGAAACCTCCTCGTTTTTACGATCGAGCCACGTCTGCAAAAAAAGGCTGGCGGCAATCATGTCGATCTTGCCCCTCATCTGCTTTTCGTTGAAGCCCTGCTCGCGCAGGATACGCTTGGCCTCTTGCGAGGACAGACGCTCGTCCTCAAACTCCAGCGGAAGATCGAGCTCGTCGGCAATCTTTTGCGCCACAGCGGCAACGCGCTCGGCCTGAGGGCCGGGCTCACCGGCCATGGTCAGGGGACGTCCGCTTACCAGGATGTCGGGCTCATAGTCCTCGACCAGGTAGCGGAACGTCTTGGCCATACCGGTGACCTCGGCAGCCGGGAGCACCTTGACGGGCATCGCCATCTTGCCATCACGGCTCGAGACGGCGATGCCAATCCTGGTCTCCCCTATGTCCAGCGCGAGCGCAACCACAGCGACTTCTTAGATTCTTAGGCGCCGAGCGCGGTCTTAGCGGCCGCGAGGGCATCGGCGATGCCGGCGGCATTCTTGCCACCGGCCTGGGCCATGTTGGGACGGCCACCACCGCGACCGTCAACCAGGCCCGCGATCTGCTTGATCACGTTACCGGCGTGGAACCCGGCCTTGACGGCGTCATCGGAGCCGGCAGCGAGCAGGGCCGGAGTGCCCTTCTCAGTCACGCTGGCGATGACACAAGCGACAGGGCCGGCGACCTTCTGGTGCACGGTATCCCATACGTTGCGCAGGTCGGCAGCCTCAAGGCCCTGGAGCTCAGCAACGACGAGCTTGTAGCCATTCAGCTCGACAGCGCCGTCGATGGCGCTGGAGATCGCATCGGAAGAGCCACCGGTGAGCGCCTTCTTGAGCTTATTGGACGTCTCGCGCAGCTCGACCTGCAGGTTCTCCACACGGGCGGGAACCTCGTCGACGCGGCACTTGAGCGCAGCGGCGGCGGCGTCAACGAGTGCCAGGCGGTCGGCCATATAGTCGAGAGCACCCTTAGAGGTCACGGCTTCGATACGGCGGACATTGGAGCCCGTGGAGGACTCGGAAATGATCTTGAACAGGCCAATCTCGGCGGTATTGGCGGCATGGGTGCCACCACAGAGCTCGCGGGAGAACGGCTGGTCCTCGGCGCCCACGGAGACGACGCGGACGACATCGCCGTACTTCTCTCCAAACAGAGCGACAGCGCCGGCAGCCTTAGCCTCGTCGATGCCCATAACACGGGTCACAACCGGCTTGGAGGCGAAGATCTGCTGGTTGACCAGGTCCTCTACAGCCTTGAGCTGCTCGGAGGAAAGGGCCTCGAAGTGTGTGAAGTCAAAGCGAAGGTGCTCGGGCGTCACCAGCGAGCCGGCCTGGGAGACGTGCTCGCCCAGGACCTGCTTAAGGGCAGCGTCGAGCAGGTGCGTGGCGGTGTGGTTGCGGCGCAGGAAGCCACGGCGCTCGGCGTCGAGCGCGGCGGTAACAGCGGCACCGACAGTCAGCGTGCCATCGGCAACGTGCGCGACGTGGGCATACAGGCCGTTGTGGTTCTTGGTGTCGGCAACGGTCAGAACAACGCCCTCAGCGGAAAGCTTGCCGGCGTCGCCCTGCTGGCCGCCCATCTCGGCATAGAACGGGGTGCGGTCGAGCACGACCTCGACGTCCTCGCCCGCGGCTGCGGACTCGACGGACTCGCCGTTGCGCACGATGGCGACAACCTTGGCGCCCTCGATCACATCGTTGTCATAGCCGTCGAACTCGGTCGCGGCGACCTTGTCAGAAAGCTCGACCCACACATCGTTGAAGCTGCCCCAGGCGTCGCCCTTGGCATTGGCGCGGGCGCGGGCCTTCTGGTCCTCCATGCAGGCAGTGAAGCCGTCCATATCGACGTCGTGGCCAGCGGTGCCGGCGATCTCGACGGTCAGGTCGATGGGGAAACCAAAGGTGTCGTGCAGCTTAAAGGCAACATCGCCCGGAAGCACAGCACCCTCGGCAAGCGCTGCCAGGGCCTCATCCAGGTAGACGCGACCGTTGTCGAGCGTCGTGGAGAAGCGCTCCTCCTCGGAGGCAACGATGCCCTTGACGAGCGCAACGTTCTTGAGCAACTCAGGATAGGCCTCGCCCATCTGAGCGTTGACCTCGTCGATAAACTTGGTCAGGAAGGCACCCTCGATACCCAGCAGGCGACCGTGGAACACGGCGCGGCGGAGCAGGCGGCGAAGGACGTACTCACGACCCTCGTTACCGGGAAGGATGCCGTCAGAGATCATGAAGTCGACGGCACGGGAGTGGTCGGCGATGATGCGAAGAGAACGGCTGGCGCCGGAGTAATCGTCGGCGTCATAGGTCTTACCGCTGATCTCCTCACCGAGCTTGATGAGGTGCTGCATCAGATCGCCATCGTAGTTAGCGGTCTTGTGCTGCATGATGGCGGCCATGCGCTCCAGACCCATACCCGTATCGAGGTTGCGGTGCGGCAGCTCCGGCATGGAGCCGTCCTCCTGGCGGTCGTACTGGGTAAACACAAGGTTCCAGAACTCAAGGAAGCGGTCGCAGTCGCAGCCGGGCTTGCAGTCGGGGCTGCCGCAACCGACCTCCTCGCCCATATCAAAGTAGATCTCGGAGCATGGACCGCAGGGGCCGGTGGGGCCAGCGGCCCAGAAGTTGTCGTCCTCGCCCAGACGCGAGATGTGATCCTCGGCAACGCCCAGGGAGCGCCACACGTCATGGGTCTCGTCGTCCTCGGTAAAGACGGTGAAGTACAGGCGGTCGAGCGGCAGCTTGAACTCCTTGGTGATGAGCTCAAAGGCCCAGGCGCAAGCCTGCTCCTTGGAGACGCCGCCAAAAGAGAAATCGCCGAGCATCTCGAAGAACGACAGGTGACGGCCGTCCTCGCCGATGCAGTCGATGTCGTTGGTGCGGACGCACTTCTGGCAGGAGATCGCGCCGATCTCCTTCATGGTCTTCTTGCCCTGGTAGTACTCCTTAAACTGGTTCATACCGGCGTTGGCAAGCAGCAGCGAGGGGTCGTCGGGGACAAGGGACGAAGAAGGATAGAGCTTAAGACCGCGCTCCTCAAAAAAGTTGAGGAACTTAGAGCGAATCTCGGCCGTAGTCATTGACGGGTAGTCAGCACTCATAGAGGGAATCTCCTCGGTTTCACATCGAAACAGTTCAAACGTAACGATATTACCATCCCGCCGCGCAAGTGCAAAAAAGAGGGCCGCCAAACAGCGACCCTCCAGCGAAAGTGCATGTTATTTAGGACTAAGCAATCCTTTAAAAAATAGTTGTAGTAAAATACCATATAAGAATCATCCGGAAGGAGCGAACGATGAATACCAAACGATTTGTCCTGAATGCACTTCTGGTAGTAGCACTTTTAGCGCTCTTGGCCTTCTCCTGCTGGTACGCAAACCAACCAGCATTTGGCTACGTATTGTATGCAGTAATGTCAGGCGATAAGGCTTATTACACTCTACGCGCAATTGACGTTCTCTTTTTCTACGTAGCCGGCCCCTTATCAATCGCTTTGCTCGCGTTTCTTGTCATTTACAACTTCAAGAAACGCTAACGGGGCTTATTTAGAATCCGAATCGTCCATGGAGCCGTCGATGCCGGTTTTGGTATCGTCGTCCGAGTTGGAGTCATCGTCCTTGGCGAAGGGATTCTTGAAGAAGCCCGTGGCATCGGGTTGCAAACCCGAGAGCTTGATCCAGGGATTATCGAACTCGGGCTTAGGCATCGCCTGGGCCTCGGGAGCGGTCTCGTTGCCGATGAGCTCGGACTCGTAGATGAAGGTGTCGTCGCCGAGCGCGTCGTAGGCGGCGACCGGGTTGCCATCGGCATCGCGGTACGGTGTGCCCTTAAACACGGCGCCGTCATAGGCCACAAGCTGGCGGCCGGTCTCATTCTCGAAGTAGTACACGAAGATACCCTTGAGGGCCGCACACAGAGGGATGGCAATAATCATGCCGATGGGACCCATGAGTGCCGAGCCAATAACGAGCGCCGTGAGGCTCATGATGGGATGCACCTGCACCGAGCTCTGCATGACCTTAGGCGAAATCACGTTATCGGTGACGTTTTGCGCGACCATCGTCACGATGAGCGTCCATAACGCCAACATGGGGCTGAACATGAAACCGAGCACTGTGGCGATTGCTGCGCTCACCCAAGGACCGACGACCGGAACCAAATGCATGATGCCGGTAAAGATAGCCATGAGCGCCGCATACGGATGGCCGATAATCATAAAACCGATAAAGGCGAGAAAACCACCGCAGATGGACGTCACGACCATACCGCGCATGTAGCCGCCGACAGAGCGAGAAAGGATGGCGACCATAAAGCGGTACGAGGTCTCCTTCTCCTGACCGATGATGGTGCAAATCTCGTGGTGCATGCGAGGGTAGTCGCAGGCCATCCAGTAGGCAAGCACCAGACCAAGGAAGATCACGAACAACTGCGAGGCCGTATTGGTGATGAGCGGGAACACACCGCGACCAAGCTCGGCAGCAATCTGAGACACATACTTCGATGCCACGGTAACCAGGGACGAAAGATTATCATCCAAATACTCCTTGAGCGGCGTGTTGTTGAGCGTCTTGGCATGCGAGATCATCTCATTGAGATCGCCACCCGCAACACGAAGCTGCTCGGGCAGGCGGCTCAGGACTTCCATGATCTGACCAAAGAGAATCGGCGACAAGATGCAAACGACACCGACGAGCACGGCAACAACAACAACAAGCGCGATAAGCGAACCGATGCCGCGATTCACGCCATGGTGCTCGAGCCAGTTGGTGATCGGGGACATCACAAAAGCAATGATGGAGCCGACGGCAAGAAACTCAATAACCGGTGCCAGGATGCCCATAAGGTTAAAGATGACAGCAGCAATAACAATGCAGCCGACAACAGCCCAAATGCGCAGCGTCAGAATGCGAGTGTCGCGCAGCACGCGATCGGTTTGTTGGGGGTGCTCACTCATGAACGAATCATCACTCCGTCGGGGTCGATCTTGTCCTGAATCTTCTTAAGCGTGCGGCGCAGCAGACGCGAAACCTGCACCTGAGAAATACCCAGCTTCTTGGCGATCTCGATCTGGGTCATGCCCTTCACAAAGCGCAGCTCGATCACCTCGCGCTCGCGCGGCGAGAAATCACGGATAGCTTCCTCGATCACTAGGCGGTCATCGGTAAAGTCGAGCTCGTTGTCGTCGTCGGCGTAACGGTCGAGAATCGAGGGGGCATCGTCCGAATCGGACGCACCAGGAGCCTCGATGGGCACCGAGGTATAGGCCGAAGACGATTCCATGGCCTCCAGTACCTCATCGACCGTCACGTCCAAGTACTCAGCGATTTCCTCAACCTTAGGCGAGCGCTGTAACTCGTTGGTGAGCTTATCGGTAGCCTGGTTGACCTTGGCCGAGAGCTCCTGCAAGCGACGGGGCACGCGCACGCTCCAGCCCTTGTCGCGGAAGTGACGCTTGATCTCGCCCAAGATGGTAGGCGTGGCAAACGTGGTGAACTCGAGTCCGCGCTCAGGGTCAAAGCGGTCGATAGCCTTGAGCAGCCCCAAATAGCCAACCTGCATCAGGTCATCGAGCGGCTCGCCGCGGTTCTTAAATTTGTTGGCAAGAAACCTTACCAGGTTCATGTGGGACATGACGAGCTGCTCGCGTGCGTCCGGGTCACCGGTCTCTTTATAGCGACGAAACAGCTCGCGGGTTTTCTCCTTGTCCCAAGCGGTCTTACCGCTCCGGGAACGTTCGGTCATATTAGATATCCGCCTTGAGGTCGAGGGAAAGCGTCAGGGGCGCCGCAGTCTTTTCGTAGGAATCACACACGCTCGCCAAAATGAGCTCGGCATACACAGCGGCCTGGTCATCCTCGTCGACGGTGGCCTGGTCGCCAAAGGTAAAAGTCATGCCAACGTGAGATTCGTCGACATCGAATTTGATCGAGATGTCATCGGAATCAACAGCCGTGCAGCCGAAAATAAATGCTTCCTCGGCAGCCATACGAATGTCCTCGATGCGATCGACGGACATGGAGCAGAGCGCACCGACATTTGCCGCCGTCATGCGCACAAGGCGCGCCAGACGCGGGTCGCCGGCAACGGTCAGCGTAATGGGGCAAGTTGCTTCGCTACTCATCGCAGGACTCCTCGGTGGTCTCGGCGGGCGTGTAGGTGTAATACTGGGCTGCTTTAGCAGCAGGCTTCTGTGCATCATTGTCACCAGCAGCGACATCGTCCCCGGCTTCGCCAATCAGGACACGCTCGGTCGGCTGCTCGGCTTCTTCGGCAGCGGAAAGCTTGCGCTCGGCGTCGGCCGCGGGAGTCTTCACCTTGTTAAAGAGTTTCTGCACAGCACCGGCAGCGGAGTCGGTCACACTCGACACGGCATTGCTGGCCTCGGCCATACTGCCGGTGACCTCGGAAATATCGCGGACGACCGCCTCGACTTCTACGAGGTTGGAGGTAAGGGCATCAACTGCCGTCTTGCTCGACTTAAGCAGCGGCTCCATCTGGGCAAGTGCCGGCGTAAGCTCGTCGACAGCGCCATCGAGCTTTGCCACCACAGGCTGAGCCTCGGCGATGGTGTTGTTGAGGTCGTTCACGGTCTTATCGAGCGAGTCGACAACATTGCGGGCCTTGCGCAGGGTAAGCGCGAGCTCAGCGATGGCCCACACGCCGGCAACGGCGAGCAGCAGCAGGGCGATTTGAATGGGACTCATACAAGCCTCCCGGAAGAATCGAAATACAGACGATTTTCATGGTACCCCAAAGGGGACCGAACATGCCAAGAGCAGCAACGTGGGACAAAATTATCAGCAGCTACTTCGGTGCATTCCCGCTGCGGTCGCGTTCGCTTTGCTCTACGCGCCACTCTTCCCAACCGCGCCCGGCAGGCTGCCAGAACGCACCGCGCTCCAGCCCCTCAGGCAAATAGCGCTGATCGACCCAGCCTTCGGGATAATCGTGCGGGTATTTATACACACCGTAGTCGTCGCTACCTGGGCGATGACGATCGCGCAAATAACTCGGCACCTCACGTAAACCGCTGCTATGAATATCGGCCAACGCCGCGTCAATCGAGGCCTCACATGCGTTTGACTTAGGCGCCAAGCACACATAGAGTGCAGCCTGAGCCAGGTTAATGCGGCACTCGGGATAGCCAATGACCTCGGCAGACTTAAACGCGGCATGTGCCACCAAAAGCGCCTGCGGGTCGGCGTTGCCAACGTCCTCAGAAGCATGAATCATAATACGGCGAGCGATAAACTTAGGATCCTCCCCGGCATCGATCATGCGCGCGAGCCAATAGATCGTGGCATCGGGGTCGCTACCGCGCATGGACTTGATGAACGCACTGATGATGTCGTAGTGCATGTCGCCGTTTTTGTCATACGTAAAGCCGCGACGCGGGTTGGCGATCTTCACGTCATCCACGGTTATGGGATAGCGCTCCCCCGCCGCGGGCGCTGGCGTTCCCTCGGTATCGGGACGCGTGACGGCAATCTCGCTTGCAAGCTCGAGCGTCGTGAGCGCCGAGCGAGCATCACCCGCGGCCAGCGTACAGATGGTCTTGACCGTATCCTCATCGGCCGAGAACTTACCGTTCAGACCCTGCGGAGCCTCGAGCGCACGCTCAATGAGCGTGGCGATATCCTCGTCCTTCAGGTGCTCAAGCTCTACCACGCGACCGCGCGAGAGCAACGCCGAGTTGACCTCGAAGTACGGATTCTCCGTCGTGGCGCCAATCATAATGACGGTACGGTTTTCAACCGCATGCAGCAAGGCATCCTGCTGGGACTTGGAGAAGCGATGAATCTCGTCGATGAACAAGATGGTGCGACGGTCATACGTATTCAAGCGCGTCTTGGCCTCGTCAATCACGCGACGCAGGTCCTTCACGGTACCCGTCACGGCGCTGACCTCGACAAACTCGCTCTTGGTATGGTTAGCGATAATGTGGGCCAGCGTCGTCTTGCCCGTACCGGCCGGCCCATACAGAATCACACTCGATAGCACATCATGCTCAATCGCGGCACGTAGCCACGAGCCCTTACCGACGGCCTTTTGCTGACCCACGTACTCGTCGAGCGAATTGGGGCGCATGCGCACCGCGAGCGGCGCATTTTTAAAGGAACGCTCGCGCGTCGAGGCAGAAAAAAGGTCGTCCATAGCCATCCCGTGCATCAATCAAAAACGTTTTTCACTAATTAAGTATACCGAATATATACGAACTACCGTTCGTTAATATAGGTACGGTGCGGAAACTTTAATCCCGGGAACAACTTGCTCGTGAGCTCACAGAAATAGCCGTCCGTCATGCTCGCGATGTAATCCACCACCGCTTGATCCTTGTCATCCCGCCAGGCATAGGCGCGATCGTAGTAGGAAAGCTGCTGCTCAATGCGAGAAATATGATGCTTAAAGATGTACGAGGACTCGTCACCTTCGTTTATATCCTGCAGGCAACGGTCGTAGAGCTTTTCGAACGCCTCGCGCAGTTCCGCTTCGGAGTCGCCTTCGATCCCGCCCTTGCTATAGATCTTTACGTAGTTCTCGCGCTTGGCTCGGCGGATTTCCTCAAACAGCTCCTCGCTCATCTCGATGCGCGGCTTGCCATAGCTGTGCTCAACGATATCGATGGAGGCATGCGTAAGGATCCAGCTGTTGTATGCCCCACCCAGGCCATCGTCAAAAGCATCGGGCGCCAGTAGGCCCGCCGCAATGGCGTCTTGGCGATCGCGCCCAACGTAGGCGAGGATATCCGAGATGCGGACCACGCAGCCTTCGAGCGTCATGGGACGCAGGTGCTCAATTGCGCTATAGCCCTTGGCAATACAGTCCTCAACCGTCTGATCGAACTGGTCAAAGGAACCCATGTCCGAGAGCTCAAACACGCGTTGCTCGTACTCGCCGTTATGGCACAGCACGCCGTCGAGCGTCTGGAGCGACACGTTGCGACCATACAGCGCATCGAGCACACGGACCGACTGCACGTTATGGAAAAAGAAGTGGCCGGTACGCTCGTGATAGATATCGTTGAGAAAGCGCTCACCGGCATGGCCGAAAGGCGTGTGGCCCAAGTCGTGGCCAAGGCCAATCGCCTCGATCAGATCGCAGTTGAGCCCCAGGGCGCGACCGATATCGCGCGCAATGCGCGAGACAAGCTGCACGTGCAAGCCGCGGCGCGACAGATCATCATTGCTACGGAAGCTAAAGACCTGCGTTTTGCCTGCATAACGCGTGTATGCCGGAAGATGCAGAATCTTTTCGGTATCGCGCATAAATGCCGGACGCATGAGCGTGCCTTTGTCGGCAGCGCGATCAATACGACGAATGACCTGATCGTCGTTGCAACGATACGGGTTGACGGCACCCGAAGCACGATCGGCGGAAATGCGCTCGACAAGTTCGGGCGACAACGCCGAGGGAATACGGTCCATGCGCGCCTTAATGACGGCCGTTTCTTGATTAGTTGCCATGGCATGCTCCTTAAGAAGGATGCGCAATCGGTTACAATGTGCAGTCCACGACCTCGATTATGGCAAAAATCGGCACCAAAAACGGGAGCAATGGCAGGGAGCGCGATTTCGTGATGAGGCAGGAGAGGGCAAGGACCAGGAGCGCAGTGGCAAATGCGACGATACCGCCCATAGGGTCGAGCGTGCATAGCGCAAAGAGTGCCTTGACGTCCCCCATGCCAATGCCAGGAGCGTGGCGAACACGACGCCAGAGCGACTCGGTAAGCACAAGGCCAAGGTAGACGATGACTGCAAGACCGGCGTGGTCAAGTGCCGTGTCCATGCCAAGATCTAGCCAGACGCCCGCAAATGCCGCCACGGCACACGCGGCAGCAAGCGCATTCGGAAACCGCCGCTCGCGCGCATCGATGCCGGCACCAGCGATAGCGCAGATCCAAAATGGGATATAGAACATCGTGTGCCTCCACGAACAGCTACTCAAAGCAAAAACCACCACAAAGGTGTCTGTACCCTTGTGGTGGTTATGGTGATGGTTATTTGGCGCCCTGCATGACCTCGTCGAGGGTAACGTTGACGGCGTGCTGCGTCGGGACCCAGTCGACCTTTAGGAACAGCGCAGCCACCGTGATGGGAATATAGCTGAACATAAAGATCGGGAAGGTAAACAAGTTGGTCACCAGACGCCACTTTTGCGCGCAGTGAATATGCTTGTACTCGAAGATGGTCGTGAGTAGCGCCAGGATAAAGAAGGTCTGGTACATCATCGCGAAGGTCATAATGAGCGAGGCGGCACAGGCCTGCATCTCGACCTCGGTGGCCAAGAAGCCGTGCGAAAGTCCGCCCACGATGAGGAAGGTCGCGTTGGCGAGCATGGAGATCAGGGACAGCAGCATGCCCGGTGCGATCGTCATAAACATGTCGTAGGCAGCAAAGCGATGATAGCGGAACGTCGATTTGACCAGGTGCTTACCGTAGGTAAAAAAGACCTGGTAGAAGCCCTTGGTCCAACGCATGCGCTGTTTCCAGGACGCCTTAAACGTCACGGGCTGCTCGTCAAAGAACTCAGCCGGCGCATAACCGATGCGAATGCCGTGAATGGCACAGAACGTGGTGAACTGGATATCCTCGGTCAGCGTATGGAACTGCCAACCGTGCATGCCCTCGATAACGCTGGCGGAGATGAGGTAGCCCGAACCCGAGACGGCACAAGACGTCTTGCAGATGTTGCGCGCGTTATTGAGAAAGCGCGCCTCGCGCAGATACCAGGTGGCATTAGCTGCCGAGATCCACGAGCTGCCGAAGTTCTTAGAGTTGCGATAGCTCGTGACCACATGGAAACCCTGGTCAAAGGCATCGTTCATCTTGGAGACGTAATCGCGGGAGATAACGTTATCGGCATCGAAGATAAAGTAGCCCTCAAACGTGTCGGGATACTCGTTGAGAATGCGATCGAAACCAAAGTCCATGACCCAGCTCTTGCCCTTACGGGCCAGGTCATTGCGCTCGTAAACAATGGCACCGGCCTCACGCGCGAGCTGGGCGGTGTTATCGGTGCAGGCGTCGGCAACGACAAAGACCTCGATGAGCTCGGACGGATAGTCCTGGTCCTTGATGGAGCGAACGAGATTGGCAATTACGGCTTCCTCGTTATGCGCAGCAATGAAGAAGGCGTACCGGTGGAGTTTTTTGGCCTTGGGAGGCGCGACCTCGCCACGGAGAGCGCCGATGACAAAGAAGACCACCTGGTACAGAAAACAGACCGTGAGCAGCGTGACGACAATCTGGTTGAAGATCACGATGGGTGTGTTGGTTTGTAAAAAGGCGAGCATGCAGGCTCCCGAGAACGCGTTACGTAAACAACCGTATATCTTACCGCAGGCTTACCGAGTTCAAGAAACCACCTAATACTGGCTAGGCTTCGAGCAGACCGAGCTGCGGAACGATTTCGTCACCGGCGGCAGTGCGGCCGAGCGAACGCGGGGCCAGGTCGTCAAGAACCGCAGCGAGATCCCACGGCAGCTCGTCGCGGCACTCAATGCGCTCCCCCGTCACGGGATGGTCGAATGCGACGCGCCAAGAATGAAGGAACTGCCTGGTCAGACCTTGATCGGCGCGTGCATCGCACTTGCCGTAGAGTGGATCGCCCACGCAGGCGTGGTTGATATGGCGCATATGCACGCGAATCTGATGTGTGCGGCCCGTAAACAGGTGGCACTCGACGAGCGTGTAGCCGTCGTCAAAACGCGTGGAATCAAAGCGCTCGAGGACCTTAAAGGTCGTAATGGCCTGGCGCGCAAAGGGATCATCGGATACCGCCATCTTGACACGGTCACGCGTAGAACGGGCAATGCCGGTGTTAATGGTGCCTTCATCCATAGCGATATGACCGTGAACGAGCGTAATGTAGCGGCGGTCGAGCGTGCGCGTACGGATAAGATTTTGGAGCGCGCGCTGGGTGTCGTCGTCCTTTGCCGCAAGCATGAGACCCGAGGTATCGCGATCCAAGCGATGCACGATACCGGGGCGGTCCTCGCCCTGCACGGTGCCCAGATGGTCGATACCGCAGTGATAGACCAGGGCATTCGCAAGCGTGCCGCTCTCGTGGCCGTGGGCGGGATGGCACACCAGCCCGCGCTGCTTGGAGAGCACAATGAGATAGTCGTCCTCGTAACGAATATCGAGGGGAATGGCCTCAGGACTCACGTCAGTCGGATCGTGCGGCTCGGGCAGGTCGACCGAGATGCGGTCACCGGAGCGCACGGCATACTTTTTTGACAGGCAGGTCTCGCCGTTCACGATTACGGCACCGCCCTCGATCAGATGCGCACAGGCAGAGCGCGTGGGACAGCCATCGTTGGCGCCCAAATAGGCGTCAAGACGCTGACCAGCGGAATCGTCGGCAACAAGAATATGGATGTCGGCCATTAACGCTCATTCCTTTCGCGAATCTTGCGGGCACGCTCCCCACGCTGCTTGGCTTTGCGTTTAGCGCGGGCCTCATCACGGGCGTTAAGCTCGGCGGTCGCATCGACCTCACGGGCCGCGGGACTCAAGAACATGTAGCCGATGAGGGCAAGCATAACGCCTACGGTGATCCCGATATCGGCCACGTTAAAGACGGGGAAGTCGATGAAAGTGGTGGCAATAAAATCGGTCACGAAGCCAAAGGCCAAACGATCGATAGCGTTGCCAATGGCGCCGCCCGCGACCATAGCCATGCCCACAACCTCAAGATGGGCGAGCTGGGGTGCACGAACGAGGTACACGGCAATAGCGACAATGACCGCCAGCGCCAGCACGGCAAACGCGATGCCATGCCCCTCGCCCATGCTAAAGGCAGCGCCGATATTGCGGACAAACAGGAAGTCGATCACGCCGGGGATGACGGTCACATGCAGTGCATCGCCCACGGCACGAACCGCAAGCTTGGTCAACTGGTCAACAAGCAGCACAACGAGCGCCACCCCGCCAGCAACACCCAACCGCCAACGCAAAGGCGGCGTCATATCCCCAGTACGACCCAAAGAAATCCCCTACCCTCAGAACAATCGAATTCCGTTTAACGCAATTAACCATCTTATATTGCCACACGCAGAGCGCACGACATATCCACCAACGCAAGCGAAATAACCAGCACAAAACAAAAGCGACATTCCGAAAACCGGAATGTCGCTTAATAGCTTTAGTTCCAACAGCGGAAACGCCGCGTTACCGCGCCTTACAGCGCTTCGGCACAACGTTTGCAGATGTGAGCGTGGCCGTTGTACTCGCCGACGGTGGTGCGATAGTTCCAGCAACGGACGCAGCACTCGCCCTCGGCAGCCTCAATAGCAACGGAGAGCTCCTCGCCCTGGGTCAGCTCAACATCGGAGACGATGTAGAACTCGGCCAGGTCGACAGCCTTGTCGCCGGTCAGCAGCGCATACATCTCGGCGGGAACGACCGCCTTGACGCGAACCTGCTGGCTCTTGGTGAAGGTGCCGACAGAACGGGCATCCTCAAGGGCCTTGGTCACGGCGCTACGGAGCTCGAGCGAAGCCTCGAGCACGCCCTCAAACTCATTAGCCTCGTCGACCGTGATGGGCGACTTGTACCAATCGAGCAGCGCGGCGTACTTCTGGTGATCGACGCAGCCGGCGGGCGCATAGGCCATGGCCTCGTCGACCGTGTAGGACAGGATCGGCTGCAGGTCGCGCATGAGCATCGAGAAGAGCTCAGCCAACACGGTCTGGGCGCTGCGGCGCTCGAGCGAACCGGGCTTCTCGCAGTACAGACGGTCCTTCAGGGCGTCGAGGTACACGTTGGAGAGCTCGGTAACCACGAAGTCGTAAAGCGCACGGTAAGCGCGCGGGAACTCGTAGCTGGCGTAAGCATCGTCGACCTCGGCCTGGACCTGGGTCAGGCGGGCAACCATGAGCTTGTCGAGCGGCAGCAGGTCGGCAAAGGCGACGCCGTCGGTCTCGGGCTCAAACTGACCCTCGAGCTCAGAGAGCAGGAAGCGCAGCGTGTTGCGGAAACGACGGTAGGCATCGGACGTACGAGCAAGAATCTCGTGGTCGATGGACACGTCGGAGCTGGTGTCAACGGAGGCAACCCACAGACGGATGATGTCGGCGCCCATCTCGTCGCAGACCTTGTTGGGGTCGATGACGTTGCCGAGCGACTTGGACATCTTGCGGCCCTGGCCGTCGAGCGTGAAGCCCTGCGAGACGACTGCCTTGTACGGAGCGTGACCGTTGGCACCCACCGAGGTAAGCAGCGAGCTCTGGAACCAACCGCGGTGCTGGTCGGAGCCCTCGAGATACACGTCCGCCGGGTACTCAAGCTCGGGGCGATACTCGCAGACGGCCTTCCAAGACACGCCGGAGTCCCACCACACGTCGAGGATGTCCTTATCAGCCTTGAGGTGATGGCCGCCGCACTTGGGGCAGACGCAGGCATCGCCCAGGTAGCTCTCGGGAGCGTCGGTGAACCAGGCGTCAGAGCCCTTCTCGTGGAAGAGCTTGATGACGGCGTCGAGCGTAGCGTCGTTCAAGACCTTCTCGCCGCAGTCGGCGCAGGTGTAGCTGGGGATAGGCACGCCCCAGTTGCGCTGGCGGCTGATGCACCAGTCGGGACGCTGCTCGACCATGGCGCCGATGCGGTTGGCGGCATGGGCCGGATACCACTTGACGTTCTCGCGGACCTCCTTGCCAGCCTGCTCGCGCAGACCCGTCTTGTCCATCGAGACGAACCACTGGTCGGTAGCACGGAAGAGCACCGGGTGCTTGCAGCGCCAGCAGTGCGGATAGCTGTGCGTGATCTTCTTCTCGAGAACCAGGGTGCCGCGCTCGCGCAGGAACTCGATGATGTGCGGATTGGCCTCATCGGTATCCATGCCGCTGAAGGGGCCACCGGTGCCAAATTCCTCGCCGGTGTAGAACTTGCCGTCGTCATCGACCGGCATGCAGATGTCGGTGATGCCCTCCTTGAGGCAGGCGAAGTAGTCGTCGACGCCGTGGCCGGGCGAGTTGTGGACGATACCGGTACCGTCGTCGACACCGACGTAATCGGCAAGTAGTGCCACGCCCTCAACGCCGTCAAAGATCGGCTGCTTGTAGTGGATGTGGTGGAAGGTCTCGGCGGGAACCACGTAGGGCTTGCCGTCGACCATGACCGGGGTGTACTCCCAGCCAAACTCCTCACAGCAGTTGGGAGCCAGGTCCTCGAGCATGACCTCGGCACGCCCATCGTGCTCAACGGCGACGTAGGCGGCGCCGGGCTTGAGGGAAACGGCCTGGTCGGAGGGGATGGTCCACGGCGTGGTCGTCCAGATGATAAAGTCGACCGGGCCGTCGAAGTTCTCGAGGCCGGCGGGCTTGGAGGTCATCTCAAAGCGCACGAAGATGGAGGGGCTCGTCTCGTCGGAGTACTCGATCTCGGCCTCGGCGAGTGCGGTGTGGCAGTGCTTGCACCAGTGGACGGGCTTGTGACCGCGATAGATCATGCCCTTGTCGAACATGGCCTTGAAGACCTCGATGTCGGCGGCGTCATGCTGGTGATAGAGCGTCAGGTAGGGGTTGTCCCAGTCGCCGAGCACGCCCAGACGACGGAAGCCGGCCTTCTGCAGCTCAATGTTCTCGACAGCGAACTCATTGCAGAGCTCACGGATCTTGGCCGTGGAGGTCTGGTTGAACTTCTCGGTGCCGAGCTTCTCCTCGACCTTGTGCTCAATCGGCTGGCCATGGCAGTCCCAACCGGGGACATAGGGAACCTCATAGCCCTGCATCATCCAGTAGCGGTTGATCATGTCCTTGGAGATCTTGTTCATGGCGTGGCCGATGTGAATCGGGCCGTTGGCGTACGGAGGGCCGTCGTGCAGCACGAACTTCTTGTGACCCTCGTTCTTCTTCAGAACCTGCTCGTAGACCTTGTTGTCCTGCCAGTCCTTGAGTCGCTTGGGCTCGGACTTGGAAAGACCGGCACGCATGGGAAAACCGGTTTTGGGCAGATTCATCGTCTGCTTGTACTCGTTTGCCACGGTACCCCTTTCATGTCGTGGGCGCACGCGCCCGTTGGGCACCAAAAAAGCGCCCGTCCCTGCAAGCTGGGACGAAGCGCCACAAATCGGGCTGCGCGCCCGCAAAAGCTCTTCGCTTAACCACCCAGCTTAGATGCCCTCGCCCGCATTCCAGCGCGCTCGCATCCGTTACTCGGCTGGCCTGTATCGACGACCATCTCGGCGATGTCTACTAAGACGTGCCTGTACGGCGCGTCCGTTGGGACCGCAGCTCCGGGGTGATTTTCATCGGTCGCATGCACGGGTTCTCAGCGCTCCCCGCTCTCTGTAGCACGCGGACGGCCGACTACTCGTCCCCATCAACGCTTATGCGCTGTATGGTAGCACGGTCAACGCCGGCGAAAAACCCTCAACATCGGTTTCATACTTTAGAAATTTCTCGCGGTCGCAAGCACTCACTTGGAGCAAAATACCTGAAAGCACTTTATCTAACGAAAGAAGGCTGCTATGCGCACGATTGGAATGAGCGACTACACCGTCGGCGAGGACTGCTTTGACGAGCTGCCCGGCGCGCTGGACGAGTACGGAGCGGCCAAGGTCGCGATTATCGGTGGTAAACGAGCACTGGCCGCGGCGCTTCCCAGTATCGAAGCGGCACTGGAGGGCACCGACGTCGAGATTCTGGAGACACGCGTCTACGGTACCAACAGTACGCGCGCCAATATCGCCAAGGTCGTAAACTCCGCCGCCTGCCAGGAAGCCGACGTGCTCATTGCCTGTGGCGGCGGCAAGGCGCTCGATACCGTGAAGACCGCAGCCATCGAGCTCAATAAGATCGTCTTTACGGTGCCGACGATCTGCTCCAACTGCTCGGCCGCGACCGCCATTGCCGTTGTCTACAACGACGACGGCTCGCTCGAGGGCTATTCGTACCCCAACCGCCCCGCGCACATCTTCATCAACCCCAAGATCATCGCCGAGGCTCCGGCAGAATACTTCTGGGCGGGCGTGGGCGATGCCCTGTCCAAGCAGCCCGAGGTCGAGTACGCCACGAGCGCCGGCAACCTGGAGCACACCGCCGGTCTTGGCCTGGCGCTCGCACACACCTGCTCCGAGCCGCTGTTTACCTATGGCGTGCAGGGTCTTGAGGACGTTCGCCAGAACCTGTCGACCGAGGCCGTCAAGCAGATCGCGCTCGATATCGTGGTCAACACGGGCTATGTCTCCAACCTGACCAACCAAAACGATTACTACTACAACTCGAGCGTGGCGCATGCGTTCTACAACGCCACCTGCAGCATTCCGCGCGAGGGCACCTACCTGCATGGCGAGGTCGTGAGCCTGGGCGTGCTCGTGCTGTTTGCCTATACGGGCGATACCGAGAACCTTGAGCGCTACGCTGCCTTTAACAAGCAGATGAGTCTACCCGTGACACTTAAGCAAGTCGGCCTTTCCGAGGCCGATATCCCTGCCCTGTGCGAATACGCGCACGGCACCAATGAGTGGAAGCAGGGCAACCCGGAGCCCTTCACCGACGAAAAGTTCGCCGCCGCCATCAAGGCTGCCAACGCCTACGGCCACACGCTCTAGCTCTAGGCCAAAACCACCACAAAGGGGACAGGCACCTTTGTGGTGGTTTATATTGCTCCGCCATTCAGTTCGTACCCGAACCCGATTCTTCACGAGAAAGGGTTCGGGTACGTTTTTTGTTTATCTGAAATTCTGCGGAAGGACTACTCGGAACGGTAAACAGGAACGAACAAAGGCAGGGTATCATCGTGGTGATGGTATCCTGCCTTTTGTTTTGCGGGATCAAGGTCGCTTTGTGCGAACTTGATCGCCACCTATATGGCGCATTGATGGCAATTGCTGCGTACGTGCGTACCGGGAGCCAGTACACCTCTGGCAAGGCGTAGCACACTAGACTTTGTTCCAAAGTCCGCGTGCTAAGGGGGCAGGCCCCTTAGAATTCCTGTGGAGTGTGTACGCACGTACGCAGGAAAACGGCAAAATTTCGCTATATCAGGGCGTTCTTTCATTGGAGGGTATGGTATACACGGCTTAGTTCAACAAATAAGAATTTATATATAAAGGAGAATATTGATGAAACTGTTTTTATGTTCTCACTTTTCAAGTGTAGGAAGTCTGATAAAGGAAGAAATTGAAAGTAAAAAAGTCGCATTTATTCCAACAGCTTCGCTGCGTGAAGGCTACACCGGTTATGTCGGC
>CABUNJ010000006.1 GCA_902492935.1 uncultured Collinsella sp. | reverse complement strand
CGTAGCGGGTGGTTTAAAGCTGGCCGCTGCGCGGCCAGCAGACTAAAGTCTTGAACAAAAGGCCCCGGCTCGCGATGGAGCTGGGGCCAAAGGTGCAGCATATACAGTTGGTGTTGTGCGCGAACAGTCCATCAGCAATGCCGTCTGCGCCCTACCCTACCCGCGGTGACGGGCGCGGCTGTACGGCGTATCCACCATGGGCAGATCTGGACGCAGCTTGCCGTCAAACGCGCGATAGGCGTTCTGCACGGCGGGCGCCGTGGGGATCGTTGCGATCTCGCCGATGCCCTTGCCGCCGTATGCCACGGGCAGCAGCTCGTCCTTCTCCACGTAGATGGCGTGGATATCCGGAATCTCGGGCGCACGGAACAACCCGAGCGTGCCGTACCTTGCCTGGGGCACGCAGTCCTTGAGCGGCCAGTCCTCGGTAAGCGCATAGCCCATACCCATGAGCACGCCGCCTTCGATCTGACCCTGGATGGAGATGGGGTTGACCACCTTGCCGGAATCGTGCGCGGCATAGACCTCGCTCACGCGGCCGTTGTCATCCAGAATAACCACATGCGTGGCAAAGCCGTAGCAGATATGGCTCTTGGGGTTGGGAACGTCGGCGCCCAGCTTGTCGGTCGGCTCCAGGTACACGTAGCCAAACTCGCATCCCTCGAGCGCCTTGATGGCTGCCGCGGGATCCTGAGGATGCATGCCCTGGCCGGCGACGAGCTCCTGCGTGTGCAGCTGATAGGCGCGACCGTCGTCGTACTCGATCTTGACGCCGTCGCCATGCGCGCTCACCGGGGCGGTAGGCGCAGGCTTGCCGGCCTCGATGCCTACCATGGCATCGCGCAGCAGGAAGGCGGCGCCGCGCACGGCCTCGCCGGTCACGACCGTCTGACGCGAACCAGACGTGGTGCCGGAGTCGGGAGCATTCTCGGTGGAGCACTCGCCGTTGGCGATGCAGCGAAGCGGCAGACCGCATGCCTCGGCAACGTCCTGCAAAAAGACGGTGTTGCAGCCCTGGCCGATGTCGGACGTGGCGGCATAGACCACGGCCACGCCGTTCTCGACGCGAATCTTGCAGCGGCCGGCATCGGGCAGGCCCACGCCCACGCCGGCGTTCTTCATGGCGCAGGCAATGCCGGCGTGTCCGGGATGCGCATAGTAGGCATCCTTGACCTCGAGCAGCGTCTCCTTCAGCGCCGTGGAGCAATCGGCAATTTGGCCGTTGGGCAAAACCTCGCCCGGCTCGATAGCGTTTCGGTAACGAATCTCCCACGGATCCAGGCCGACCTTCTCTGCCAGCAGGTCGATCAGGCTCTCGAGCGCAAACTCGGACTGGCAAACGCCAAAGCCGCGGTACGCGCCGGCGGGCGGGTTGTTGGTGTAGTAGCCAAAGCCGCGAATGTCGGTGTTCTGGTACTTGTAGGGGCCGACGGCATGCGTGCAGGCACGCTCGAGCACCGGGCCGCACAGCGACGCGTAGGCGCCGGTGTCAAAGTTGATCTCGCAGTCCAGACCGGTAAAGTTGCCCTCGGCGTCGCAGCCCAGCGTAAAGGTGCCGTCCATGGCGTGGCGCTTGGGATGGAACGCGAGCGACTCGGCGCGCGTGAGTTTGCACTTCACGGGACGCTGGAACTTATATGCGGCGAGCGCGGCCAGGTGCTGGATGGACACGTCCTCCTTGCCGCCAAAGCCGCCGCCCACAAGCATGGTCTCGACGACCACGCGCTCGGGCTCGTTGTCCCAGCCAAACATGTGGGCACACTCTTTGCGCGTGTCGTAGGCACCCTGGTCGGTCGACTGCACCTTGACGCCGTTCTTGTACGGGAAGGCGACGGCGCACTCGGGCTCCAAGAAGGCATGCTCGGTAAAGGGCGTGGTAAAGCGCTGCGTCACGGTAAACGCGCTTTCTGCCAGCGCCTTGGCGGCGTCGCCGCGCGTCACGTGACGGCTCTGGCACACGTTGTCCTTGAGCTCCACCGTGTTGCCAAAGGCAAAGAAGCTGTCGTGCAGGCGCGGGGCGTCGGCAGCCTTGGCCTCGACAATGTTGCGCACGGGCTCCAGCGGCTCGTAGTCAATCTTTACGAGCTTCTTGGCCTTCTCGAGCGTCGCCTCGTCCTCGGCAACCACCAGCACGATGGCGTCACCCACGCAGCGGGTGATATCGCCCTGGGCGATCATGACGTCCCAGTCCTGGATAAGGTGGCCGACCTGGTTGACCGGCACGTCCTCGGCGCGCAGGATGCCCACCACACCGGGCAGGGCCTCGGCCTTGGAGGTGTCGATGGAGAGCACGCGGGCGCGCGGATACTTGGAGCGCACGGCGCTGGCATAGGTCAGGCCCGGCTGATCGAGCTCGTCGATGTCGTCGGGATACTTGCCCTCGCCGAGCACCTTCTTGCGCACGTCGATACGGAAGGCGCGCTTGCCCACGCCGTAGTCATCGCCGCGCTCCAGGTCCTCATCGATCTGCTTTTCGCCGCGGAGCACCGCAGCGGCCAGCGAGATGCCCTCGATAATCTTTTTGTAGCCGGTGCAGCGGCAGACGTTACCGCGAATGGCGTACTTAATCTGCTCCTCGGTGGGCTCGGGGTCCTCGGCGATGAGCGCTGCGCCCGCCATGACCATGCCGGGAATGCAAAAACCGCACTGCACGGCGCCCACGGCGCCAAAGGCGTACACAAAGGCCTCGCGCACGTCCTCGGGCAGGCCCTCGACGGTTACGATGTTGCGACCGGCAGCAAGAGCAGTGGTCAGCACGCACGCCTTGACGGCCGCACCGTCCACATGGATGGTGCAGGTACCGCAAGCACCTTCGGAGCAGCCGTCCTTGGCGGAATGGATATGCAGGTCGTCGCGCAGGTAGCGCAGCAGCGGTTTATTCTCCGTCGTCGTGCGCTCGACGCCGTTAACGGTAAAAGTGAATTCCTGTGCCATGGTGATTCCCTTCTACACGCCGGCGGCGATGCCGGTGCGGTCGTGGATGGCGCCATGCGGGCAGACGACGGCGCACATGCCGCACGACAGGCAGTCCACGCCGTCGATATGGGCGCAGTTGTCCTCGATGCGGATAGCGCCGGCAGGGCACTTTTTAGCGCACATGCCGCAACCGATGCAGCTCGTGTCGCAGATCTTGCGAGCGATGGCGCCCTTATCTGTGTTGTTGCAGCGCACCAGAATGTTCTGGTAGCCGGGAACGAAGGCAATCACGCGCTGCGGGCACGCCATACCGCACAGGCCACAGCCCGTGCACTTGGAGCGATCCACGCGGGCGATGCCATCGACCAGCGCAATGGCGCCGTGGGGGCAGGCCGTGACGCAGGCGCCACAGCCAATGCAGCCTTCGCTGCAGCGGGCGTCGCCGCCTGCGGAAGCGCAACCACTTCCGCAGGCAACGTAGGCCACGTTATGTTGAATGGATTTGGCCATAAGAGACTCGCCTATTTCTTAAGAAGGTACGAATAGTTGTCGCGCACGGCCCTGATGGTCAGGCGGACGGCCTCGGGAAGACCGGTGTTGACGGCATCGACCGAGACGGTGCGGACCGTGCCGGCGACGCGGACCTTAAAGTGGTCCTCGTCCACGGCCAGGAAGCCCTCGTTCTCGGAGTTCTCCATGTCCTGCTCGCTCCAGAACAGGGTGAGCTTGTCCTTGTAGGGACGACCCTCCTGGTAGGGGCAGAACACGGCGCAGTTACCGCACTCGTTGCACATGCCGTCGACATGGACGACCTGATGCTTGGCCAGGCCCGGCACCTTAATTGCCACGTTGGCGCGGTTGGGGCACACGTCGCAGCAGACCTCGCACACCGAGCCGCAGCCCAGGCAGCGGGTCTTGGTGCAGTTGCGCTTGTCGCGGCACAGCGACCCCTTGCGCTCGTAGCAGGTGTCCTCGCGGCCGGCCTGCTCGTTGCAGTCGGCGTACTTGTTAAAGTCCACGCCGGCGATGGCACGGGCGACCTCCGCGGCGTCGGCGATAGCCTCGACCACGGTGGCAGGACCGCGACGGCAGTCGCCCGCAGCCCAGACGCCCTCAACGCCGGTGGAGGTGGCGGCAAGACGGCCGCGACGGTCGTGCTCGACGCTCGCGGCATCGTAAAGGCTGGCATCGATGCCCTCGCCCACGGCGCAGATCACCGTGGTGGCGGAAAGCTCGACGGTCTCGCCCGTGGCGACGGGACTGCGACGGCCGCTTGCATCCGGCTCGCCGAGCTCCATAACGTCGCAGGTCAGCACGGAGCCGTTGAGCGCCTTGGGCGCCAGCAGCTCGCAGAACTCAACGCCGTCGGCAAGAGCAAGATCGAGCTCTTCCTCGTCGGCGGGCATCTGCTTCTTGGTGCGGCGATACACCAGGCGCACGTTCTTCACGCCGGCCAGGCGCTTGGCCACGCGGGCCGCGTCCATGGCGGTGTTGCCGGCGCCAATGACCACGACGTCCTCGCCCAGTTCGAGTTTCTCGCCCTTCTTGGCGGCCTCGAGGAACTCCAGCACATCGAGCTCGGCACCCTCGCCCAAGCCCGCAGAGCCGGGCATCCAGGCACCGGTGGCCACGACCACGTCAGTAAAGCCTTGAGCCTTGAGTTCGTCGATGGAATCAACGCGAGCGTTGAGCTGCACCTTGGCGCCAAAGGCCAGGCAGAGCTCGGCATCGTGGGAGATATCGTCGCTGGCGATACGGAACTCGGGGATCACGTGACGGACCACGCCGCCGAGAGAGTCGCGGGCCTCGAAGATGGTGACGGGCACGCCGGCACGCGTCAGGAAGAACGCCGTCGCCAGGCCGGCCGGGCCGCCGCCGATAACGGCAACGTTGCGCTCGCCGTCGTTTGCGATGGCCTGGGCGCGCAGCTTGGGCAGCACGGCGGTCATGGCCTCGCGGGCGGCCTTGAGCTTGCTGGCGCGAATCTGGGCGCCCTCGGGCTCGTAGAACGCACGCTCGCAGGCACGGCCGCAGGGATGCGGACAGATGGTGCCGGTAATGAACGGCAGGGCGTTGCGCTCGATGATAATGTTGAGCGCGTCCTCGTAGCGACCCTCGTCAACAGCCGCCAGGTAGGCGGGAATATCCTGCTGGATGGGGCAGCTCGTGCGGCACGGCGTGGTAAAGCAGTCGGAAAGCGGGCTCTTACCGGCGACCTTGCGATCGGGCAGCGGGCGCAGCGGCTTCTTATAGAGCGGGTTGGTAAGCGAATCGACCTGGATCGCGGTCACGGCGTCGAGAGAGACACCCTCAAACGGCTTGCCGTCCAGATCGGTAAACTCGCCGGCCATCTGGCTAAAGCGCTCGTAGCCACCAGGCTTGAGCACGTCGGTCGCCAGGGTGACGGGCCAAATGCCGGCATCGTACAGGGCGCGGATGTTGTAGACCGTAGCACCGCCGGAGTAGCTGATGCGCAGCTTGCCATCGAACTGCTCGGTAATGCGGCGGGCGGCCTCGATGGTCAGCGAGAACAGCGAACGGCCCGACATGTACATCTCGGTGGAGGGCAGCTCGTTCCTCGTCACATCGACGGGGAAGGTGTTGGTGAGCTTGACGCCAAACTCCAAACCGCGCTCGGCGCACAGGGCAATCAGGCGCTCGAACATGGGCACGGCATCGGCCCACTGCAGGTCCTCGCGGAAGTGCGTGTCATCGAAGACGATGTAGTCAAAGCCCAGCTCGTTGAGGCGCTGGCGGGCAAACTCATAGCCCAGCAGCGTGGGGTTGCACTTGATGTAGGTGTTGAGGCCCTTCTCGGTGATGAGGTAGGTCGCGATGCGCTCGATCTCGGCGGGCGGGCAGCCGTGCAGCGTGGACTCGGTAATGGAGTTGGAGACGCGCGCCGGGATGGACTCGACAAACGCAGCATCGACATGCTCAAACTTGTCCAGGTTAGCGAGCGCCCACGTGCGGCACTCGTTCCAAACCTCGGAGCCGCTGGCGTCCTTCATGCCCTCAATGTACGCATCGACCTTGGGGCTCTTAATGCCCTCCAGGTCATAGCCCACCGACATGTTAAAGACAAAGCCGTCCGGGCTGCCCAGGCCGTACTCGCGAGCGATCAGGTGGCAGGCGAACCATGCCTTCACGTACTCGGCAAAGGCCTGCGGAACCTCGAGCTCGGTCGACCACTCGCAGTTGTAGCACTCGTCCTGCGCCACAATGCAGGGCTTGTTAACGCACTTGGAGAGCTCCTCGCCGTCCATAACCTGAACGGTCTTAAGCTCAAAGAAGCGGGAACCAGCCACATAAGAGGCCACGATGTTCTGGGCCAGCTGCGTGTTGGGACCGGCGGCCGGGCCAAACGGAGTCTCGATGCGCTCGTCAAAAATGGGAAGCGCACCCTCCTGGTTGGTCGTGACCATCTTGCGCACGCCAAAGACGGCGCCCTGAGTCTTGTGCTCCTCGATGATCCAGTTCATCAGCTGCGAAAACGGGATCGGCCTCATGATGTCGCTCATAATGAGCTCCTCTCTGTAACGCCCGGCGAGACCGCGCGGCGGGCGCAAATACGGTGTAGCGCTAGCACAGCGCCGGCGACCCCGCGGAGGCCGCCTATACGCGCGTCGGATGCGGCGAAACATCCGACGCGCGTGAATCTACTTGTAATTAGTAGGCGCGATCGTTGAGCGTGCTCCAGAGCTTCTTGGACTCAGCCATGGTCCACGCGTTGATCTTGTCCTCATCAATCCCAACGAACTCGCGATCCTTGTACAGGACGCGGCCGTTGATGATGGTGGTGCGGCAGTTTTTGCCCATCATGCCAAAGAGCATGTGGCCGTCGATGTTCTCCTCGCTCAGCGGCGTAAAGGGCTTGTAGTCCATGACGATGACGTCGGCGGCAGCGCCGGCCTCGAGCACACCGAGCTTGCGATCGAAGTACTTGCTCGCCATCTTGGCGTTGTTCTCGAACAGCATGGTCATGGCCTCGCACCAGCCCACGTTGGGCATGGCGGCGTTGTGGCGCTGAATGATCAGGAAGACCTTAAGGCTCTCGAGCATATCGTGGGTGTAGGCGTCGGTACCCATGCACACAGGAATGCCGCGGCGGAAGAATTCGAGCACGGGGGCGCAGCCCACGGCGTTGCCCATATTGGATTCGGGGTTGTTGACGAGCCAGGTGCCGGACTCCTTGACGATATCCATCTCGGCAGGCGTCACGTGGATGCAGTGGCCCAGCATGGTGTCGGGACCCAGCAGGTTGTGCTGCAGCAGGCGCTCGACGGGGCTGATGCCACCGCGGTTGAGGCGGGAATCCCACACGTCGTTCATGCCCTCGCACACATGGATGTGGAAGCCGGTCAGGCCGTTGTTGGCCTCAGCCATCTTGTCCATGGTCTCGTCCGACAGCGTAAAGGTGGCGTGACCGCCAAACATGGCGGCGATCATGTGGTTATCGTTATCGTGACGCTCCTTGGCGGCCCACTGGGCAAACTCGGCGTTCTCGGCAATGGCCTGGTCGCATTTTTCCTGGCCGCGGCGATCAGAGACCTCGTAGCACAGGCACGAACGCATGCCCAGCTCCTGAGCTGCGTCCTTAATGGTGAAGAGGCTTCCCGGGATCTCGCAGAAGCTCGCATGGTGATCGAAGATCGTGGTGACGCCATCGCGGATGGAGTCAAGAATCGTGGCATAGGCGCTGGCCTTGGTGCCGTCGAGCGTCAGGTTGTCATCGATCTTCCACCACTGCTGCTCAAGATTCTCCAGGAAGTTGGTGGGGTTGCAGCCCTTAATGGCAAGGCCGCGGGCCAGACCCGAGTAGATGTGGGTGTGGCAGTTGATAAGTCCGGGCATGATGAGGTTGCCCTGGGCGTCGACGTACTCGGCATCCGGGTACTTGGCCTTGAGCTCGCACTCGGGACCTACTTCGACGATCGTATCTCCGTCAATGGCGACCGCACCGTTTGGAATGAACGGGGTCTGAGCGTTGCGAGTAAAGACGGAACCGTTAGCGACCAGAAGCATGGATGCTCCCTTCAACATCAGGGGCGGGGTTTGACACCTCTGACATGGCGGAGTGCGAAGCGCCGGCCTACACCGGAAACGGGCCCTCTCCCGTCAACGCTTCACCAAAGGGACAAACCCTTTGAAGTGCGGCTTGGCGCCGCATGACGTCGGCGGACGAGGCGATGCGTCCGCCGACGAATAGCACCGAATTGGTTACTTCTTGCTCTCGGGCAAGACCAGATCCACGGCAGCGTCCTTGGCAGCATCGATATGCTGAGCCACGACCGGCGTCTGCGGAAGGATCAGGTTAAGGACAATGGCCATGATGGCGGTGGGGGTTACGGCATTGGAGCCGATGACGGTGGACACCCAGGCGGGCATACCCTCGCCGGCAAGGCAACCGCTGGCCATCCAGATACCCAGGCCAAAGACGACGGAGGTGCCGACGATAGTGGTAGTGCGCTGCGTGAGGCCCTCGCGGGTGAACATGCGCACGCCGTTCATGGTGATGGTGCCAAAGACGCCGACGGTCGCGCCGCCGATGACGGGCTGCGGGATAGCGGAAAGGACGGCAGAAAGCTGCGGGAACAGGCCGGCGATGGCAAAGACGGCCGCGATGATCACAAAGACCCACTTGTTGACGACCTTGTTGGAGCAGATGATGCCCACATTCTGGCCAAGGGCGCTGGTGGGAAGACCGCCCAGCAGGCCGCCGACCATAGAGGTGAGGCCCTGGGACACGATAGCGCCGGAGAGCTCACGCTCGGTGGGCATACGGTCGATGGAGCCCAGGCAGGCGGCGGAGACGTCACCGATAACCTGAATAGCAACCATGGGGAACACGACGGCGAGGGTAATGCAGACCTCGGGATCAAACTCGAGCGCGTAGGGCATGAGCTTGGGAAGGGCGAAGACCTGAGCGGTGGCGACGCTGGAGAAGTCGATCATGCCAAAGGGGATGGAGACGATCATGCCAACGATCATGCCAAAGAACACGGATCCCAGCTTGAGCGTGCCCTTGCCAAAGTTGGCGAGCGCAAAGACCACGGCGAAGGTGATAAGAGCGACGCACCAGGCCTGCGGGGTGCCCCACAGCGGCGTACCCATACCGCCGGCCATATACTTGACGGCCGTGGGATAGAGAGAGACGCCAATGGAGAAGATGACCGTACCGGTCACGACGGGTGGGAACAGCCACTTGATCTTGCTGTAGGCCAGACCAAAGAGGACCGCGACGGCGCCGCCGACGATCTCGCCACCCAGCAGCGCACCAAAGCTAAAGCCCGAGGCACCCATGGCCTGCAGGGCCGGCAGGAACGCGAACGAAACGCCCATGACGATGGGCAGGCCGCCGCCGATGCGACGGAAGGGAGCGAAGGCCTGAAGGGCCGTATCGATCGCCGAAAGAATGAGCGCGACCTGGATGATGTCGGTGCTCTGCTGGCTATTAAAGCCGTAGACGCCGGCCATGATGACCGCCGGGGTAATGATGCCGGCAAACGATGCCAGTACGTGCTGAAGGGCACACGGGATCATTTCCTTAACGGGAGGCATGCCTTCGCGAGTGAACAGGGCTTCAGTGCCGTTCGTAACCGTCTCCTGGGTCATTTGACCACCAATCCTCGAAGTAGTTGTTTTCGCATCTAACGCTCTATTGTGACGCAGTGCGGGGTTGAGGTTGTGCCTTCATTGCATATCGTATTAAAGATGATTCTCATTCTCAATAATAATTTTTTGTTATCAGACTATTCTTCAGCTGAATTAACGCATTTCCGCAGGTCATGAAAGTGTCTGGTCAAAATAACATCTAACTTTTCTTTTGGTCAACCGTTTACCGCCAAATATCTACCGCTCATCTGTATTACGCAATGTACCTGCGGATATACGAGATGATGGGCAGCGTGTTACCATGAGAAAAAATTGTTATGAACATTTCCGATTTCACTCAAAGGAGTTGCCCGTGAACGAGACCGTACGCCGCTTTTTGCCGATGGTCGATTTTCTGGAGCAGATACTCGGCAAAAACAGTGAAATCGTGCTGCACGATTTCTCGGATCCCGACCACGCCATCGTCGATATTCGCAACGGCATCGTGAGCGGCCGCAAGGTCGGCGGCCCCGCCACCGATCTGGCGCTCAAGATCATGCACGACCCCAAGTATCGCGACCTGCCGTTTATTACGGGCTACGAGGGGCGCGGTGCCGGCGGCAAGACGTTGGAGTCAGCGACGTACTTTATCCGCGAGAATGACGAGATCGTCGGTATGCTCTGCGTCAACACCGACCTTTCCACAGTACGCTCCATCAACGCCATGGCGCAGCAGCTCATGGCGTGCTTCGACGCAGCGCCGACGCGCACGGAGCCCGCCCCTATCGAGGTCGAAAGCCTTTCGGAGTCCACACAGGAGCTCATCGACCGCAGCATTGCCGAGTTGCTGAGCGCGCGCGGGCTGGATGTAGCGTCGCTTGGTCAGAGCGACCGCGTGGACGTCATTCGCCACCTCAACGGCAACGGGGTGTTCATGCTCAAGGGCGCCGTGGCCTGCGCCGCCACCGCGCTGGGCATCTCGGAGCCCAGCGTCTACCGCTACCTGCAAAAAGTTCGCAAGGAGGGCTAACGAGCAAAATGGAGCGCGGCTCCACAAGCGACCCGTCACTTGACAAAAGACCCTGCAGCTCGCACGCGCTGCAGGGTCTTTTTGCATGTCATGTTTAGTTGTGGCCAACGCCTTAGAGAGCGGCGACGACCTCGATCTCGACCAGACCGCCAGCCGGAAGGGCGGCAACCTGGAAGGCGCTGCGCGCGGGGAACGGAGCCTCGAACTTGGAGGCGTAGATCTCGTTCACGGCAGCGAAGTCGGCGATGTCGGCCAGGTAGACCGTGGTCTTGACGACATCGGCAAAGGTGGCGCCGGCAGCGGTCAGCAAGGCCTCGACGTTGGCGAGGGACTGCTTGGCCTGGGCCTCGACGCCCTCGGGCATCTTGCCGGTCGCGGGATCGATGCCCAGCTGGCCGGACAGGAACACCATGTTGCCGGCCTGGATACCGGGGGAATACGGGCCGATGGCTGCGGGTGCGTTATCGGAAGACACGACGGTCTTGCTCATGTTTATCTCCTTACGATCAGTTGAGAAAGCGTGAGCGCGGCGTTCACACCGGGAGGCACAATTCGGTCTGAACACCGCGCTTGATTGGGATGGTACTCAAGGTTTCCGCGTAATGCAAGATTATTATCACGCTGCGAGAATATTTTATCGCCCAACGGCGCGTACGGGCCGATGAGCGGCGTGACTGGCGACCTGCCTGAAAACTGATCCCTTTTCCCGAGAGGCTGCTGAAGACTTTGTCCTGCTTAGGCTGTGGGCATCGTCCACCGCAACGGCACCACTATACTTTTGAGTATCTGAGCATTTTGAAAGGCAGGATATGACCGCAACCGCCAGTCGAACCACCAACCGCAGACCCGAGCTTTTGGCGCCCGCCGGAGGGCCCGAGCCCTTTGCCGCCGCACTCGCCGCCGGGGCAGACGCCATCTACTGCGGCATGGGCAGCTTCAACGCACGCCGCAAGGCCACCAACTTTACCGACGAGGCCTTTGAGCAGGCCTGCCGCGCCGCGCATCTGGCCGGCTCGCGCGTCTACGTCACGGTCAACATCGTCATCAAGGAATCCGAGATGAGCGATGCGCTGCAGCTCATCCATCGCTGCTCCACGCTGGGCGCCGACGCCTTCATCATCCAGGACTGGGGCCTGTTCTTTGAGGTCAAGCGCACCATGCCCGGCATCGAGACGCATATCTCGACCCAGGCGAACATCCACGACGACCGCGGAACCCTTTGGTGCCGCGAGCAAGGCGCCGACCGCGTGACCCTCTCGCGTGAGCTTTCCATCGACGAGATTGCCGCCATTCACGATGTCGCGCCCGATGTGGACCTTGAGGTCTTTAGCCATGGCGCCATCTGCTTTTGCTACTCTGGCCTGTGTCTGCTTTCGA
This sequence comes from uncultured Collinsella sp., assembly GCA_902492935.1. Classification (GTDB taxonomy): domain Bacteria; phylum Actinomycetota; class Coriobacteriia; order Coriobacteriales; family Coriobacteriaceae; genus Collinsella. Next base: position 93,458 of record CABUNJ010000006.1, on the reverse strand, counting down.
GCTTTGCCATGGCGGGACGATCGGCCAACCGTGGCATGTGCGCCCAGCCCTGCCGCTTGCCCTACGAGCTGATCGACGAGAACGGTCGCTCGCTCTCCCCTGCCGGTCGCGAGCGCGCGCTGTGCCCGCGTGACACCAACACCTCACAACTTGTTCGCCGCCTGTATGACGCCGGCGCCGCGTCGCTCAAGCTCGAGGGCCGCATGAAGGCACCCGATTACGTGTACTCCATCGTCGACGTGTATCGTCATCAGATTGATGACATGCTGGCCGGAACCACCGTTGCCAAGGACGAGAAAGCCGCCCGCCAGCGCCAGCTCAAGCGCTGCTTTAACCGCGACTTTACGCACGCCTATCAGGACGGCACCTCGGGCGACGAGATGATGAGCTATGAGCGTTCCAACAACCGCGGCCAGATCGTGGGCACGGTGCTGGGCAGCCGCCCGGCCAACCGCGATGTGCGCGGCCTCAAGCCCGATGACCGCCGTCGCCGCGCCGCCATCGCCCGCATTGAGCTGTTTGAGCCCGTGGGCAAGGGCGACTTGCTGGAGCTTCGCCACGATAACGAGTTTGACCAGTTCCTGACCACCATTGCCGCCGATGATGCCGCAGCCGGTGAAGTCATCGAATGTCGCGTACCCCGCAGCATGCCCGAGGGCTGCCGCGTCCGCGTGATTCGCAGTCAGCGCGCCATCGACGCCGCCGGCGCCGCGCTCAAGCGCGATGTGCTGCGCCGCCGAGCTGTTGATGTGTCCGTCGTGGCGCGTCTGGGCGAGCCGTTTACCGTTACGCTCACCTGCTGCGACGACCCTTCGCTTACGGCCACGGCCACGGGCTTTACCGTCGAAGCCGCCAAGACCCGTGCGGTCGAGGCGTCCGATCTGGTTGAACACGTCGGCCGCATGGGTTCCTCTCCCTTTGAGGCTGCGAGCTTTGAGGTGGCACTCGATGAGGGCTGTGGCATGGGTTTCTCCGCCGTACATAAGGTGCGCGCCGCCGCTTGCAAGGCGCTGGAAGAGGCCATTCTGGCGCCGTACGCGGAGCGCGCGAAAACGCTCGAGCTGCCGGCGATTGTCACCAGTGATTCCCGCCCCGCGCCCGAGCACTACCGCGACGAGCCGCAGATCTGCGCCACCGTCACCTCGCTCGAGGCCGCCGAGGCAGCGCGGGCGGAGGGTGCAACGCGCATCTACATGACCACTGACGCGCTCGATGCGGCCAAGCTCTCCCCCGCCGATACGTTTGAGCAGGGCATCGTACCCGTGCTCGATGAGGTCTGCCGCGCCGTTGACCATGTCCGCGTTGACCCATGGGTTGTTGCCGGCGCCACGGTCGCTATTGGCAACATCTCTGAGCTTGCCCTGGCCGCCCAGGTTGGCGCCACGGCCGAGATTCGCTCTTGCCTGCCGGTTCATAACACGCCCTGCATGGAAGCGCTTGCCGAGCGCGGAGCCAGTGCGTTTTGGCTCTCGCCCGAGATCACGCTCGACGAGATTGCCTCGCTCGGCGCCGCCGCGCCCGCGGCGCTGGGCATCACCGTCTTTGGCCGCCCGCGCGTCATGACAAGCGAGCATTGCATTCTGCAGGTTGCCAACGGCTGCATCCACGATTGTGCCAACTGCCGCCTGCGTGCCCGCAAGCTCTCGCTCAAGAATATCGACGGAAAGGTCATGCCCGTCCGCACCGACATCCACGGCCGCTCTCGCCTGTACGATGCCTACCCCATCGACCTCACGCCGCAGGTTCCTCAGCTGCTCGATGCTGGCGTGCGTCGTCTCATGGTGGACGGAACGCTGCTCGAGACGGATGAGATGGGCCGTGCCGTCGCCCGCGTCCGTCGCGCCGTCGAAGCAGCGCAGGCCGGCCGCAAGCCCGCCGCCCGCCTGCGCGGGGCGACCTCGGGCTGCATGTTTGTGGGAATTAGCTAACCGAAAGGCTTACACGTGAACGAAGAACCTCAAGTCCTCTACTGCGACGCCTGGCTCATGGCCATCGACAAGCCCGCCGGCATGATCGTCCACGGCGACGGCACCGGCGAGCGCACGCTCACCGACTACGCCAGCGACCTGCTGCTGGCGATGGGCGACGGCTTTGCCGCGACCGACATGCAGCCGCTCAATCGCCTGGACCGCAACACCACCGGCGTGGTGCTGTTCTCGCTCGACAAGCAGACGCAGCCCGCCTTTGACCAGATGGTCATCGACCGCGCATTCGAAAAGCACTATCTGGCGCTCGCCGAGGGCAAAATCGACTGGAACGAGAAGCTCATCGACAAGCCTATCGCCCGCGACCGCCACGATAGCCGCAAGATGCGCGTTGGCGCCAGCGGCAAGCCGTCTCAGACGCGCGTCAAGGTACTCAAGCGCCTTAAGAGCCGCCGCGGCCTGCCCACGCGCTCGTATATTGATGTCGAGCTGCTCACCGGCCGCAAGCATCAGATTCGCGTGCACCTGGCAAGCGAGCATCATCCCCTGGTTGGCGACGACCTGTACGGAACGCCGCGCCCCTGCGGCCTGATGCTCCACGCCCACAGCGTGTCCTTTACGCATCCCGTAACCGGCGAGCACATCCACATCGAAGCCCCCTGCCCTTGGGAGCCCTAAACCACCACAATGGGGACAGTGAACTGCACCTTTGTGGTGGTTTTGCCTTGTTACCCGTTTGTTTGTTAGACCGTGACGACGTTGTCCATTGCCCGGTACTTGGCTGGGACCTCGCCTGCGGTAATAATCGTTGCGTCGCGGAAGTCCGAGAACTTGACGGGCGCCACCATGCCAAATTTGCTGGCGTCCGAGATTACGAAGCGTTTGGCCGTATGGCGCATCGAGATGCGCTTGACCTGTGCCTCCTCGATATCGGGTGCCGTGAAGCCCTGCTCGGCAGCAATGCCGTTAGAACCCCAAAAGCCACAGTTGAAGTTGTAGCGGTCCAGGGTCGCCAGGGCATCGGGGCCAACGAGCGCCTCGGTCTCGGGCTTGAGCTCGCCACCCAGCACAACGGTGCGCATGCCGCGCAAAGCGAGGTGACGAGCATGAAGCACGGAATCAGTCACATAGGTGACACCTTCAAGGTATGGAAGATGTTCGATGAGCTTGAGGGTCGTGGAGCCCGAATCGATATACACGAAACTATCGGGCTCTACGAGGGCCGCGGCGCGGGCGCAGATACGTTCCTTGTCGTCGTTATGGAGATCACTGCGCTCATTGAGCGTTAGGTCACGCGTCACGTGCGCGCGCTCCAGACTTGTCGCACCTCCGTGCACCTTGGCGATACGGTGCGCGCGGTCGAGCGCCTGCAGATCGCGCCGAATGGTAGACGCTGTCACGCCCAGGGCCTCGGCAAGCTCCGGCACGGTAACCGAGCCGGCCTGCTGCACCATCGACACGATCGCGTTGAGCCTATCTTCCGCAAGCATCGCTTACTCCTCCTCGGGGTACACGACTCCCCAATCGGCGCGGAACTTGGTCATCAGCTCCATTACATCGGAAGCATAGCCCAGTAGCTCGCGCTTCGAATCATCGCCGGCAACGGCCTTCTCCAGGTCGGCCATCTCGTAGCACAGTGCGTAGGCCTCGGTGCCAGCGTGGACCTCCTCGCGGTGGCCGTCGGCAGTCCACACGATGGTCGCGTGATCGGCACGCGGATATTCGTTGACCTCGATATAACACTTGTCGAAGCTAATGACCGAGCGCTTGGGCTGCTTGGAGTGGAGCGTGAGGCTCACCACGCCCAGCTGCTGTTCGGCATTACGGCAGACAATGCCGCCCGCAACATCGACACCGGTCTCGCAGGTGTTGCCGAGCGAAACAACTTCGGTTGGCTGGCTGGCCATAAACAGGCGCATGACCGAAAGGGCATAGACGCCGATGTCGAGCATGGCGCCGCCGGCGAGGTTGCGGTTGTAGAAGCGATTGGTCAAGTCGCCGTACTCCTTATAGCTGCCAAAGTTGAGCTGAGCGAGGTTCATACGGCCAAAGTCGCCTGCATCCATGCGACGGCACAGCTCCTGATACAGCGGCATGTGAAGCACTGTGGTGGCGTCCATAAGGACCACGTTGTGATCGGCGGCAATGGCGCGGGCCTCGTCGAGCTCGGCGGAGTTGAGCGTAATGGCTTTCTCGCAAAGCACGTGCTTGCCGGCCGCCAGGGCGGCGCGCAGATAGGTGATATGGGTGTTGTGCGGGGTGGTGATGTAGACGGCGTCGATGTCAGGATCGGCGTAGAGATCCTCAACCGTGTCATAGACCTTCTCGACGCCATACTGCTCGGCAAAAGCCTGAGCTTTGTTGGGCGTGCGGTTGGCAACGCCCGTAAGCTTGCGGCCAGCCAGAGCAAGGGACTGAGCCATCTGGTTGGCAATAACGCCGCAACCGATCACAGCCCAACGAAGCTCGGGAGCCGTAAAGATGTCGTTAGGGAACGGCTTGTCCTGGACCGAAGCGAACGCTGCTTTGGCGGCTGCCGCGGCGTCGAGCGGAGCCTGCTTGGAATCTGCCATCATGTGCCTCCTGTGTCATAGAACGTCTTGCATTTCGGACAGCTCTATATTCGCACAAACACGCGCGTCTGTGCGCGTTTTTGCGTATCTCACTGCTAAACGGTCATTATTGCCCCGTAAACGGCGCATATATACGCATAGGTGCGTAATTAAACGCAATCTAACGCGCATAAACGCGCACACAAGCAATTTATACAGCACGACCCGCTCATTTATGCTTACCCAGTTAGGGTACTCATTTAAGCCTGTCCCCAATGAGTAGGGATAGAAAAAAGGCCCGGGTGCCGTGGCATCCGGGCCTTTGCTAGCAACTTAACTGTTGCGGGCAGCTTAGAACTTGTGGCCGCACTTCTTGCAGACGCGCAGCTTGTTCTTGCCGTCCTTCTCGTGACCGACGCGGGTAACCTTACCGCACTCGGGGCAAACGAGATTGACGTTGGAGGCGTCGATGGGAGCCTCCTGCGAAACGATGCCGCCCTGCTGGTTGGCAGCGTTGGGCTTGACGGCCTTCTTGACGACCGAAACGCCCTCGACAACGACCTTGTTCTCGGCGGGGAGAGCACGCAGGACAACGCCCTGCTTGCCGCGATCCTTACCAGAGAGAACCTGGACCTTATCGCCCTTCTTGATATACATATATCTCCCCTAACTACAGGGTCTCGGGAGCGAGCGAGACGATCTTCATGTACTTCTTGTCACGAAGCTCGCGAGCGACGGGCCCGAAGATACGGGTGCCGACGGGCGAACCATCGTTGTTGATGACAACGCAGGCGTTCTCATCAAAGCGAATGTAGGAGCCATCCTTGCGGCGGATCTCCTTAACGGTGCGAACGACGACGCAACGGACAACGTCCTTCTTCTTGACGTTGGCGCCAGGGGTAGCCTCCTGGACAGCACCGATGAACACATCGCCGATGCCTGCATAACGACGCTTGGAACCGCCAAGCACCTTGATGCAGCGAATCTTGCGAGCGCCGGAGTTGTCGGCGACGTTCAGCATGGTTTGCATCTGAATCATGGTAGATGTTCCTCCGAACTAAGAACCGAAGAGAGGTGCGCAGCCTTTATACGGCCCGTGGTATGCAAGCCAGGCATACGCACATCTTCGGAAACGTACAAGTCGTAAGAGCGACTGCTTATTTAGCGCGCTCGACGACCTCGATGAGGCGCCAACGCTTCATCTTGGACATAGGACGGGTCTCCATAACGCGGACGGTATCGCCCACGCCAGCCGTGCACTCCTCGTCGTGAGCGTGCAACTTCTTGGAGCTGGTCATCATCTTGCCGTACTTGGGGTGACGCTTGCGCTCGGTGATGGTGACAACAATGGTCTTGGCACCGGAGACGGAGGTAACGACACCCGTACGGACCTTACGCGAGTTACGCGAATCAGTCATGTTCTCTCCTTAGGTCCTACTCGGCGACAGCGGACTTCTCCGCTGCGATCTCGCGGGCGCGCTGCTCCGTGAGGACGCGAGCGATGTCCTTCTTCACGGTGTTGACGCGAGCGGTGTTGTCCAGCTGGCTGGTGGCCATCTGGAAACGAAGGTTAAAGAGCTCGGCGCGCATTTCCTTCAGCTTCTCAACGAGCTGAGCGTCCGAGAGCTCACGAATCTCTGCGGGCTTCATTAGTTCTCCTCCTTGGCGGCGGCGGCGTCCTCAGCAGCCCACTTGGCCTCGAGAGCGGCCTCCTCAGCCATCTCCTTCTCGATGCGCTGCTCAGCGTTCTTAGCAGCAACAATCTTGGTCTTGATGGGAAGCTTGTGCTGTGCAAGACGCAGAGCCTCGCGAGCGACCTCCTCGGGCACGCCCTTGACCTCGAACATGATGCGGCCGGGCTTGACGACGGCCACCCACTCCTCGGGGTTACCCTTACCAGAACCCATGCGAGTCTCGGCAGGCTTCTTGGTGATGGGCTTATCGGGGAAGATCGTGATGTAGACACGACCGCCACGCTTCATGTAGCGGGTCATGGCAATACGAGCGGCCTCGATCTGACGGTTGGTGATCCAATGGGCCTCGAGAGCCTGGATACCAAACTCGCCGAAATGCAGCTCGGTATTACCCTTGGCCTGGCCCTTCATGGAGCCACGCTGCACCTTGCGGTGAAGAATACGCTTAGGGGCAAGCACTACTGACCCCTCCTCTCGGAGTTACGACGACGAGGACGGGAAGAGCCCTCGAGTGCAGGGTTGGGAACAGGCTGGCCCGGGAGCTTCTCGCCCAGGTAGATCCAGACCTTCACGCCGCAAGCGCCCATGGTGGTGCTGGCGACAGCCGTGCCGTAGTCGATCTTGGCACGGAGGGTGTGCAGAGGCACGCGACCCTCGCGGTACCACTCACGACGGCCCATCTCGGCACCGCCGAGACGACCGGAGCACTGGATACGGATGCCCTTAGCGCCGGCCTTGCGGGCGGACTGGACAGCCTTGCGCATAGCGCGACGGAAGGCAACGCGGCCCTCGAGCTGCTCGGCGATAGACTGAGCAACGAGGTTGGCGTCGAGCTCAGGGCGCTTGATCTCGACAACGTCGACGGAGAGCTGGCCCTTGGAGACGCCAGCGACCTTCTCGAGCTCGGTGCGGAGGGTATCGATCTCGGCACCCTTCTTACCGATGACAACGCCGGGGCGAGCGGTGAGGATGATGACCTTCACCTTGTCGCCAGCGCGCTCGATCTCGACGCGGGAGACAGCTGCGCGGGAAAGACGCTTCTCGAGGTACTTGCGGATCTCGAGATCGTTACCGAGGGTCTTAGCGTAATCCTTCTCTGCGAACCAGCGGGAGCGCCAGTTCTCGGTGATGCCAAGACGGAAGCCGGTGGGGTAGACTTTCTGACCCATACAGCTTTACGCCTCCTTTCGAGGAGCAACGACGACGGTGATGTGGGAAGTACGCTTCAGAATGCGAGAAGCGGAACCCTTGGCGCGGGGACGGATGCGCTTAAGCGTCGGACCCTCGTCAACATAGGCAGCGGCGACAACCAGGTTGTCGGCACGCAGACCGTTGTTGTTCTCGGCGTTCGCAACGGCGGAACGGAGAACCTTCTCGACATCCACGGCGACGGCGCGGTCGCAGAAGTGGAGGATGTCGAAGGCCTGAGCGACAGGCTTGCGGCGGATCAGATCGACCACCAGGCGGGCCTTGCTGGGGGAAACACGCACGTACTTAGCGACGGCGCGAACCTCGGTGGCCTCAGTTTCAATAGACTTAGTTGCCATTTACGGTTAACCCCCTATTTGGCCTTGTGGCCACGGAACGTACGAGTCGGCGCGAACTCGCCGAGCTTGTGACCAACCATGGACTCGGTAACATACACGGGCACATGCTTGCGGCCGTCGTGGACGGCGATGGTGTGACCAACCATCTCGGGGAAGATGGTGGACGCGCGGGACCAGGTCTTCACGACGTCCTTCTTGCCAGCCTCGTTCATCGCGGTGATACGCGAGAGAAGGCGAGTCTCCACGAACGGGCCCTTTTTGAGACTTCTGCTCATAAGTGCTTTCTCCTAAAACTCGGTATCCGAAATTACTTCTTACGGCGACGAATGATGTGCTGGTTCGAGACCTTCTTCTTCTTGCGCGTACGAAGGCCCTTCGTCGGCTTACCCCAGGGGGTAACAGAGGGACGACCAGAGGTGTGGTTCTTGCCCTCGCCACCGCCGTGCGGGTGGTCGACAGGGTTCATGACGGTACCGCGGACGGTCGGGCGCACGTTCATGTGACGCTTACGGCCGGCCTTGCCGATGACGATGTTGGCGTGATCGGCGTTGCCGACCTCACCGACGGTGGCGCGGCAGGTAACGAGGATGCGGCGCATCTCGGAGGAAGGCATACGGACGATAGCGTACTTGCCCTCCTTACCCATCAGCTGGCAGGAGTTACCGGCGGAACGAGCGATAGCAGCGCCCTTACCCGGCTGGAACTCGACAGCGTGGATGAGCGTACCGACGGGGATGTCGGCGAGGGGCAGAGCGTTGCCCGGCTTGATGTCGGCGTCAGAACCGGACATGATGGTCTGACCGACCTCGAGGCCCTTGGGGGCCAGGATGTAGCGCTTCTCACCGTCAGCGTAGTGCAGCAGAGCGATGCGAGCGGAACGGTTCGGATCGTACTCGATCGTGGCAACCTTGGCGGGCACGCCGTCCTTGTTGCGCTTGAAGTCGATCACGCGGTAACGACGCTTCACGCCGCCGCCCTGGTGGCGGGTGGTGATGCGGCCGTTGTTGTTACGACCGGCCTTCTTGGGCAGGGGCTCGAGAAGAGACTTCTCGGGCTTGGTGCAGGTGATCTCAGAGAAATCGGAGATCGTCTGCCAACGCCTACCAGCGGAGGTCGGCTTAAGGTGCTTTACAGCCATTACAATCCCTTTCAATAGGAATCCGTTAGCCATCGCAGACAGGGATTCGAGGTTCTGCCTCGGGTGCGATGACACCGGACGTATACACGGTTCCGGGCGTGTCCATTTTATACGCCCAAAACCTTGAGCTCCCGCCTCCCCTATTTGGGAGGCATGAGCTCACTCAACAGCAGCGAGTCTTAGGCCTGGTTGCCAAAGACCTCGATGGTGTCGCCCTCGGCCAGCGTGACGATGGCCTTCTTCCAAGAACGGGTCTTGCCGGCGACATAGCGCACGCGCTTGGTCTTGGGCTTGACCGTCAGGGTGTTCACGCGAACGACCTTGACGCCGAAGATCTCCTCGACAGCGTCCTTGATCTGATACTTGTTAGCATCCTTGGCGACCTCGAACGTGTACTTGTTCAGCTCCATGCCGGAGAAGGAACGCTCGGACACGATCGGACGGATGATGATCTCGTGGGCGGTCATTTATGCAAGCACCTCCCCGAAGTGAGCGGCGATGTCAGCGGGCATCAGCACAGCGTTGTTGTTGACGAGATCGTAGGTGTTGGCCTCGTCGGCAGTGATGATGAACGTCTTGGGAATGTTGCGGAACGACAGGTAGGCGTTGACGTCCTCATCGCGAACGATGATGGTCAGACGCTTGCCCTCAAGGCCGAGAGCCTTGAGCATGGCGACGGCAGCCTTGGTGGAAGGCTTCTCGAAGCCGTAGTCGTCGACGAGCACGAGCTCGCCATCGGCCAGCTTGGCGGACAGCGCGGAGCGCATAGCCAGCTTGACCTCCTTGTTGTTCATACGCTTAGCGTAGGAACGGGGCTTGGGGGCGAAGACAACGCCACCGTGACGCCACTGGGCAGCACGGATGGAACCCTGGCGGGCACGGCCGGTGCCCTTCTGACGCCAAGGCTTCTTGCCGCCACCGGAAACCTCAGAGCGACCCTTAGCAGACTGGGTGCCCTGACGCCAAGAGGCCATCTGGCACTTGACGATGTGGTGCATAACGTGGATGTTCGGCTCGATGCCGTACACCTCAGCGGCGAGCTCGGCCTCGGCGACCTTCTTGCCCTCGCTGTTCTTTACTTCAAACTTTGCCATTTAAGTGTTCTCCTTGGTATGACGCTGGGCTAAATGGGCTGGGCCCTTAGGCCATACGGATGGCGACGAGACCATTCTTGGCACCCGGGACAGCGCCCTTGACCAAGATGAGGTTCTGCTCGGCATCGATGCGGACAACGGAAAGGTTCTTGACGGTAACGCGCTCGTTACCCATGTGACCGGCCATCTTGACGCCCTTGAGGACGCGCGCAGGATAGGCGCACTGACCGATAGAACCGGGGTGACGCTGGAAGTGAGAACCATGCGTCATAGGACCGCGGCGCTGACCCCAGCGCTTGATGCGACCCTGGAAGCCCTTACCCTTGGAGGTACCGATGACGTCGACCTTCTCGACATCAGCGAAATCAGCGACGGTGACGACCTCGCCGACCTTGTGCTCCTCGCCGTTCTCGACGCGGACCTCACGAAGGAAGCGGACAGGCTCGACGCCAGCCTTGGCGAAGTGACCAGCCATGGGCTTGTTCACGTTCTTGGCCTTGATGTCGCCGAAACCGATCTGGACGGCGTCATAGCCGTCGGTTGCCTGAGTTTTAACCTGCGAGACAGCGCAGGGGCCAGCCTGGATGACCGTGACGGGAACGACGTTGTCGTCCTCGTCCCAAACCTGGGTCATGCCAATCTTGCGGCCGAGAATCATGCTGATCAAGATATGATCCCAACTCTCGCGTGGTCTTGGGACAATGCGTACACCACCGAGCGTACGCCCCTAGAGGACCACTACTTACACGACGTGCTCCCCAGCCTTGTATTTCGCCCGGACTACCTGACAACCCTATTAAGCAGGCATTTTGTCCAGCCAGAATACTCCCCTGGTTACACACAGCTGATTAGTATACACGGCTGCGGGCGTATCCATCGAGATTCATATTTCACTCACATTGTTTACGCAGGTAAAGTGCGTGGCACGTCTCCCGAGCTTTGGCGGAGGGGCGGGGCCGAGAGTAGTTAAGGTTGCTGCTCTACAGTCCTGCTCACGACGGAGAGCACATTAAGTGCTCTCCTGTTCGTGCGGAACTCGCGACAACCTTAACTACTCTCGGCCCCGCCCCTCCGCCAAAGCTCGGGAGACGACACGTTGATGTCTGCTTAACTCTGCTCGCTCAGCTAATGACTTTGTTGGGGGTCCACTATTTGCTGGAGGGTGAACTTGCATTGCATTGGCTCGCCTTCTGCTTGTGGCTTTTCCTCGTCAAAATCGAAGATCATGATGGCGCAGTTGGGGAGTTTTGCTGGGAGCTCAAAGCCCTCTGGGGCGGCAGCCTTGATGAATTGGCGGCTGGCGCTGCCGTGGCTTACTGCTAGAAGGGTTTCGATACCATCGGCGCCCATGATATTAGTGAGAGTGTCTACCATGCGCTCTTGCAGCGCGCGGCTTCCTTCTCCTCCGAAGGGGACCAAATCCTCGCCGGGGTCCCAGACATCGGTGGGCAGGGCGTCGTGGGGGCCTTCTTCGAAGGTGCCGTAGCAGCGCTCGATGATGCCTTCGCAGGGCTCGACTGCTGCATCCGGGCCGAGGAGCTCGTATGCGACGAGCTGAGCTGTGTCCATGGCTCGGCCTAAGGGTGATGAGACCACTTTGTCGGGGGCGACGCCGTGGGCTTTGAGCCATGCGGCTGCTGTCTGTGCCTGTTGACGACCCAAATTGGTGAGCGGTGAATCGCAGCGGCCCTGGACCAGCTTTTTGACGTTGAACTCCGTCTGACCGTGGCGGAGTAGGTATAGGCGCTTCATGCTCTCCCCTTCTGCATAACTTGCTTTATCGGCACAACCCTACTCGTGGGTATGGCCTACGTAGTCTTCGTCAATCGTAATCTTGGCAATCGACTTTGGATATTCCAATTCGACCCGTTGTGCCAGCGCGTGCTTTACGTCTTCGGCACTCATCTGCAGATCCGAGGGTCGCACGCAGTCAAAGATCACGTTGGTGTGCGTAGGGCCCGGCACGCAGCGCAGATCGTGAATGGAAAGACGGCTATCGATCTGTTGAGCCATGGCGTTGATGCTCAAACGCATGCCCGCCACCTTGGGATCGTCGGTCACGATGGGGTCGTAATGGAGTGTGACGATCATGCCGTCTTCGTTCCTAAATGCCTGCTCAATATTGTCGAGCGTGTCGTGGCTTTCCAGCGGGTCGGCTTCTGCCGCCATCTCGGCGTGGGCGCTTGCGAACTTTCTGCCCGGGCCGTAGTCGTGGACCATCAGGTCGTGAACGCCCAAAACACCGGGGTAGCTCATGATCTTGCTGCGGATATGCTCGACAAGCTTGGGGTCGGGCGCCTGACCCAAAAGCGGGCTCACCGTATCTTGGATGAGTTCGAAGCCACTCCAGCCAATATAGGCGCCAACGGCGAGTCCGACCCAGGCATCGAGGTTGATGCCTGTCACCTGCGAGACGATTGCGCACGCCAGCACGGCGCCCGTGGCAAGGACATCGTTCTTGGAATCCTGGGCGGTCGCGTGCAGCGTCTCGGACTCAATGCGATCGCCGAGCTTTTGGTTGAGCGCCGCCATCCACAGCTTAACGACCATCGACAGCGCCAGAACCGCCACCAGGGCAAGCGAGAACTCGACGGGCTCGGGGTGGACGATGCGCTCCACCGAGGACTTCACCAGCTCAAGGCCGATGAGCAGCACGAGCGCCGCCACGACCAGACCCGAGAGGTACTCATAGCGACCGTGACCGTAGGGGTGCTCGGGGTCGGCCGGCTTGCTCGCCAGCTTAAAGCCCAGCACGCTCACGATGTTCGAGCTGGCATCGGACAGGTTGTTCATGGCATCCGCCACAATAGAAACCGATCCCGACACCACGCCGATGGCACCCTTTGCAGCGCAAAGCGCCACATTGGCAACGATGCACACCATGCCCGTCAGCGTGCCCACGCGCGCACGATCGCCCTGTGCACGCTTAACAATCCACTCGACCATCTTTATCCGCCCCACGTCCCACTTATATATCTATTGTTCAAACGGATTGTAGTGTAGCCACTTTGCCCCCTAGATACAAAAGAAGCCGCAACCCACAGGGGCTGCGGCCATAGAAGCGAATGTGACAAAGGGACAATCCCTTTGTCACATCGTGCAGGCTACGCGCCCGCCTTCGCCTCTCCGCTTATCGCTTCGAGACCATCGGTCTCATCTTGCACAGTAGCCGGCTCCTGCGACGGCACAATGCCAAAGCAGTAGCTCAGCGCTGCAGACACCGCAAATGCCGTACCGCCAGCAACACAGCACCACAGCAGATTCGAGATGCCACCCGTGGCAAAGCCGATGACCATAAGCGCATTCGTCATGCCGATGGTATAGGCCGTAACGTGGCCCACGGCTGCGACAAGACCTCCAACGGCACCACCAATGGACATGCATGTGAGGCACCTGCCGTATTTGAAGCCGCAGCCGTACAGCGCCGGCTCGCTTACGCCACCAAGCACGCCCGAGATCGAGTAACCCAGCATAAGGGCTTTTTCGTCCTTATCCGCAACGCGAAGCGATGCGCCAAAGGGCATGCCCCAGACAGCAAACGTCGCCATCGTTGCGGCGATGAGGATGCACGAGTCCGTTCCCACACTCATAAACTGGGCATACGCGAGCGATAGGACAACATTGCTGACGCCCGCAATCTTTAGAAACTCCCAGCCCGCGGCAAGCCCCATGAGCGTGAGCAGCGACACGATACCGCCCGAGTTGCCGAGCATAAACATGAGCTGTCCCAACAGCATGCCCAGATAGCTGCCCGCCGGCGCCGTGATACACAGCGAAATCGGAACCATGACGAGCATCGTCACAAACGGAACGAACGAGAACGCCACGGCCTGAGGGATAGTGCGCTTAAAGAAACGCTCCACCTGCCATAGCACAGGAATCGAAATGAGAACTGGGATAACGGTCGTCGTGTAATCGTTGACCGGTGCGGGGAGCAGACCGTACACAGAAGTCATCGATGCCCCTGTCGTCGACGCGGCATCGACAAGCTTCACCAGATCGGGGGCAATGAGGACGCCGCCCAGCATCATGCCCAGCTGTTCCGAGCAGCCGAGCTGGCGGGCGGCAGCCCAACCAAGATATATGGGAAGAAAGTAGTAACCGGCGTTATAGAGCCAACTGTAGAACAGGCGATAGATATCGGAATCGGCAGACCACAGGCCCAGCATGCCTTCGCCCATAATGACAGCGACGGTGCGGAACAACGCCGCGCAGACAATAAACGGCAGCGCCGACATCATGCTTTTGGACAGATAGTCCACTACGGCCATGGCGTTTGATGAAACCGTCGTTGTAAACGAGGTGTTAGAAACTTGTGACATGGAACGCCTTTCCCAATGTGACATGCGGACTGCCCCTTTGTCACATCGTGCGGTATCGACCGATTGCGCGGTACTTTTCGTAGCGGAGGTTTGTGAGGGTCGCATCGTCGAGCTGCCCAAGCGTATCGAAGGCATCAAATGCCGAGGACATGACGGCACCGGCGATCTCCTCATGCGACAGGCCCCTATCGTCAACGATGCCGTCGATGATGCCGAGTGCCAGCAGATCGGGGGCCGTGAGCTTAAGCGCCTCGGCGGCCTCATTCGCGCGCTCGGTATCCTTCCACAGGATCGACGCACAGGCCTCGGGGCTCACGACCGAATAGGCCGAGCTCGAGAGCATCAGGATGCGGTCGGCCACGGATAGCGCCAGCGCGCCACCAGAGCCGCCCTCGCCTGTCACCACCGAGACAATCGGCGTCTTAAGGCCGCTCATCTCCATGAGATTCCGGGCAATCGCCTCGCCCTGGCCGCGCTCCTCGGCACCGATGCCGCAAAACGCGCCCGAAGTATCGACCAGGCACAGAACCGGCCGGCCAAATTTCTCGGCTTGGTGCATCAGGCGACGTGCCTTGCGGTAGCCCTCGGGATGTGCCATACCAAAGTTGCGACGCATGCGCTCTTTGGTCGTGGTACCGCGCTCGATGGCGATAACCGTCACGGGCCGCCCGTCTTTCCAGCCGATGCCGCCCACCACGGCAGCATCGTCGCCAAAGTAGCGGTCGCCGTGCAGCTCTACGAATCCGTCGAGGCCCAACGAGATCATCTCGCCTGCCGTGGCGCGGTTCGCCGAGCGAGTCTGTTTGACGATTTCGAGCGCGCTTTTTGGTGCGGCCGAGCGCTTAAACAAGTGTCCCAGCTTTTTGCCGCGACGACCCGTATGCACGATCTCATGCGGTGCCCCCAGGCCGGGCGCGCGCCCTTCGTGCAGCGCCAGCAGCTCGCCTACCGTGAGCGCAATCTCACCACGCGGAACAACGGCATCGCAAAAGCCGTGCTCCAGCAAAAACTCGGAACGCTGGAATCCCTTGGGCAGACGCTTGTGCATGTTCTGCTCGATCACGCGCGGGCCGGCAAATGCCGTCAGGGCATCGGGCTCGGCCAGGATAATGTCGCCCTCCATGGCGAAGCTCGCGGTTACGCCTCCGGTCGTAGGATCGGTGAGCACCGTGATATACAGGCCGCCCGCCTCGCTGTGGCGCCTAACCGCCGCAGAAATCTTGGCCATCTGCATAAGCGATGTCACGCCCTCTTGCATGCGCGCACCGCCCGAAACGGTAAAGCCAACGACCGGAAGCCCCAACTCGGCCGCGCGCTCAAAGACACGACAGATCTTCTCGCCCACCACGGAGCCCATCGAGCCCATCATAAAGTTGGCATCCATAAAGAAGAGTGCCGTATCGCAGCCGCGGATTTTGCCCCTGCCGCACACAACGGCATCACGCTCGCCCGAACGTTCGCTCACGCTCTTGAGCTTGTCGGCATAGCCGGGAAACGAGAGGAAGTCCTCCGACGCCAGACTGGCATCCCATTCCTCAAACGTGCCCTCGTCAACCGTCATGCGCACGCGCGCGCGACCGCTCACGCGAAAGTGTTTGCCGCAACGAGGGCAGACCTCGAGGTTGTCGTGCAGGCGTGCCTCATCGATCACACGGCGGCACTCCGGGCACTTGATAAACACGTGGCGCGCGGGAAACTCGGCGCACGACTCGGTCATCGGCCCCTCGAGGACGTTGACCGTCTTCGCTTTTCTATTCATCAGCATAGAGATGCCCCATCAGATCGGTGTGGTACATGCCCGACAAGAACTCGTCGTTTGCCAGCACGTCGAGCTGAAGCTCGCTGTTTTCGCTCACGCCCTCAATCACGAGCTCGCCCAGGGCCGAGCGCATCTTGCGAATGGCGCCGTCACGCGTGGGCGCACACACGATGAGCTTGCCGAGCATGGAGTCGTAGTACGGCGGAACTTTCGCTCCGGTAAACATGGCGGAATCCCAGCGCACGCGCGGGCCACCCGGCACACGCAACGCGGTGACCGTTCCGCACGACGGCAGAAAGTCCGGCGTTTCGGCATTGATGCGGCACTCCATGGCGTGGTTGCGCACCGGCATGTCCTCCTGCTCAAAGGGCAGAGGCTGGCCGGCTGCCACGCGCAGCTGCCACTTGACCAAGTCGGTATCGGTCACAAACTCCGTAACCGGATGCTCCACCTGCAAGCGCGTGTTCATTTCCATAAAGTAGAAATTGCCGTCGTCCGAGTACAGAAACTCGATGGTGCCAGCGCCCTCATAACCGACGGCACGAGCCAAGTCGCGCGCCGCCTTGTGCATACGGGCACGAATATCGTCGCGTCCATCGAGGCACGGCGCGGGGCTCTCCTCGATCAGCTTTTGGTTGCGGCGCTGCACCGAGCACTCGCGCTCGCCGAGCGAAAACACATGGCCCTGCTTATCGGCCATAATCTGCACCTCAACGTGGTGCGCCGGCGCGACGAACTTCTCCATGTAGCACTCGCCGTCGCCAAAAACGGCCTCGCCCTCGGCACGTGCTTCAATAAAGGCCTTTGCCGCGTCTTCCACGCGCTCGACCTTGCGAATGCCGCGACCGCCACCGCCCGCGCGCGCCTTGATGAGCACGGGGCAGCCGATGCGCTCGGCCTCGGCCGTCGCCTCCTCGGGGCTTTTGAGCAAATCGCAGCCCGGCACGATGGGCACGCCCGCAGCAGCGGCCGTTCGGCGTGCGGCGTCCTTGTCGCCCATGCTGTCGATCACCTCGGCCGAAGGACCGACAAACGCCAGACCGAACTTGTCGCAGTCGCGCACGAAGCTCGCCTTCTCGGAAAAGAAGCCATAGCCGGGATGAATTGCCTTAGCTCCCGACTTTACGGCACAGGTGAGCACAGCATCGTCGTTGAGGTAGCTCTCGGCAAGACGCGGGCCGCCGATGCAATACGCCTCGTCGGCAAGCTGCACGTGTAGCGCGTCCGCATCGGCCGTGGAATAAACGGCGACGGTCTTGATGCCCATATCGCGGCACGCGCGGATAACACGGACCGCGACTTCGCCGCGGTTGGCGATGAGCACTTTGTCGAACATGAAGCCTTCCTTAACTTTCGTGCATGAGTGCAAAAGACATATCGGCGCGGCAGCAAACCTCACCGTTGACGCTCGCGGTACCCGTCGCAAAGCGGAACGGCCCGTGCGCACGCGTGATGGAGCACACCAGATCCACCGTGTCGCCCGGGCGCACCGGACGCTTAAAGCGCACCTTGTCCAGACTCGTGTAGAACGGCGTCGCGCCGCGCGCCTCCTCATCGCCCATCAGCAGCACGCAGCAGTTCTGGGCGAGCATCTCGCACTGGATCACGCCGGGGACCACCGGGTTTCCCGGAAAATGCCCCTGCAAAAAGTACTCGTCGCCCGTAATCGTGATCTTGCCGTGGGCCTCGTCGCCCACCAGCTCGGCTTCGTCGAGCAAAAGCATCGGCTCGCGATGCGGCAACAGCTTCTTGAGCTCTTCTTTGTTCATGGATATCACCTATCCGATCCTCATGAGGCAGCTGCCAAACTCCACGAGGTCGCCATCGGCCACGCAGATCTCGAGCACCTCGCCGTCTGCCTCGGCCGTCACCTCGTTGAGAACCTTCATGGCCTCGATGATGCAGAGGGTCTCGCCGGCTTTGACCTTGGAGCCCACGTGCACGAACGGCTCGTCGCCCGGCGCCGGGGCAGCGTAGAAAACGCCGACCATGGGAGCGGTCACCTCGGTGCCCTTGGGCTCCGGTGCGGCGGCAGGCGCCTGCGCGGCGGGCTCCGGTGCGGCGGCAGGCATGGCGACAGGAGCCACCGCCGGAGCAGTCACGGCACCCGGCATAGGCATGGGCACGGCAACCGGCTGCGCGGCGCTCGCGCGCTCGAGTTCGACCGCGGTGCCATCGGGCTCCTCAACGCGTACGCGCGTGAGGCCGCGGTCCTCCATAACATCGGCTATCTCGGCAAGTCTTTTGGAATCCATGCTCTAGCTCCTCGTATATCTACGCAGCGCGATGGCGGCGTTGTGCCCGCCAAAGCCCAGGTTGGTCGAAAGCGCCCAGGTAAGGTCGGCGCGAACCGCTCGATTAGGCGTGTAATCAAGATCGCAGGCGGGATCGGGCGTGTGGTAGTTAATGGTCGGGGGCACCACGCCCTGCTCGAGCGCCATGGCACAGGCCATGACCTCGATGGCGCCCGTGGCACCGATCATGTGGCCGGTCATCGACTTGGTCGACGAGACATGCGCGGCGCGCGCCGCGTCCTCGCCGAGCGCACGCTTAATGCCTGTCGTCTCGGACGAATCGTTGAGCTTGGTCGAGGTGCCGTGGGCGTTGATGTAGAGACCCTCGGAAGGCTTGACGTCGCCCTCGGCTACCGCCAGCGATATCGCACGGGCAATGCCGGCGGCATCGGGGTCGGGGCTCGTAATGTGATAGGCATCATCGGTGTTGCCGTAGCCCACGACCTCGGCATAAATGTGCGCACCGCGCGCCTGCGCATGCTCCATGCTCTCGAGTACCAGCACGCAGGCGCCCTCACCCATCACAAAGCCATCGCGGTCTGCGTCGAACGGGCGGCAGGCCGTCGCGGGATCGGGGTTGGTGGTCAATGCGCGGCAGGACGTAAAGCCTGCAACAGCATCGGGGATAATGGCCGCCTCGGCACCGCCCGCGAGGATCGCGTCGGCATAGCCGTGCTTGATAGCACGGAACGCCTCGCCCACCGCATGGGCCGAGGTCGCGCACGCAGTCACGACTGGCAGGGTCGGTCCCTTTGCCTTGTGACGGATTGCGATATTGCCCGATGCCATGTTGGGGATCATCATCGCGATCATGTAAGGCGATGCGCGGCGGGGCCCACGGTCGGCAATCGTATGGACGTTGTCGACGAGCGTCTGCATGCCGCCCACGCCCGACCCCACGTAAACGCCCAGGCGCTCGCGATCGATGGCGCCTTCGGCATCAAAGCCCGCATCGTGCATGGCCTCGTCCGAAGCCGCCATCGCAAACTGAACGCAGGGATCGAGATGCTTGGCGTCACGCTTGCCAAAGTACTCGTTGCCGTCAAAGCCCTTGACTTCGGCCGCCACCTTGACGGTAAACGCATCGGTATCGAAGTGCGTGATCGGGCCGATGCCACAGGTCCCGGCGCACATGGCCGCCCAGGTGGCAAGCGCGGTGTTGCCGAGCGGCGATACGGCACCGATGCCGGTGATTGCAACTCTCTGTTCCATCATGGTCTCCTCATCCAAGCCGTTCTTCGGCCCTGGTTTCTACATCGCCATTCCGCCGTCGACGCGCACGACCTCGCCCGTAATGTAGGCAGCCGCATCACTCGCTAAAAAGCGCACCACGCCGGCCACTTCCTCGGGGCGTGCCATGCGCTTAAGGGGAATCTGTTCCTCGGTTGCCGTACGCACCTTCTCCGAGAGATTTGCCGTCATATCTGTCTCGACAAACCCGGGGGCGACCGCGTTCGCTCGTACGCCACGAGGCGCAAGCTCGCGCGCCACCGCCTTGGTAAGCCCTATCACGCCCGCCTTGGAAGCAGCGTAGTTGGCTTGCCCGGCATTGCCCATCAGGCCCACGACCGAGCTCATGTTGACGACGCAACCGCCGCGCTGGCGCATAAAGGTCTTGGTGAGCGCGCGCGTCATATTGAATGTTCCCTTGAGATTGACATCGAGCACGCGATCGAATGCGTCATCGCCCATGCGCATGAGCAGGCCGTCGCGCGTGATGCCGGCGTTGTTGACAAGCGCCCAAATGAAGCCAAAGTCGTTGAGGACCGTCTCCACGCAAGCGTTGACGGCATCGGGATCGGCCACGTCGCATTGATATGCGCGTGCCGTGGCGCCAACCGCCTCACAGGCTTCGCACGTCTCGCGCGCCGCATCGACGCTGCCGGCATAGACGACGGCGATATCAAAGCCGTCCTCCGCCAGACCGACAGCGCAGGCGCGGCCGATACCCCGCGAGCCGCCCGTGACCAGTGCCACGCGACGTGAGTCGTTGCGCTCGAGCGCGCCGTTGTTCAAGTTGCCCATGTCATTCCTTTCGGGTTACAGCCCTGTGGACTATGCGAGCTCGTCGGCAATAGCTGCGACCTGCTCGGCCGTTTCGCACGAATACACGCGAACGTCGCTCAGCGTACGCTTGGCCAGGCCCGACAGCGTTTTGCCAGGGCCGACCTCAATAAACGTGTCGATGCCCTGATTCTGCAGAGCATGCAGCGTGTCGACCCAACGAACGGCATGACTCACCTGATTGGCCAAGACATCCGATGCCGCTCGCGGGTCCGCCGGATAGGGCGCCGCCGTCATGTTTGCCATGACCGGAATCAGCAGCGGTGACGGCGCGTGGCCGGCTTGGATATACGTCGCCAGCCCCTCAGTCGCCTCGGCCATATAGGGGCTATGAAATGCGCCCGACACCGCGACTTTCATAGCGCGGCCGCCAGCCTCTTTTACTAGGACGTCGAGCTCCTGCAGCGCCTCGGGCGGTCCGGCAACAACCGTCTGCTGCGGACTGTTGTAGTTGACCGGCCAGCAGTCCTCGCCGGCCTGTTTTGCCAGGTTCTCGACTTGCGCCGCATCGAGCTTGATGACGGCGCGCATGCCGCCCGGATGGCGCTCGGCAGCCGCGGCCATCAGCGCCGCGCGCTCGCACACGAGCTCAAAGCCCGCTCGCGTATCGAACGCCCCCGCAAAGGTGAGCGCGGCGACCTCGCCAAGCGAAAAACCCGCACAGGCGGCAGGTACCACGCCGCGCTCACGCAGGGCGGCAGCCGCTGCCAGATCGTGAACGAACACGCACGGCTGCGTGTTCTCGGTCTGCGAGAGCTCCTCCTTGGAGGCGCTTCGGCACTGCTCACTGGTCCCCGGGCGCACCTCGTCGGCAATGGCGAACACCTCGGCGGCCGCCGGCGATGCCTCGATCAGGTCGACGCCCATCGCGGGGTGCTGGGCGCCCTGGCCGGCAAACAGAAACGCTACGCCACCCATGCGCACGCACCCTTCAGGACGTGCTCGGCGCCATCGACCAGGTCGTCAACGATTTCACGTGCGCTTTGGCGCTCGTTGACCATGCCGGCAATCTGTCCACACAAAAACGAGCCCTCTTCGTAATTGCCGTCCTTGGCGGCCTTGCGAAGGGCGCCCGTGCCCATGGCCCCGAGCTCCTCGACGCTTACGCCCGCCGCCTCGCTCTTGGCGTAGGCGTTGGTGAAGGGGCTCTTGAGGGCACGCACCGGGTGTCCCGTCGAGCGGCCGGTCGCACGCGTCGAGGTGTCGTTGGCCTTCAGGACCATCTCCTTGTACTGCTCCGATACGGTGCACTCATCTGCGATCAGAAAGCGCGTACCCACCTGCACGCCGGCGGCGCCCAGCATAAAGGCGGCCGCCACACCACGGCCATCGGCGATGCCGCCGGCCGCCACCACGGGGATATCGACCGCATCGACAACCTGCGGCACCAATGCCATCGTCGAGGTCTCGCCAATATGGCCGCCTGATTCGGTGCCCTCGGCAACCACGGCAGTGGCTCCGCGACGCGCCACGAGACGCGCCAGCGCCACAGATGCAACAACCGGGATGACCTTGATGCCCGCCTCGTTCCACGCCTTCATGTACTTGGTGGGATTTCCGGCGCCCGTCACGACGACCGGCACTCGCTCGTCAATAACGACCTGCGCGACCTTGTCGGCAAACGGGCTCATGAGCATGACGTTGACACCAAAGGGCTTATCCGTCCTGGCGCGCAGCTCGTGAATCTGGTCGCGCAGCCAGTTGGCGTCGGCGTTCATGGCCGCGATGATCCCTAAGCCGCCCGCCTCGGACACAGCGGACGCCAGCGAGGCGTCGGCAATCCAGGCCATACCGCCCTGGAACACGGGCTTTTCGATGCCGAGTAGATCGCAGAGAGGAGACTTGAGCATCACTACTTCTCCAATGCCACCTCGACCGTATCGGCGAACTCGCCGACCGTCTTGGGGTTCTCCTCGGTATCGAGCTGGATGCCAAACTCGTCCTCGACGGCGACGAGGATCTCGACGGTGCCCAGACTGTCGAGACCAATCTCCTCGAGCGTGGACTCGGGCTTCATCTCGACGTCGTCAAGGCCAGCGGTCTCGCGGATAACGTTGCAAACTCGCTCGAAGGTCTTCTGATCTGCCATGGTAGTTCTCCTTTGTTTGTGCCCCAGGGGCGTTTTCATTTCCTATGTGCGACTACTTCCAGCGAAGCAGATAGCCACCTATATCCAGGCCGGCGCCAAATCCAACGAGGGCGATGGTGTCGCCCGTATTCAGTGCGTCGGTGCGTGCCAGCCGGTCAAGCGCAAAGGGAATGCAGGCGCTCGAAATGTTGCCGGTCTCGCGTAGCGTTCGAACCACGCGCTCGTCTGGCACACCGAGGCGCTTGACCGCCTGACTCAGGATTCGTTCGTTAGCCTGATGGAATACAAAATGGTCGATGTCCTCGACCGAAATGCCCGCATCGCCCGCAAGCTTATGGACCGTGTCGCAAATCGCGTTGACGCCGAACTTGAACACGCGGCGGCCATTCATGGACAGCACGCTCTCGCTATCTGCGGAGGCCTTAAACGGCGAGGTGCCGACCAGACCGGGAACGCACAACGTCTCGACGTCGGGCGCCGTCGAAAGCTCAACGGCAAGGGGGCTGTCTCCCCCAGCCTCAATCACCGCGGCGCCTGCCCCATCGCCAAAGAGCACACAGGTGGCGCGGTCGGTCCAGTCGAGCGCGCGCGTCATCTGCTCGGCGGCAACGACAAGCACATGCTTGGCTCGTCCTCGGGCGATATAGCCCTCGGCAACATCGAGCGCAAATACGAAGCCGGCACAGGCCGCCGAAACGTCGAAAGCAGGACATGTGGCACCCAGGCGCTCAGCAATGGCGCACGCTTCGGCAGGAACGAGATGATCGCCCGTCGTCGTCGAACAGACGATAAGATCCAGCTGGCTCGCATCGATTCCGGACGTCTGGAGCGCTTGCTCGCTCGCTGCCACGGCAAGGTCGTCGAGCGACTCGGTGGTGCACACATGACGGCTCTTGATGCCTGTGCGGGTAAAAATCCACTCATCCGAGGTATCGAGGAACTCGGACAGCTCGTCATTGGAAACACTGCGCTTGGGAAGCGCCGAGCCTGTTCCAAGAATCGTGAAACCCATCACTAACCTCCTTTGAGTTGTTGACGTGTTTACATCGACCAAGAGAGGATAGCGCATTCTTCACCTTGTTGACGTGTTAACATTAAATTGTCCAAATGCGACAAAGGCTTCACATTGTGTCTATCTATCGACACCATTGCGTCATTCACTTATTCATTAGGGAGGTAGCAGCCGCTATGGATGCCCAATTAACGATAGTCGACGTAACCGGATCGACCAACGATGACCTGCTCGAAGCAGGAAAACAGGGAGCGCCGCACGGCACAGGACTTGCCGCCCGGGCTCAGACAGCAGGACGCGGCCGACGCGGCCACAAGTGGGATTCAACCGCCGGCAACCTATTGCTTTCAATTGTCCTGCGTCCATGCGTTAATCCTGCAAAGTACTCTGGTCTTGCCGCCGTCAGCGGCCTAGCGGTACTCGAGGCGCTCGAAAAGCAGGGTCTTGCAAACGAGATTGGACTTAAATGGCCCAACGACTTGGTCGCTCGAGGGCGCAAACTCGGCGGCATCTTAGTCGAGGCGGCACGCGATAACGAAGGCAAACCCTTCGCCGTCTGCGGCATTGGCGTCAATGTGAACTATGTGCCCTCAGAGGTTCCCGATGGCGGCCTGCCGGCAATCGGTCTCTCGGATCTCAACGAGAATGTTCCCACCGTCGATGTGCTCCTCGATGAGGTCTATCACGCAGTTATAGACGCCGTAGATGCCTGGGCAGAGCGCCTCAATGCCAAGAAAGAAAACGCCGGTCCGCTCGCTCCCGTCCACGACGAATATATCACTCACCTCAATTGGATCGGGGAGCACGTTATCGCCCGCTCCCCTGCCGGGGACGTGCTGGCGCGAGGCATCTTTAAAACGGTCGATGGCTTTGGTCGCGCGTGTATCGAAACTGAAGACGGCTTGCAATCCTTCCATTTTGAGGAGGCATCGCTGCGTCCCATGGGTAAATAAGGCGCCACAGCCACCCGCTCGACAGCATTACCCGGTCCCCCAAGGCCATCATTCAAAACAAAAGAGCCCCGCTACCGTAATGGCAGCGGGGCCCTGTAAGCTATGAGCGATATCGCTTAGAGCTTGATGTCGATGTCGACGCCAGCGGGGAGGTCGAGACGCATGAGCGAATCAACGGTGCCCGAGGTGGGGTCGAGGATGTCGATGAGGCGCTTGTGAGTGCGCATCTCGAACTGCTCACGGGAGTCCTTGTTCACGTGCGGCGAGCGGATAACCGTGTACAGGTTGCGCTCGGTGGGCAGGGGGACAGGACCGGAAACGCGAGCACCGGTCTTCTGAGCGGTCTCGACGATGAGCTTCGCGGACTGATCGACGACCTCGTGATCATAGCCCTTGAGGCGAATGCGGATCTTCTGGGTAGCCAACTTAAACCTCCAAAGAGTGCGAGAGATGTTCTCGCGGATTACGTAACAGGGAGCTCGAACTTAGGCGTTCTTGCTCATGACCTCGTCCACGATGGACTTGGGCGCGGGCTCATAAGAGTCGAACTGCATCGTGTAGGATGCACGGCCCTGGGTCTGGGAGCGAAGGTCGGTAGCGTAACCGAACATCTCGCCCAGCGGCACCTTGGCACGGATGAGCTTGCTGTTCTTGCGATCCTCCATGCCCTCGATCTTGCCGCGGCGACCGGAGAGGTTGCCCATAACGTCGCCCATGTACTGCTCGGGGGTCTCGACCTCGACAGCCATGATCGGCTCGAGCAGCTGCGGGTCGGACTTCTTGAGGGCGTCCTTGATAGCCATGGAACCGGCGATCTTAAAGGCGGCCTCGGAGGAGTCGACCTCGTGGTAAGAACCGTCGAACAGGGTGACCTTAACGTCGAGGACCGGGAAGCCGGCGATAACACCGGTGTTCAGGGCCTCCTGGATGCCCTTGTCGATGGACGGGATGTACTCCTTGGGCACGACGCCGCCGACGATAGCGTTGACGAACTCGTAGCCGAAGCCCTCCTCCATCTTCTCGAGCTTGATGACGGCGTGGCCGTACTGACCGCGACCACCGGACTGACGGACGAACTTGCCCTCAGCCTTCTCGACGTCGTGACCAGCGGTCTCGCGGTAGGCGACCTGGGGCTTACCAACGTTAGCGTCAACCTTGAACTCGCGGAGCAGACGGTCGACGATGATCTCGAGGTGCAGCTCGCCCATGCCGGCGATGATGGTCTGGCCGGTCTCGTGGTTGGTGGACACCTGGAAGGTCGGGTCCTCCTCGGCGAGCTTGGTCAGAGCCAGGGACATCTTGTCCTGCTCGGCCTTGGTCTTGGGCTCGATGGCAACGTCAATAACGGGCTTAGCGAACTCGATCTTCTCGAGGACGATCTCCTTGCCCTCGGCGCACAGGGTGTCACCGGTGGTGGAGTTCTTGAAGCCGACGCAAGCGACGATGTCGCCGGCGGCGGCGTCGTCACGGTCGATACGCTCGGCAGCGTTCATCTCGAGAATGCGGCCGAGACGCTCGCGCTGACCGTTGGAAGCGTTAACAACGTAGGAGCCGGACTCGGCGCGGCCGGAGTAAACGCGGACGTAGGTGAGCTTACCGACGAACGGGTCGGTCATGATCTTGAAGACCAGGCCGGAGAAAGGCTCGTCGAAGGAAGGATGACGCTGGATCTCCTCGCCGGTGTCCGGATCGGTACCGGTGACGGCCTCAACGTCGAGCGGGCTGGGCAGGTAGTCGACGACAGCGTCGAGCAGCTCCTGAACGCCCTTGTTCTTGTAGGCGGAGCCCACGAAGACGAGGTTGAGCTCGTTAGCCAGAACACCCTTGCGCAGAGCAGCCTTGAGCTCCTCGACGGTGAAGTCCTCCTCCATGAGGATCTTCTCCATGAGCTCGTCGTCAAAGCTGGCAGCAGCGTCGAGGAGCTCCTCGCGCTTGGTGGCAGCGATGTCGGCAAACTCAGCCGGGATCTCGTCCATCGGCTCGGGGTAGGTCATGCCCTTCTCGTCGGCCTTGAAGTCCCATGCAGTCATGGTGACCAGGTCGATGACGCCCCAGAAGTTGTCCTCGGCGCCCATCGGGACCTGAGCGGCCACGGCGTTAGCGTCGAGACGATCCTTCATGGTCTCGATAGCGTTGAAGAAGTCAGCGCCCACGCGGTCATACTTGTTGATGAAGGCGATGCGGGGGACGTTGAAGGTAGAAGCCTGACGCCAAACGGTCTCAGACTGGGGCTGAACGCCGGCAACGGCGTCGAAGACGGCGACAGCGCCATCGAGGACGCGCAGGCAGCGCTCGACCTCGGCGGTGAAGTCAACGTGGCCCGGGGTGTCGATGATCTGGATGCGGTAGTCCTTACCGTCCTTGTTCCAGAAGCAGGTGGTAGCAGCGGAGGTAATGGTTACGCCGCGCTCCTGCTCCTGAACCATCCAGTCCATGGTGGCAGCGCCCTCATGGACCTCACCGATCTTGTGGGTCTTACCGGTGTAGTAAAGAATACGCTCGGTCGTGGTGGTCTTACCGGCATCGATGTGAGCCATGATGCCGATGTTACGGGTATCGGAAAGCTTGTACTTAGGCTTAGCCATGTTAGTTCCTTACCTTAACTTACCAACGATAGTGAGAGAACGCGCGGTTGGCCTCGGCCATCTTGAAGACGTCCTCACGCTTCTTGACGGAAGCGCCCAGGCCGTTGGAGGCGTCGAGGATCTCGTTGGCGAGACGCTCGGCCATGGTCTTCTCCTTGCGAGCGCGGGAGAAGTTGACGATCCAGCGGATACCCAGAGCGGTGGAACGACGGGAGTTGACCTCCATCGGGACCTGATAGGTAGCGCCACCGACACGCTTGGGCTTAACCTCGAGCGTGGGCTTGACGTTGTCCATAGCCTTCTTGAAGGTAGCGAGAGCGTCGCCACCCTCAGACTTCTCGGCAACGATCTCGAAAGCGGTGTAAACGATGCGCTCAGCGGTGGCCTTCTTGCCGTCAAGAAGGACCTTGTTGATGAGCTGAGTCACCAGGCGGTTGTTGTAAACGGCGTCAGGCTGAACCTCACGACGATTAGCTGCTGCACGACGCGGCATGTGAAATCTCCTTAAGTGTCTACCGTGCGGCGCTCAAGACGGCACACGGCGAAAGTATCAAAACGTTATCTGGCTTATTTAGCCTTGGGGCGCTTAGCACCGTACTTGGAACGGGCCTGCATACGGTTCTGGACCGGAGCAGCGTCGTAGGCGCCACGGATGACGTGATAACGGACACCAGGGAGGTCACGGACACGACCGCCGCGGACGAGCACGATGGAGTGCTCCTGCAGGTTGTGGCCCTCACCCGGGATGTAAGCAGTAACTTCG
This sequence comes from uncultured Collinsella sp., assembly GCA_902492935.1. GTDB lineage: Bacteria > Actinomycetota > Coriobacteriia > Coriobacteriales > Coriobacteriaceae > Collinsella. Next base: position 65,667 of record CABUNJ010000006.1, on the reverse strand, counting down.
ATGCCGTTGACGAGGCGAACACGGGCAACCTTACGAAGAGCCGAGTTCGGCTTCTTGGGGCTCGTGGTGAAGACGCGGGTGCACACGCCGCGCTTCTGGGAGTTGTGCTGCAGAGCAGCGTTCTTGGACTTCTTGGGCACGGAACGACGGCCCTGGCGAACCAGCTGGTTAATAGTAGGCAAAGCGTACTCCTTCTCGAATGATTCCAGCTTTCTGTAAAGTGCAACGGCTTGAATCGAGGGGTCAGCATCCCCCTACGAAACACGCAGTTCGATAGGATACGTGCCGTTAGCTGTGTCGTCAACAGACCACGCCGCCGGGCGTATCCCAAAATTGGCACATTTCCGCAAAGCCTACACAAAAGGAATCCCCTCCTGTGCGCGGGGGCGGATCCCCGGGCCGGGCGGCACAGGGGTTAAGTTTGCTGCTCTACAGTCCTGGCTCGCACGGAGGCCACATTAAGTGGCCTCCGGCTCGTGCGGAACTCGCGACAAACTTAACCCCTGTGCCGCCCGGGCCGGGGATCCGACGTGCTCGTCGGGGCAACGTTACCTGCCAAAAAGGGACAGGTTTATTTTGGTCGGTTTTATCTGGGGAAACGTCGCGCTCCAACGGTGATCTGCTCTCACCTGTCGCATGGAAATCGGCGGCGCTTTCGGAAGTATGCGGCAAATTCTGGACCCGCCGAGCGCACCGGGGTTTTGCGATAATAAACCCGCAGGTAGAGCGCTTGAGCATATACGGTGTGGTCGACCCATCAAGATTTTGCCGCATACTTCAGGAATGCAGGCGAATATCGTGCGGTCTAACCGCCCATTTACCGCAAAGAAGGCCGCTTCCCCTAGTAGAAAGCGGCCCCAAATCTTACGAATAGACGATGGTAAAGGGTTCCGGCGTTTCGGCGCCCCCTGTTGAAGTGCAGCGTGTGCCTTCGAGCGTTACTGAAACCACTTGGTCGACATCAATCAACTTCGTTGGCACCCAAATGTTCTCTCCGCTATTGCGTCCCATCGAAACATAGAAATTGTACGCCCCTGCGTCGTCATCTTCGATAATCTGCTCTGACCCATCCTTGTAGGTGACGGTCAGTTTATGATCAACTGCTTCATAGCCCAGATCATCGATGTGCGTCTGGATGGAAAACGGACTGATCTCGAGAGGCGAGTCATCGGAGCGGAGTTCTTTTGTATCGACGTGCGCTCCGACGTTAAACTCTGGCGTCGATACCTCGATCACCTTCGCATCCTCACCTTTGCCCTCCGTCCAACTGATATTCCAGGTGACCGCATGTCGTAAATCTCGATCGCGATTCCAAGATGCAAAGTACATCGTGCCGTTAATGACCGTGTCGCTTGATGTGTCTTTATCAATGGTGCAGCGTGTATCAGCCCATTCCTCGCCGAAGTTCATGCTGGGTGTACTGACGCCCCCTTCTTCTTCACCATAGAGAACAAGTTCGCCAAGCTCTGCCGCCGGCTTGTAGTAGTTAACGCCATTCGGATTGGACAATGTAAACGTCACAGCACCGCAACCGTTCTCGTCGATTGCCATCTCATGAATGTCGAGCGTATAGCCGTTGCCCTCGACGGACAGATTGACCTTCTGGACTGCACCCTCCAGGCTTTGGGGCGCGATACCATCACCAAACTCTCTGGTGTAGGTATATTTCGTCCCCGACGAGCCGCCATTTGTCCAGGTAACGGACTCTCCGTTGCCATGGTTTCCCCAGGCAGAGGCAAAATAACTGGAATTGACAACAGCGTAGGCGACCCCTCCGGTCGCCAGCACTCCGGCAAGACATCCGATTACGGCAACATACAGAGGCTTCGCGTGACCCTTTCGGCGAAGCGGCTCGCCAGCAGCGGCATAAAGAACACGGTCAGCAAGATCGCTATCGGCTTGGACGGACTCGAAGGCCTGCTTGATCTGGTTGGATTTCACGGTCGCCCTCCTCTAGGATGAATTTGAGCTTCGATCTACCGCGAGCTAAACGCGTTCGAACGGTCGCGGCTGGCACATGCAGTAACTCGGCAATCTCTGAGGTCGAAAAGCCCAGATAGTAATAGAGCACGATGGGGATACGGAATCGCTCCGGAAGTCGCATAACGTCTGACAGGACCGCCTTGGTCTCATCCTGCGCCGCCGAAAGCGAATCGGCCAGGTTCTCGATATCCTCTACACGCCTCCATGGCTTTCGAAAGAGCGATTTACATTCATTGATCGTGACCCGGATAAGCCAGCGGCGAAGATGTTCCCAACTTTCAAAGTGTCCATCGCTTTTAAGCAACTTAAGAAAGACATCTTGGGCAATATCGTCGGCATCGGCGCGATCGCGCAGGTACGTCAAGGCGATTCGAAACACGACATCCCGGTGATCTTCGACCGCCTGTCTAAATGCCTGTTCTTCCACAATCACCTCCCGGTGACGGTAATGATTCTTGATGAGGTCCTCACCATAGATACGCTCTGGCCGGACGAAATGTTTCAAATTCAAGCAGGAAAAACCTACCAAAATAAACCTGTCCCTTATTGGCAAAAGGAATCCCCTTCTGTGCGCGGGGGCGGATTCCCGGAACGGGCGGCCCGCTGTTTAAGTTTGCTGCTCTACAGTCCTGCACAAGACGGAAAGCACATTAAGTGCTTTCCTTTGCGTGCGGAACTCGCGACAAACTTTAACAGCGGGCCGCCCGTTCCGGGAATCCGACGTGCTCGTCGGGGCAACGTTCCTCACCAAAAAAGACCCGCTCCCCTGTTGGGAAGCGGGTCTTTGGAAGGGCGGTTAACGTACTAGGAAATTATTCCTCGTCGTTGTCCTTGGCCTCTTCGGCATCGTCGGTGTCCACGAGCTGGTTGAGCAGCTCGTCGAGGGACGCCATGTCCTCGTTGATCGCGCCGTTGGCGGGAGCCTTCTTGTCGTCGATCGGGGCGCCCAGGAGCTCCTCGTCGGCGTCGGCGTGATGCGTCGGAGCGGAGGTACCCAGCAGGATATCGTCCGGACCGTCGGGGCTAAAGACCATCTGCAGCAGCTGCGAGAGGTCTTCCTCGTCGGCAACGTCGTCGTTGTTCTCGAGGATGTAGAGCAGGTCGTGGGCCTCCAGGCCGTCACGGAGCTCCTCGATCGCCTTAGCACCGATACCATCGATGCGCAGCAAATCCTCCTCGGACTTGCCGACCAGGTCGCCGACCGTCTCGATGCCGACCTCGCTGAACTTGTTGGTCCAACGCTGCGACACGCCCAGGTCGTCGAACAGGTACAGGCGAGCCTTCTCGGCGGAGATGGTATGGCCGTTGCGGGTGAACGAACCGTCAGCACCACCGAACTCGTCGTAGCCGGCCCAGTCGAGCTGCTGCGGGAGCTGCTCGTCCAGGTCCTTGAGCTCCACAGGAGCCCACTCGGGCAGCGACTTGGCGTTGGGCGAAGCCGGACCGTCGATGTCGACATAGCCGTCGGCCGTGCGATACGTCAGCTTGGCGTTGGCGTACGGCTTGAGGCCAGTACCAGCCGGGATCTTCTTACCGACGATGACGTTGGACTTAAGGTCGAGCAGGTGGTCGACCTTGCCCTCGATAGCAGCCTCGGTAAGGACGCCGGCGGTACGGATGAACGAAGCGCTCGACAGCCAGGAGTCGATGTTGGACGCGACCTTGAGCGTACCCAGGATGACGGGCTCGGCCACGGGAGCCTGACCGCCCAGACGGGCAACGCGCTCGACCTCGTCGGCGAACTCGTAGCGGTCGACGTACTGACCAAGCAGGTACTTGGAGTCGCCGGGGTTGGTGATCTGAACGCGACGCAGCATCTGACGTGCGAGCACCTCGATGTGCTTGTCGTTCAGGTCGACGCCCTGGCTGGTGTAGACGTCCTTGACGCTCTCGACGAAGGTGTGCATCGTCGACTCGATGTCGGTCAGCTTGCGCAGGTTGCGGAAGTTGACGAAGCCCTTGGTGATCTGGTCGCCGGCGCGAACCTCGCAGCCGTCCTCGATCTCGGGCATAAAGCGCACCGAAGCGGGGACGCGACGCTCGTCGAGGACACGGGTGTGATCCTCGGAGTCGGTGAGCGTCAGCACGTACTCGGACTTCTCGGGCTTAATCGAGAGGTGACCGGAGTACGGAGCCAGCTCGGCCTCGCGACCCAGAATCTTCTCGTTGACGTTGCCGACGATATCGAACATACGACTGACCGTAGGCAGACCCTGCGTAATATCGTCGACGCCAGCGACGCCGCCGGAGTGAATGGTACGCATCGTAAGCTGCGTACCGGGCTCGCCGATGGACTGGGCGGCAATAATGCCGACCGCGGTACCGATGGCGACCGGACGACGGGTGGAAAGATCCCAGCCGTAGCACTTCTGGCACACGCCGTACTTGGAGCGGCAGGTGAGCAGCGCGCGAAGCTTGACCTTCTTGAGGCCCGCATCGACCATCTTCTGGATGTCGGCGACCTTCTCGATGTAGCCGTCCTGCTCAAAGAGCACGGTGCCATCGGAAGCCACGACGTCCTCGATGAAGCAACGGCCGACGAGGTCGGTGTTGAGGTCGGTGGTACCGGGGATGATGAGGTTGTAGGTAACGCCCTCGTGCGTACCGCAGTCCTCCTCGCGGACGATGACGTCCTGGGCCACGTCGACCAGACGACGGGTCAGGTAACCAGAGTCTGAGGTGTGGGATGCGGTATCGACCAGGCCCTTACGGGCGCCGTAGGTCGAAATGAAGTACTCGAGCGGCAGCAGGCCCTCGCGGAAGTTCGCCTTAATGGGAAGGTCGATCGTCTCGCCGGACATGTCTGCCATCAGGCCACGCATGCCGCCGAGCTGACGCAGCTGGGTCTTAGAACCACGGGCGCCGGAGTCGGCCATCATGTAGAGCGGGTTCTCCTCGTCGAACAAGTCGAGCATGAGCGCTGCGACCTTGTCGGTACAAGCGGTCCACTCGTTAACGACTTCGATGTGGCGCTCCGTCTCGTTGATGAAGCCCTCCTCGAAGTACTCGTTGATCTGGTCGACGTTGGCCTGGGCGCGATCGAGCAGCTCCTGCTTCTCGGCAGGGATGAGAGCGTCCCACACCGAGATGGTGAGGCCGGCGCGGGTAGCGTAGTGGAAGCCGGAGTACTTGATGGCGTCGAGGATCGGGCCGACCTTGGCCTCGGGATAGCGATCGCAGCAGTCCGCAACCAGCTTGGCCACGTCGCCCTTGACCATCTTGTAGTTCATGAACTCGTAGTCTTCGGGCAGGCACTGGCGGTTGAAGATGATGCGGCCAATGGAGGTCTCGAAGCGCGCGGTCTTGTTGCCGGTGACGTCGTAGTCGACAAACTCGTTCTTGCCGTTCTTGACGCGGAAGATACGGGTGCCGTCCTCGTTGATGACATTGGCGTCGGCAGCGGACACACGGACCTGAATCTTGGCCTGCATGTCGACCTCGGAGCGGCAGTCATAGGCGTGCAGCGCATCGTCGAAGCTTGCGAACACGTGGTTCTCGCCCGGCAGACCGTCGCGGACCTGGGTCAGGTAGTACACACCGATGATCATGTCCTGCGAAGGGATGTTGACCGGCTTGCCGGATGCCGGCGAGCGCAGGTTGTTCGCAGAGAGCATGAGCACGCGAGCCTCGGCCTGAGCCTGGCTGGACAGCGGCACGTGGACAGACATCTGGTCGCCGTCGAAGTCGGCGTTGAAGGGCGAGCAGACCAGCGGGTGCAGGTGGATAGCCTTGCCCTCGACCAGCACCGGCTCAAAGGCCTGGATGGAAAGACGGTGCAGGGTCGGTGCGCGGTTGAGCAGCACGACGCGGCCGTCGATGACCTCTTCGAGGATGTCCCACACAAAGGTGGCACCGCGGTCGATAGCGCGCTTGGCGCCCTTGATGTTCTCGACCTTGCCAAGCTCGACCAGGCGCTTCATGACGAAGGGCTTGAAGAGCTCCAGCGCCATGGTCTTGGGCAGACCGCACTGGTGCAGCAGCAGCTTGGGGTCGGTAACGATTACCGAACGGCCGGAGTAGTCGACACGCTTACCCAGCAGGTTCTGACGGAAACGACCCTGCTTGCCCTTGAGGGCCTCGGCGAGCGACTTGAGCGGGCGACCGCCACGGCCAGAGACCGGGCGACCACGACGGCCGTTGTCGAACAGGGCGTCCACGGACTCCTGGAGCATGCGCTTCTCGTTGTTCACGATGATCGCAGGGGCGTCCAGGTCGAGCAGGCGCTTGAGTCGGTTGTTACGGTTGATCACGCGACGGTACAGGTCGTTAAGGTCGGACGCGGCGAAACGGCCGCCGTCGAGCTGGACCATCGGGCGCAGATCGGGCGGAATGACCGGGATGACGTCCAGAATCATGTTCGCGGGGCTGTTGCCGCCCTTCAGGAAGGCGTCAACGACCTCAAGGCGCTTGACGGCCTTCTCGCGCTTCTGCTTCTGGGAATCCTCGTCGGCGATGATGGCCTTGAGCTTCTCGGCCTCGGAGGGGAGGTCGATGGCAGCGAGCAGGTCGCGGACGGCCTCAGCACCCATGCCACCCTTGAAGTACATGGAGTAGTAACGGGTCATCTCGCGGAACAGCGGCTCATCGGAGATGAGGTCGCGCTCGGTGAGCTTCATGAAGGCGTTGAAGGCATCCGTGCGGAGCTGCTTCTCATCCTTGCACTCTTCCTCGATGTCGACGATGCCGGAGGCGATCTCCTCGGGGGTCAGCGGCTCCTCGTCGGAGAACTCGTCAAAGTTCTCGGGGTCGCCCTGCTCCTTGAGGGACTCGATCTGGCGGGCGCACTCGGCATCGATCTCTTCCAGATCGGCGGCGAGCTCCTCGCGCAGGTCGTCGGCGTCGGCCTCGCGGGCCTCATAGTCAACCTCGGTGATGATGTAGCTGGCAAAGTACAGAACCTTCTCGAGGTCCTTGGACTTGATGTCGAGCATGCGGCTCATCGGGAAGCTCGTGGGGCTCTTGAAGTACCAGATGTGGGACACGGGAGCGGCGAGCTCGATGTGGCCCATGCGGTCGCGACGCACCTTGGCCGAGGTGACCTCGACGCCGCAGCGCTCGCAGACGATGCCCTTAAAGCGGATGCCCTTGTACTTGCCGCAGGAGCACTCCCAGTCCTTGGCGGGACCGAAGATCTTCTCGCAGAACAGGCCGTCCTTCTCGGGCTTGAGGGTACGGTAATTGATGGTCTCCGGCTTCTTGACCTCACCGTGCGACCAGGAACGGATCTGGTCGGCGGAGGCAAGGGAGATCTTTACCGAGTCAAAATCAGTAGCTTCGAAATCTGCCACAGTCAACTACTCCTTATCAGTGGTCGTGGCGGCGACAGCCTCGGGTGCCTCGGCGGTCTCGGCATCCTCGGCCTCGACGTCGGTGTCAACGCCGGCGAGCGCAGCCAGGTCGTCGAGAGCAGAGGTCTCCTCGGCGGTCACAGGGGCGGAGGCGTCCTCGTCGGCATCGTGCATGGGCTCGATGTCCAGCGCGAGGGAGCGGATCTCCTTGACGAGAACCTTGAAGGACTCGGGGATACCCGGAACCGGGACGTTCTCGCCCTTGACGATGGACTCGTAGGTCTTGACGCGGCCCACGGTATCGTCGGACTTGACGGTCAGAATCTCCTGCAGGACGTTGGACGCACCGTATGCGTACAGTGCCCAAACTTCCATCTCGCCGAAGCGCTGGCCGCCGAACTGAGCCTTGCCGCCCAGAGGCTGCTGGGTAACCAGGCTGTAAGGGCCGGTCGAACGGGCGTGGATCTTGTCGTCGACCATGTGGCCGAGCTTGAGGATGTAGGACGTACCCACGGTAATGGGCTCGCGGAACTCCTCGCCGGTGCGGCCGTCGAACAGACGGGTCTTGCCGCGCTCGTCAAGCTGGGTGACGAACTCGGGACGCATGTGATCGCCAAAGGCAGCGGTGGCCTTGTTGAGCATGTTCTTGTTGGCACGACGGATGACCTCGGCGATCTCGTCCTCCTTGGCGCCGTCGAAGACGGGCGTGGCGGTGAAGAACGGACCGGGGACATACTTGTCGGAGTCGGCCTGCTCGGTATCCCAACCGCAGGCAGCAGCCCAGCCAAGGTGGCACTCGAGCAGCTGGCCGACGTTCATACGCGAAGGAACGCCCAGCGGGTTGAGGATAACGTCGATCGGGGTACCGTCAGCCATGTAGGGCATGTCCTCGACCGGCAGAACGTTACAGATAACACCCTTGTTGCCGTGGCGACCGGCGATCTTATCACCCTGCTGGATCTTACGACGCTGGGCGACGTAGACGCGCACCTGCTCGTTGACGCCGGGGGCCAGGTCGTCGCCGTTCTCGCGGCTAAAGCGGACGACATCGATAACGCGGCCGTAAGCGCCGTGAGGCATCTTAAGGGAGGTATCGCGGACGTCGTGGGCCTTGGCACCGAAGATGGCGCGCAGCAGGCGCTCCTCGGCGGTCAGAGCGCTCTCGCCCTTAGGCGTGACCTTGCCGACCAGGATGTCGCCAGGGCCGACCTCGGCGCCGATGCGGATGATGCCGTCCTCGTCGAGGTTGGCAAGCATGTCCTCGGAGAGGTTCGGGATCTCGCGGGTGATCTCCTCGGGGCCGAGCTTGGTGTCGCGGGCGTCGATCTCGTGACGGGTGATGTTGATGGTCGTCAGCAGGTCCTCGGCCACCAGGCGCTCGGACACGACGATACCGTCCTCGTAGTTAAAGCCTTCCCACGGCATGTAGGCCACGGTGAGGTTCTGGCCCAGTGCGAGCTCGCCGTGATCGGTCGAAGGACCGTCAGCCAGGGGCTCGCCCTGCTCAACGGTGTCACCGACGCGCACGAGCGGACGGTGGTTGATGCAGGTGGACTGGTTGGAGCGCTGGTACTTGGCCAGATGATACTCGTCCATGCCACCGGCATGCTTGACGATGATCTTGGCGGCGTCGGCAAAGATGACCTCGCCGGCATTCTTGGCCAGGGTGACCTCGCCGGAGTCCAGAGCGGCGCGACGCTCCATGCCGGTACCGACATAGGGAGCGGCGGGGTGAACCAGCGGCACGGCCTGACGCTGCATGTTAGCGCCCATCAGCGTACGCTTGGCGTCGTCGTGCTCAAGGAACGGGATCAGCGTGGCTGCGACGGAGAGCATCTGACGCGGCGAGACGTCCATGTAGTCGACGTCCTCGACGGGCACGTCGGCGGGAGCGCCGAAGGAGCCGTCGAAGTCGCGGGTACGGGCGATCACGGTGTGCGGGCGGACAAGCTTGCCCTCAGCATCGGTCGTGATGAACTCGTTGGTCTTGGGATCGAGCGGCGTGTTGGCCGGCGCGATGACGTGCTTCTCTTCCTCGTCAGCGGTCATCCAGTCGATCTGGTCGGTGGCAACGCCGTTCTCGACGCGACGGAACGGGGCCTCGATGAAGCCATACTCGTTGACGCGGGCGTAGAGGGCGAGCGAGCCGATCAGGCCGATGTTGGGGCCTTCGGGGGTCTCGATCGGGCACATGCGGCTGTAGTGCGAGTTGTGAACGTCGCGGACGGCCGTCGGCACGTTGGTGCGGCGGCTGGAGCCGGACTTGTGGCCGGCAAGACCACCAGGGCCGAGTGCGGACAGACGGCGCTTGTGGGTCAGACCGGTCAGGGGGTTCGCCTGGTCCATGAACTGCGAGAGCTGCGAGGAACCGAAGAACTCCTTGATGGAGGCCACGATCGGGCGGATGTTGATGAGCGACTGCGGGGTGATCTCGTCGATGTCCTGGGAGCTCATGCGCTCACGGACGACGCGCTCCATACGGCTCATGCCGATACGGAACTGGTTGGCGACGAGCTCGCCAACGGTGCGGATACGGCGGTTGCCAAAGTGGTCGATGTCGTCGACCTTGAAGCCCTGCTCGCCGGCAGCGAGGGACAGCAGGTAGCGCAGCGTCGCGACGATATCCTCGTCGGTGAGCACCGTGACCTCTTCCTCGGTGGTGAGGTTGAGCTTCTTGTTGACCTTGTAACGACCGACGCGGGCCAGATCGTAGCGCTGCGGGTTAAAGAGCAGGCCCTCGAGCAGGCTGCGGGAAGCGTCCACGGTGGGAGGCTCGCCTGGGCGCAGGCGACGGTAGATCTCGATGAGGGCGTCCTCGCGGGTGAGGGCGGTGTCGCGCTCCAGGGTGCGCTTGATCACATCGGAGTTGCCGAGTAGCTCGATAATGTCGTCGTTGGTGACGGCGATGCCAAGGGCGCGCAGGAACATCGTGGCGCTCTGCTTGCGCTTACGGTCGATGGAGACCATGAGCTGGTCGCGCTTGTCGACCTCAAACTCAAGCCAGGCACCGCGGGACGGGATGATCTGGGCCTTGTAGATCTGCTTGCCCGAATCCATCTCGGAGCTGTAGTACACGCCCGGGGAGCGGACGAGCTGCGAGACGACGATACGCTCGGTACCGTTGATGATGAAGGTGCCCTGATCGGTCATCATGGGGAAGTCGCCCATAAAGACGAGCTGCTCCTTGATCTCGCCGGTCTCCTTGTTGGTGAGACGAACATCGGTCAGAAGCGGGGCCTGATACGTCATGTCCTTCTCGCGGCACTCCTCGACGGTGTGCGCGGGGTCGCCGAACTGATGCTCGCCGAAGGTAACCTCGAGAACATGGTTCTGGCTCTGGATGGGGCTGGATTCCTTGAACGCCTCACGAAGACCCTCGTCCTTAAAACGCTCAAAGGATTCCCTTTGAACAGAGATAAGGTTGGGGAGCTCCATGGCCTCCGGGATTTTCCCGAAGCTGACGCGCTTGCGCTCAGTGGCAGTGTATGCGTAGGTCACCAGGTTTTTCCTCCTTCACGGAAATGCTCGGTGGGTTGGCGAGGCATAGCTTCGCCAGTTATCGCAACCTAATAGTTTATCAGGTACCGACCGTTGGGCAAGAAAAGCCTTGACGCGATTGAGTTTTTGGAGTAGCAAAGATTTTCGACAGAAAACACGCAGGTAGATGTATGTGTATCGAACATCTGTTCATATATTTTCTGTGAACAGAGAGGCGGCAATCGCAGCTCTTATAAAAAACGGGCGCGAACCGAGGTCCACGCCCGTAAATGTCGGTGCCCGAAGGCTTACTTGCGCATCAATCCGCCGCGCTCGTCGATGGCGTCCCAGAAGGCATCGGCAAAGCGGGGGTCGTTTGCAGCCATGAGGGCGTTAGTGGCCATCCAACCAGAGGGAGTGCCGGTGTCGTAGCCCGACAGCGGGTCGATGACGACGGCGTACATGGCCTCGCGGTCGAGCGAACGGGCCATGGCGTCGGTGAGCTGGATCTCGCCGCCCTTGCCAGCCTGCTGATCGGCGAGCAGGTCCATGACCAGCGGGCTCAGCAGGTAACGACCGACGATGTACAGGTTGGACGGAGCCGCCTCGGGAGCGGGCTTCTCGACCAGACCGCCGATGCGCCACACAGCGCCCGGCTCGTCGTCGGCAACGTCCTCGGCGCCCTCGAGGGCACCAACGCGCTCGCCGGCGATAACGCCGTAGCGGCTGACTTCCTCGGGAGAGCACGCGGCAACGGCGATAACGGAAGCGCCGCCGTGCTCCTTGGAGACGGCGAGCATCTTGTCGCAGATGTCGCGGTTAGGCACAACGTAGTCGCCCAGAAGAACCAGGAAGTTCTCCCCCGCCACCGCGTCGGCGGCAGAGCGAATAGCGTGACCGAGGCCCTTGGGCTCGTACTGATAGCGGAAGTCGACCGGCATGCCGCCAGCGTGGGCAACGGCATCGGCGTAAGCATCCTTGCCGCGCTCGCGCAGCAGGTTCTCGAGCGAGCGATCGGGCTGGAAGTAGCTCAGCAGCTCGGGCTTACCGGGAGAGGTGACGATAATGGCATCGTCGACCTCCTCGGGGTCGAGTGCCTCCTCAACGACATACTGGATGACCGGCTTGTCGAGTACCGGCAGCATCTCTTTAGGCGTGCACTTGGTGCCAGGCAGAAAACGCGTGCCCAGACCGGCGGCGGGGATGATTGCCTTCATGTTATTCAAGGATCCTTTCGCAGGCGCGCATGCGCCCTGTGCGTGCGGCACGGCGGCCGCAGACCAAATTGCGATACCGAAGTATCTTACCGCCGGGAGCAGGCGCAGCCGTAAGGCAAACGCAATTCTTCAGCAGGTCAACGCAAATTATTGCACGAATGGCGCAATTTTATCGCCCAACGGTATCGGCCCCAAAGCAACGCTAACGACGACAATTTGCATGCCGAGCAAACGAAGCCGAGGGGTCTAAACAAAAAAGACGGGGCTCGCAATGCTAACCCCGTCTGCAAAGAAATCTGGCGAGAAAGCCTGATTACTTGAGGGTGACAGCAGCGCCAGCAGCCTCGAGCTTCTCCTTGGCAGCCTCGGCGTCCTCCTTCTTGGCACCCTCGAGAACAGCCTTGGGAGCGCCCTCGACGACCTCCTTGGCCTCCTTCAGGCCAAGGTTGGTGAGCTCACGGACGGCCTTGATGACCTGGATCTTGTTGTCGCCGAAGCCCTCGAGCACGACGTCAAACTCGGTCTTCTCCTCGGCCTCAGCAGCGCCAGCAGCGGGAGCGGCGACAACAGCGGCAGGAGCAGCGGCGGAAACGCCGAAGGTGTCCTCGATAGCCTTGACGAGCTCGGAAGCCTCGAGAAGGGTCATTTCCTTAAGAGCATCGATGATCTCATCGGTGGTAAGCTTAGCCATTTCTAAGTCCTTTCGGTTTCCGTGTGGATGCACGGAGATCAGTTAAAACACGGCGCGAATGCGCCAGGGGTGCGGCGTTGCCGCCGCGGATGAAAACAGCGACTAGGCTGCCTTCTGCTCGGAGACCTGCTGGATCGAACGAGCGAGACCAGAGGAAACGCCGTTGACGCAGACAGCGATGTCGCGAGCGAAACCGGAGATGAGGCCGGCGATCTGGCCGAGAAGCTGATCCTTGGTGGGCAGCTCGGCGATAGCCTTAACATCATCAGCGGAAACGGCCTTGCCGTCGGAGATACCGCCCTTGATCTCAAGGACGCCCTTGGACTTAGCGGAGAAGTCCTTAAGGGCCTTAGCGGCCTCGACCGGCTCGGTCTCGTAGAACACATAAGCGACGGGGCCGGCGAGGATCTCGTCGATCTCGGGCTGCTCCTGGTTCTTGAGAGCGATCTTGACCAGGTTGTTCTTGTAGACCTTCATCTCGGCGCCGCACTCGCGAAGCTGATGACGCAGCTCCTGAGCCTGCTTAACCGTCAGACCGTTGTAGTTGACGACGAACAGACCGGCGTTCTCGGCGATACGGGACTCGATCTCTGCAACCTTGTCGATTTTGTACTGCTGGGGCATAAATTACACCTCCTCGAATTCTTTCCGGGCACGGTCCGCCACAAGGACGTGACGGGGGCATGTCCAAAAAGAAAGCCCCCGCGCTGCATGAGCGACGGGGGCGAGAAGACATATCTACTCGACCACCTCGGCTGGCGGGATATCCCATTAAGCTCGCGGGCGATGCCCGTTTGCACCGGCTGTCTCTGGCAGCGGATTCGTGCGTGAACCGAAAGTATTATGGCGGGGACCCCGGCGTCGGTCAACGGAAAACCGGGCTGCACACAATTCCACCATCCGGCCGTGCCGCCAAACGCCAGGCGCAAGGTTTTCGCTCGGTCAAGTCCTGGCTCGCACGAAGAGCACATTAAGTGCTCTTCGGCTCGTGCGGAATCTACGAAAACCTTGCGCCTGGCCTTTGGCGGCGCGGCCTGCGTTGACTTTGGGCAGCCCGGGTTTTCGTTGGCTGACGCCCCCACTCATAATGCTTGGGTCGGTGGGCTGATGTGTTGCGTCCCGTTGGGCTATAAGGTTGAAATGAAGGTGGACAGGCGATTTAGGCCTTCGTCCAAATCTTGGTCGGAAACGCAATAGCTGAGGCGAATGTGGCCTTCGGTTCCGAAGCAGTTTCCGGGAACTAGGGCTACGTTGGCCTCTTTGATGGCTTTGATGCAGAAGTCTTCGCTGGTTAGACCAAACTTTTTGATGCACGGGAAAGTGTAGAAGGCTCCTGCGGGCTCTACTACGTCGAGGCCCATGGCGTCTAAGGCTGCGAGTACGCGCTCACGGCGGGCTCGGTAGACTTTGAGCATGGGGGTTGGGTCGACGGTGAGGGCTCGGGCTGCGGCGTCCATTTCGAAGGAGACGGCGCTCGATACTAGGTATTGGTGAGCTTTTGCGATCTCGGCGATGACGGGTGCCGCTGCTGCGAGCCAACCCAGGCGCCAGCCGGTCATGGCCCAGGGCTTGGAGAAGCTCTCGATGACTACCGTCTGCTCACGCAGCTCCGGGTGACGCTGAGCAAAGCGCTCGTAGCCATCCACATAAACCAGGCGGTTGTATACGTCGTCGCAGACCACGTAGATGCCCGCCTGCTCTGCCACGTGTGCCATGGCGTCGAGCGATGCCGCGTTGAGAATGCAGCCCGTGGGGTTATTGGGCGAGCAGATAACGATGGCCTTGGTCGCCGGGGTCACACAGGCGCGAAGCGCATCCTCGTCAATCTGAAATTGCGCAGGCTCCGTATCCAAAAAGACCGCTTTGGCGTGATTGGCTACGACGATGCTCTCGTACAGGCCAAAGGCCGGCGTGGGGATAATAACCTCGTCGCCGGGGTTGAGCATAGCCATGAATGTTGCCGACAGGGCCTCGGTCGCGCCGTCGGTCAGGATGACCTCGTCGGCCGAAAACGCAAGTCCCGCATCCCCCATGTAGGCAGATAACGCCTCACGCAGGGCGGGGCGACCGTTGTTGGGCGGATAGTGCGTGTCGCCGCGGTCCAACGAAGCAGTCACCTCGGCGCTAATCACATCGGGCGTGGGAAAATCGGGCTCGCCGAGCGCGAGCGCGATGCACCCCGGGTGCTGGGCGGCGAGCGCGTTGATTCGGCGGATGCCGGAGGGCTTGAGCGTGGCAAGCGAGGTATTCATGGGCAGGCGCATGGCGTTCCTTTCGTAAGGGTTGCACTAGGATAGCGCGGCGAGGCGCCGCCGGACGGTGTAACCTAAACGGAAATGAACCGGAAAGGAGGCGGCATGGAGACGACCGCACGCGGCGATGTACCAAAAACGCTGCAAACCATTGCGTATATCAGCATTCCCAATAGCGCCGATCTTGAGTTTTTGCTTTGGGACCTGCAGGATGCCATCGCCGCCTATGCACAGCTTTCCGGCACTGTGCTCCCCCGCCCAGTCGACTTGAAGGCAAATGACGCCGGCAGCGTTGCCGATGGCATCGTGCTGGCCATTGAAGACGTGGCTGACGATGAGACGTTGACAGCTATCGAGCAGGCGCTTGAGCGCTTTGGCGGTACGGGAACGCGCGTCTATGCCGCGATTCGAGCCGCACAAGAGGGCACTGAGCAGGCGCATGGGACCGCCATTCGCCTGCTCAAGGCATGTGAGCGCCATGACCAATTGTGGTGTGGCGGCGTTGCCATCTGCGCCGACAGCGGCATTGCGGCGCTTCGTCGCTCCCCGCGCATGGGACTCTTGCGACGACCGTTTTCGGAGGCCATGGACAAGCTCGTGGGCGCCGTTCGCATGGGGTGTTCCGTCGAACACGCACAGAAGCTCGGTGGCGCCGCAACGGGTGGCGTCGACACCGACGGCATGGTGCGCGCCACGTCTGCGCTACCCACACCGATCTGGCACGCCGTTATGAGGCATCTTGCCGAGCACTCAAACTGCTAGATCGAAAAAGCCTGCCAATCAGCAGCGCCGCTCCACCGCTCAACAAGCCGCTCCGGACGCCATGCCGCATTGGCGGGACTTGTCGAGGGCAGGACGATGGCAGGCAGCCCGGTGCGTTCTTGTAGATAGCGCTTGTAGAGCCGGCCAGCTGTACCACCGTTGCATATCACCTGCTCAATGGGAGCTGCGCCGGTAATGCGCTCGATATGTGCCGGCACAACGTTACGAATGCTCGCATCGCTCGAGCCCTTAATGTCGCAGCTCTCGATCACGTCCCACAGGGCCACGCCGCCGTTCAGCAGCATAGCCCGCTTGGCGGCAATCGAGGCGTCAAGCGTCACGGGCTCGCCGCTCGCCAAAGAGTCTCCCTCGTTGGGCGGCACGGGCGCACCAAGGCACGCGGCCATCACGCGCCAAAAGCGGTTCTGCGGATTGCCATAGTAGAAGGCATTGGCACGCGAGAGCACCGAGGGAAACGACCCCAGCACCAAAACGCGCGAGCGTTCGTCAAACACGGGCTCAAACCCATGCTCAATATGCTGATAGCCCTCGTCCGGCGCAGTCATGAATTAGGCCCTCAGCAGATAACGCACCTCATAGGGCGCAAGTTCAAGGGAGCCTGTCAGCTCGACCGTGGGCGCATCGTCGGCAAGCAGGTCGACGAAGGAGCCGTTGAGTTCGCCGGCTCCAAAGGTATAGGGCTCGTTCACGGCATTGACCGTCACGAGCACCGTCGCGTCGTCGCAGGCGCGCTCGAACAGCAGCTGCTTGTTCTGGATCACCACATTGCGATAGGCACCGTAGTTGAGAGCACGGGCCGCCGCGTCGTCGGCCGAACGAAGGTGTGCGAGCTGCGTGATGAACGCCGTCAGTTCGTTGGGCGCAGGCTCATCGAGCGCAGGGCGCAGCGCCCAGTCGCCATCGGGGCCGCCCTTTTCGCCGGCAATTCCCCACTCGCTGCCATAGTAGACGCACGGGATGCCCGGCATGCCAAAGAGCATGCCATAGGCGGGACGCAGGCACGACTTGTCAGTGAGGATGCTTGCCAGTCGCGGCACGTCGTGGTTGTCGACAAACGACAGCAGGTGCTTGCCGCGGTAGATGCACCAGGGGTCGCCGCCAAACTGACGGTGCAGCGAGTGCGCAATCTCGAACATGTTGACCGAGTTAAAGCTGGAGTACAGGCCCTTGTAACACTCGTAGTTGGTGCAGGAGTCGAGCATCTCGTCGTTGACGATCTGGTTGTAGTCGCCGTGGAGCGTCTCGCCGATCAGCACGAAGTCGGGCTTGAGCTCACGGGCGAAGCTATGCAGACGACGCATGAAGTCGCGGTCGAGCATATAGGCAACGTCCAGGCGCAGGCCGTCGACGCCAAAGACCTCGGCCCAGCGGTGCACGGACTCTAGCAGGTAATCGACCACGGCAGGGTTTTGCAAGTTGAGCTTCACGAGCTCAAAATGGCCTTCCCAACCCTCGTACCAAAAGCCGTCGCCGTAGCAGGAGTCGCCATCAAAGCTAATGTGGAACCAGTCCTTGTACGGCGAGTCCCACTTACGCTCCTGCACATCGCGGAAGGCCCAAAAGCCGCGGCCGACGTGGTTGAAGACGGCGTCGAGCACCACGCGGATGCCGTGAGCATGCAGTGTGTCGCACACGGCGGCAAAGTCGGCGTCCCCACCCAGGCGACGGTCGATATGGCGCAGGCTGCGTGTATCGTAGCCGTGACTATCGGACTCGAGCGGCGGGTTGATGAGCACAGCGCCAACGCCGAGTTTTTGCAGGTAGTCGGCCCATTGGGCAATCTTCATGATAGGAGCATCGGGGTTGGGTTCGACATCGGCGGCCTGGGCGAGCTCATCCTCGGCAACGGGGGCGGCGTTTTCGCGCGGAGCTCCGCAAAAGCCCAGCGGATAGACCTGATAGAACGTCGTCTCGTATGCCCACATAGCAACCTCCCGGTAAGCTCAACACAACGACATCCATTGTATGCCCAGCTTGTATCCCCTCCCCCAAAATAAGTTGCGGTGCAATAGGGACTGTTTGCCGGGTTTATTGGGCCCAGCAGTCCGTATTTCACCGCAACTGATGAGGGGACGTGATTAGGCGACGGGCCTTGCGCGGCGTATGGCCGGGAACAGCACGGTGATGGCGAGGATGACGCCCACGACGGCAATCGCCCCGCCCGCGAAGCCGATCCAAGCGATACCGGGACCCGAAACCACGGCGCCGCCGATTGCGGTGCCCGTGCCAATACCGAGGTTAAACAGGCCCGAGAAGATCGACATGGCGACGGCCGACGAATCTGCCGACGTGCACTTGATGAGCTCGGCCTGAAACGCCACGTTAAAGGCCGTGGCGCAGCAACCCCACAGTGCGCAGACGGCAAGCACTGTCACGAGCGACGATGCGGCCGGCCCCATGAGCAGCAGGGCCACCGGCACGCCGGAGAGCGTGATAGCCAAGAACGGGAAGCGATGCCCATCGAACAGGCGGCCAAACAACCAGCTTCCGAGCAAACCAGAGCAGCCAAACGCCGTCAGCGTCATGGTAATGGCGCCCGCATCGACGTGCGCGACCTGCGCCAGGAAGGGCTCGATATAGCTGTAGCTTGCGTAATAGCCGGTCGCCATGAAGACCGTGACTGCGTAGAGCGCGATGAGGAGCGGGTTCTTGAGCAGCTCGGGCAGCTGTTTGACGGTAAAGCGCTCACCCGCCGGCATGGCCGGGAACACCGCTGCCTGGTAGACGACCGCGATGGCTGAGAGGCCCCCGACCACGGCAAACGTCATGCGCCAGCCCACGGCCAAGCCAATGGCGCGACCGAGAGGCAGGCCAAAGATCTGCGCGATGGACGAGCCCGTGGCGATCATGCTGATAGCGAGCGCTCCATGGCGGGTGTCGACCAGACGCGACGCCATGATCGAGGCGACCGACCAGAACACGGCATGTGCGCAGGCGACCACCAAGCGCGCGCAGACAAGGATGGGATAAGTCGGCGCCACAGCGGACAGGAACTGACCGAGCGAGAACACGGCCAGCACGCCCAGCAGCATCCGCTTGAACTCAAAGCGCGAGGCGAACACCATGAGCGGCAGCGACAGCAGCATGACGCCCCAGGCATAGACCGAGATCATGATGCCCGCCTGGGCCTCGGTGAGCGAGAACGACGCGGCAATATCAGTCAAAAGGCCGATGGGCATAAACTCCGACGTGTTGAACACGAACGCACAGCAGGTGAGCCCGACGAGCGGGAGCCACTGCCTGAGCGTGATGCCGTCTTGCTTTGTTTGAGCCATATAGGAAAACCTCTCCGATTATCTTGAGCGGTGGGCGATTATAGCAATGAGAAGTCTATAAAATGAGCAACAAAAGAATTCTTGGAAAACGATTGTTAACAGACGGCGCGCCAATTCTGCTTAGAAAGCAAGGTACGCAGGAACTCAATATCGAAAACGCGGCTTCATCTTCGGGCTATCGCGCCTGCTCGGATACGCACAAGGACACCCCCATGAGCACGTCAATTTCGAGCCAACTCGCAACCGCACAATGAACTAGCAAAAGCAGCATATAAGCAAACGCCCCATAATAAAGTCCCTCATGCACAAGCGCCGTCACTGAAAGTGCCGACGGCAGCGCCGCACTCGAAACTACCCATCCAACAAGAACCTGGATAGCGCAACTTGCAACCAGGTTCCATGCCACCAGCAGCGTTGCGGGACGCGCGATTTCTCTCCAGGAGGAACGAAGCACCGTGACCGAACGCATGATGTAGCGTGGTGCAAACCGAATGCCTCGTAGTCCCCTCTGCTCCACGTCCGCATCTTCAATTAACACGAATACGAACGACGCGGAAAGAAGCGTCACGATTACTGCCACAACAAGCGAGCACAACACCCCGAGCTGACTGCTCGCAAGCGAGGCAAAGACTACAATTGCCGATAAAATCAAGTGAACCAAATAAATTAGCAGCGCCCCAGAAATCTGGAGGGGAACCGTCGAGGCCAAGAGATAAACCGGAGGGGTTCGGGCAGGTTGCACCGTCTCTTTGGACCGGTCGACGGCAAATAATGAAAAAGCCACATTCGATAGAAGCAGGTTTAAAAAGGCCGCGACCACAGTGCAAATAAGCGTAATGGACGGATTGATATAGGCGAGCTCAGTTGCAACGTTTGATACACCAATTTGAAGCGCGCTCATAACAAACAAGGGGATATATAACGCCATCGTGCAGCAACTCCGGCATTCCTTCGCCCGATCGCCCGATTCCAGAAAGACATTGAAGTTCTCTCGCAAGTTCACTCTATACCCGTTTTCTTACTAAGCAGGGCGAACGGGCGCCAATATAAACGCCGGTCCGCCCATCCATAATTTCTAGTTTTAACGTCCAGACTAGTCTGTCCAGCCGTCGATGTAGTCGCGGTTAAGCTCAAAGTACTGCGCGGCGATATCTTTCGCCAAGGAGTACGAATTAACGAGCGGGTGCATCGCGAGGCTCTCGACAATGTCGCGCTTCGATCGGTTAACGATGCCACGCGCCACGGTGCGCTCGTAGTACTTGACGCGACGAATCAATTCGAGGTTTCCCGCGGGCACAGAATCGGCTTCGACGCGATGCGGCACGCAGCCATCGGTGGAGATATCGCACGTTGACTCAATGACATCTGTATCGAGAAGGCCGGGGATGGCGCCATTGTTGGGGGTGCACAGGATCATCTGCTGCGTCTTGCCAGAGCGAGCAATATCCATGAAGCGGAGCGCGACACCTGCGTATCCGCCAGCATCTTTGCCGTACACGTCAAACGTCCACGGCTTGTCGCGATGAATACCCGTCTCGGCCGCCATGTAGTTGTTTTCGCGCATTCCGTACCACTTCTCAAAGCACGCGAGGCCTTTTTCGAAGTCGTTCTCAATATCGATAGATGCAAGCTCGCTCGTCATTTCTCGATTAATTTCTTCGATTAGTTCGCCGCGCGTCTGGGGCGAAGAGAGAACGTTGGCAACGGCGCGCTCGCGATAGTAGAAATAGTATAGGTACTCATTTGGCACGCATCCGCGATTTAGGACGAGGTCCTTCTCGAAGAACCTAAGATCTGTATGAGCATATGCCCCGTCGTCGTGGATCAAGTCGGACATGATGTCCTCGCCGTCAACCGTCACATTGCGGAAGAACGAGAGGTGGTTGAGTCCATAGCACTCGCCCTGAACCGATGCGGGATCAACGCCTTTATACTCGGCAAACTGATGCAACATGCCCGAGGGGGCATCGCAAATGCCATAAGTAAAATCATAGCCCATATCGCGTAGGGCCTGAGATACGACGCCAGCGGGATTAGTAAAGTTAAACACCTTGACGTCCGGCTTTGCGTACTTCTTGATTAACTCGCAATACGAAGCAAGCGCAGGGACGGAGCGCATGGCAAAAGACACGCCGGCTGCGCCAGTCGTCTCTTGGCCAAGAACCCCATGCGAAAGAGCAATGCGCTCATCGCGAACGCGCATATGGTCCCCACCGACGCGAATCGTCGTGATCACGTAATCGGCGTCCTTAACGGCCTCGACTGCATCGCCCGTCAGTGAAAAATTAAGCGTGGGGCAAAGCATGCCCGAGACATGGGCGGCAAGGCCACCGTAGATGCGCAGCTTCTCGGGATCATTGTCCATAAACACAAGTTCGTCAATCCCAAGCGATGACGCCTGCTGGGCTATGCTCTTTGCCAAAAACATGGAGCGGACGCCACCGCCACCTATGACCGTAAGTTTCATATCGAAACCCCCAATTAGCACATTCAATATTGCATGGTTCGCCTGTGTTTGGATATTGTATCCAGCATGGAGGGCCGCTTCCCGCCCCGGTTGCAAGGCGGGAAAGGAATTCCCCAAGGAGTTATTATTTACGCAACGGAAGCGGCCACACACGTCCGGCGGGAAGGAAGCACCGATGGTTGATAAAAAGCAGATTTCCAAGCTCTACTCAGCCGCAAAGCTATCCGAAACCGAGCAAAGCGTACTCGAATACCTACTCAACAATATCGACACCCTCGATGATATTGGCATAAAACCCGTCGCCATGGCATGCTTTACCAGCATGACGACAGTCATCAGGCTTTCGAAAAAGCTCGGCTACCGTGGCTACCGCGAAATGATGTACGATCTCAAGCACCTTCAGCATGTCTCCCGCGAAATGAATCAATCACTCAAAGACAGTAGCGTCCACTTCGTATGTCACACCGGAGATGTAGACGTATTCATCGCCGCACTGCATCGCAACAGAATGATCGGAGTAAACGGAGAGGGCTTCTCACGCATCGTTGCGCAGTACATGGCGACTAAGCTCGTTGGACTTGGCTTTTTGGCCGTCATACAGGACTTCCTAGAAACCGATCAGTTTGTCGAATCCAACCGAAATACGCTCAGCTGCATGATGCTCATATCCAAATCGGGCCAGACAGAAGCCATCCTGGAAACCGCAAGGGCATGCCACGACGCGGGCATTACGACCCTCGCGTTTACCGGCAACGAAGACAGCGAGCTCGCCAAGACGGCAGACGCGATCTTTACGATACATGACGATCACCCAATGGATCTTAAGAACGTTAAGCCTAACTGCTTTACCGGAAGTTGTATTCTCGCATTTGAAGAACTATTGAGTATCTGCCTTGACAATCTAAAACAAGAAGGCCTGGCCCCCTAAATCATGCGATAGGAAGCCAAGCCCTGGAATTGCGCTATGCAATTGAAAGCCACTTGCGCGTTTTACTCGTCACCGAGAACTTCGTGCACCTCAGAAGCGACTTCGCCGACACGAGGACCGTAAATGACCTGGATTGCCTTGTCGCTCAGGCGGATAACGCCCATAGCTTCAAGATTCTTGGTGAACACCTCGTCGTCTGCAACCTTAGAACCATCCTTGACAATCACGCGAAGACGTGAGATGCAGTTGTCAAGATCATCAATGTTGTCAGCTCCACCAAGCGCTTCGACAATGCCAACAGCAAGCGCGCTGTCCTTGGTCGCACGGCCCTGGACTGCCTTCTCGGGAGTGCCATCAGACTCGCCCTTTGCCTCAGCGGCCTTTGCCTCGAACTCGGCTCTGCTGTTGATCAACTCAATATCGTCACCATCGTCTCGACCGGGCGTCTTGATATCGAACTTAGTAATAAAGAACCGGAAGAGGAAGAAAGCTGCCAGGAAAAGGGCGGGGAGCAGGATAAGGTATGGAAGCAGATTAAGCTTCTCGGGGCGGAATAAGAATGGGATCAGGTCCTTGATATTTCCCTGGTACACCGAAACGCCCATTGCCTCCGAGAGAACTTCACCCAGTCCGGAAAGCGGAGCGTAAACGCCAAAGTAGAGCCAGGGGGCGGCAAACAGGAACGTAAAGAGAATAGGCTCCGTAACGCCAAAGAAAACAGTCGAAATCACTGTGGGGATTAAAAGACCAGCAACCTTCTTGCGGTTCTGGGGCTTGGCACAAGACCACATAGCAAGGGCGATGCCCGGGAACAACGCGTAATCGTTAATGCCATAGCCAGCCATGAAGGCCCTAACCAAGAGCTTGTCACTGCTGGGAGAAGCGAGCTGTGCAAGCTGAATGGCGCTATTGCCCACCACGCGCGTTCCATCGACGACCATGGAGCCGCCAAGCTCAGTCCAATACATGGGCGTCTCGAGCAACGGATGCAAGCCAAACGGCACAAGGCTCTCGAGCACCCAGCGATAGACAAACGTACCGACCAGACCGGAGCCTTTCACAAACGTCGCAATACCCGAGAAGCATCCACCGATGACGGGCCAGACGAAGTACATAATGCCGCCCAGGATGCCACCGGCGACCAGCGATACAATGGGGACCGTTCGACTGCCCGCAAAAAACGCCAGCGCCGTTGGAAGCTTGGTCTTGTAAAAGCGGCCGGTGATCCAGGCGACCAGGCAGCCCACGATAATGCCGCCAAAGACACCAGAGCTGTAGCCAAAAAAGCCGAGCGAGGTAGTGTAGAGTGCGGACTGCTCACTCGCCTGAATGGACGTAAGGCCGACCTTCTGAAGAGCTTCCACCGTTGTATTGTCGGCAGCCAAGCCAGCTGCTCCAAGCAGAATCTCAACCGTCTTGAGCATGGTGAGATAGCAGACAAGGGCAGAAAAGGCAGCCCAGCCCTTCTCTTTGCGAGACAAGGAGAAGGCGCAGCCGACAGCAAACAAAACACCGAGGTTTCCAATGATTACCTCGCCGAGACCCTTAAATACCGAGAAGAACGTAAAGAGCGGCGAAGCGGCATACCAGTCCCAATTAACGCCAAGGGACACAAGGGTCAGTTCGGTCGTAAAAACGCTACCGATACCCAAAAAGAGACCGGAAATGGCAATGAGCGTAATCGGAACGAGCATTGCCTTTCCGAACGATTGGAATTTTTCTTTCATCAATTCCCTCCTCAATGAGCCTCTACAAACGACTATTGCACCCCACGTCCCCACACAGGCGAAACGGAAGACATGCTCGGCAATAGACACAAAGTGATTGTAGAAAGGGGCACAAAAAATGTGCATCGGCATCGCGTAATGCGGTTAAATCGACCGACGATTGCAAGTATTTACGAATCCGCAAACGGCAGCAAATAGGCAGCGAACGGCAACCTGCAGCGTAGGACAGTCCCCGCAGGCCGACAATTACCGGTATTTTGGCTCATATTTGTTTAATTGTTGCTCGCCCAAAAGCGCGGAGCATCAACGCGCCCCTAAGCCAACCCCAGCAATATGCCCGCCGAATGCACGACAAACGCCACGATCCAGGCAACGGCGACCTGAAACGCGAATACGGCCACGGCATAGCGCGCGCCCAACTCGCTCTTGACGGCGCCGATTGCCGCCACACAAGGCGGGTACAGCAACGTAAAGACCAAGAACACGTAGGCGGTAA
This sequence comes from uncultured Collinsella sp., assembly GCA_902492935.1. Lineage (GTDB taxonomy): Bacteria > Actinomycetota > Coriobacteriia > Coriobacteriales > Coriobacteriaceae > Collinsella. Next base: position 41,083 of record CABUNJ010000006.1, on the reverse strand, counting down.
ACGGCGAAAACATGGTCGACAGCGCCGCGGGCGACGTTGCGCCCAAAAGCACCGTGAGCGTCGAGATGACGCTCTCCTTGGCAATGAGCCCCGTGACGAGCGCCGTCGAGGCGCGCCAGTCGCCAAAGCCGAGCGGGGCCAACACCGGCGCGATGATGCTACCCAGACCGGCAAGCAGGCTTTGCGACTGGTCGGCGACCACGTTAAAGCGGATGTCGAACGTCTGAAGGAACCAGATGACCACGGTCGCGGCAAAGATAATGGTAAAGGCCTTGGTGATGAAGTCCTTGGCCTTATCCCATGCCAGCATCACCGTCGTCTTGACGCTCGGCAGGCGGTAATTGGGGAGCTCCATGATAAACGGCACCGGGTCGCCCTTAAATGCCGTGCGGTTGAGCACCAAAGCCGCGACGCAGCCGACCACGATACCGATCAGATAGAGCGAGACCATGGCGGGAACCGTCGCCTGCGGGAAAAACGCCCCGCACAGCAAGCCGTAAACCGGCAGCTTGGCTGAGCAGCTCATAAACGGCGTGAGCATGACCGTCATCTTGCGGTCGTGCTCGGATGGGAGCGTACGGGTCGACATGATAGCTGGCACGGTGCAGCCAAAGCCGACGAGCATGGGCACGAAACTGCGGCCCGACAGACCAAAGCGACGCAACACCTTATCCATGACAAAGGCCACGCGCGCCATGTATCCGGAGTCTTCCAGAATGGAGAGGAACAAAAAGAGCACGACGATAATCGGCAGGAAGGTCAGCACACTGCCCACGCCCGTAAGCACGCCGTCGACAGCCAGCGAGCGCACCACGTCGTTGGTGCCGAACGCCTTGAGGCCTGCATCGGCCGAAGCGATGATGGCAGCGATGCCGTCCTCCATAAGTCCCTGCAACGCCGCGCCGATCACGCCAAACGTCAGCCAAAAGACGAGGCCCATGATCAGCAGAAACGCCGGGATGGCCGTATAGCGACCCGTCAGAATGCGGTCGATCTTGACGGAGCGCACGTGCTCGCGGCTCTCGTGCGGCTTGACGACACAGCGCCCGCACACGTCGCCGATAAAGCTAAAGCGCATGTCGGCCAGCGCGGACAGGCGGTCGGTGCCGGCCTCGCCCTCCATCTGGGTAATGATGTGCTCGATGGCGTCGAGCTCGTTGCGATCCAGGTGAAGCGCCTCGGTTACCAGCTCATCGCCCTCGACCAGCTTGGTCGCCGCAAAGCGCACCGGGATGTGCGCCGTCACGGCATGGTCCTCGATCAGGTTAGCAATACCGTGGATGCAGCGATGCAGCGCACCGCCGTCCGGACCGTCGGGCGCGCAAAAGTCCAGGCGACCGGGGCGCTCGCGGAACCGCGCCACGTGCAAGGCATGATCCACCAACTCGCCGATACCCTCGTTGCGGGCAGCACTAATGGGGACAACGGGCACGCCCAACAGACTCTCGAGCAAGTTGACGTCTACGGCGCCGCCGTTGGCGGTCACCTCGTCCATCATGTTGAGCGCGATGACCATAGGACGGTCAAGCTCCATGAGCTGCAGTGTCAGGTACAGGTTGCGCTCGATGTTGGTGGCGTCAATGATGTCGATGATGGCGTCCGGACGCTCGTCGAGGATGAACTGACGGCTCACGACTTCCTCGCCTGTGTACGGCGACAGGGAGTAAATGCCGGGCAGGTCGGTAACGCTCGCCTCGGGATGGTTACGGATGGTGCCATCTTTGCGGTCGACCGTCACGCCGGGAAAGTTACCGACGTGCTGGTTGGAGCCCGTCAGCTGGTTGAATAACGTGGTCTTGCCGCAGTTTTGGTTGCCGGCGAGGGCAAAGTGCAGCGGCGCGCCCTCTGGCACGGCCGTCTTTGCCGCACGGGGCGAATACGTCCCCTCGCCCAGGGCCGGATGCTCCGTCGTGCCGATTGCGGCGTTAGCGCGCGGACCCGTATCGGTGTCGTGAATACCCACGAGCTCGATGCGAGCGGCATCGTCCTTACGCAGTGTCAACTCGTAGCCACGCAGGCGGATCTCGAGCGGGTCACCCATGGGGGCGTACTTCATCATGGTGACTTCGGTGCCCGGCGTTAGACCCATGTCCAAAATATGCTGTCGGAGTGCCTGATCGTCCGATGCCACCGATGCGACAACGGCGTCCTTTCCAATCTCGAGTGTATCGAGCTTCACGTCCGTGTTCCTCCCCCGGCGCCCGCAGGGCGTTGTATTTATGTTCACCATGGCTAACCGTTTGCCATGGCTAACCAATTTTAAGCTTACATGATAGCGTGAACACACAACGACGTTCAATCGACAGATCGGTGCAAGGGGAATTCTGGGCCATTGCTTCCCAGACGGGCCTGTTGCGGAAACCGAATCCCACTCCGGAACACCTAAACGGGACGGGCTTTCCGGTTGAGGCATCTAGCGGAAACTGCAGCCCGGAATCGGCGCTCAGACTGGGATGCGATTTCCCGATCGAGCCCCTCGGGGAAACTGCGACCCGGAATCTGCGCCCAAAACGGGTCACGATTTCCCAAACGGGACGTGGTTTCCCGCGGGAGCAGAAACAGCCGCCCGCTCCCTCGACAAAATGATCCATTTTCCTCCGTCTCCAACAGATCAAAACGAAGTTGCGGTGGAATAGTTCCTGTTTAAAGCCCCGTGACTTTAATTGGAACTATTTCACCGCAAGTTATGAGGGACGGGATGGGGCTGGCCCTCTTACTCTTACAGATGGCGCTCCAGGAAGCGGAAGGCTAGGCGGATCCAGGGACGGACTGCCACCTGCTTGTCCTCGTTGTCGACCGCGGTGTTGGCGTTGCCGAGCGAAAGGCCGTGACCACCCTGGTCGAAGACGTGCATCTCGCATGCAACGCCCTCCTCGGCCATGCGCTGCGCAAACGGGTATACCTGCGCGATCGGCGCCGTCTTGTCGTCGGACACGCCCCACACAAAGGTCGGTGGCATCTGACGCGAAACATGCGTGGTGGGGCAGATGTCGGCCAGATGCTCGTCAGTTGCCTCGCCGCCCGTCACCATCGACAGGTAGTCGTTGAGCAAATCGCGTCCCGTCTTGCCGCCCGTCTTGGGCACGCGCAAGTCAATGCGCGGATCGCGCGTCTGCATGTCGCGCACATAGGCAAAGTCGAGCAATGGATAGCCCAGCACCACGGCATCGGGACGAATGTCGTCCGGACGCGCCCCGGCAAGTGCCGCAAAGGGGCCGGTCTTCCACTGTGTTGCCAGCGAGGCGCAAATCATGCCGCCAGCAGAAAAGCCCACGACGCACACGCGCTTAGGATCGACATGCCACTCGTCGGCGTTGGCGCGCACCGTGGCGACCATCTTGGCAAGATCTGCCTGGGGGTGCGGAAAGCTCACGTCACCCGTAGAACTCGTGACATAGTTGAGCACAAAGGCCTGGTAGCCGCGATCCAAAAATGCAAACGCCACCGGGTCCTGCTCGTGCGGAGCGATATGCGTAAACCCGCCTCCGCCGCAGATGATCACCGCGGGGCGGCGGCCATTCGGTTTATCGGGCAGCGGCTCGGCACCCAAATACGTAAACGTCGCCGGATAATCCTCGGTCGGCTCCTCGCCCCACAGCGCATGGTTCTCGACAATCATATGTGCTCCCTTCGCGCAAATTATGCGCCTTTGTTTTTCGCCTTCAAGCGTACCCCACTTGAACCCGTGGCGCAGAAACACACCAGCAATAAGTTTCCCTTTAACTGATATATCACATAATCCCAGCTCAGAGGTATCGCTGAGCAGCGTAGAATAGGGGGCGTTGACCAAGCCGCGAAACACATATGAAACGTTTCCGGCAAACCAAACGCGCGATATGCGCCTATTTAAGTTGGAGGCAACTATGGGTCTGCTCGATTCGCTTAAGTCCACCTTCACCTCGGCCGGCGAGGCGTCCGTTCCGCCCGCAGCAAGCTTCGCCACCCGCGAAGGCGTCATCTATGCCCCCGTTAACGGCGTGCTCGTCAACCTGGACGAGGTTCCCGACGAGACGATCGCCTCGGGCATGCTTGGCCAGGGCTATGGCATCGAGCCCATTACCGGCACCATCTATGCGCCCGCCAACGGCCGCATCGGTGCCACCACTGTCACCAACCACTCCATTGGCATGATCACCGAGGACGGTCTTCGCGTGTTTATCCATGTTGGCCTGGGCACCGTGGAAATGAACGGCAAGGGTTTTGCCCGCTTTGTCGAGATGGGCGATGTGGTCAAGGCAGGCCAGCCGCTCATCAGCTTCGACCGCGAGGCCATTAAGGCCGCTGGTCACGAGGACATCGTGACCGTCATCGTCTCCGAACTCGATCGTCTTAAGAGCATCGACCATGTCGGCGAGTCTGGAACGCTTATCGGCGGCAACCCGCTCGTCAAGCTTGGCGACCCGCTGCTGGTTGCCAAGACCAAGTAGCCAGGCCCCGCGCCACACAGCCAAAAGGCACCTCGTCAAGCGCCCGCGACCATTTGGCCGCGGGCGCTTTTCGTTTGAAAAACCATCCCGCCAATGCTTTATCTGTATAGCCCAAATGAGCCGAGCTGCTAGAATATCGAACTGTATGGATAACTATCATTCAACCGTTATGGGAGGATACGTGAACCGCACCAAAATCGCGCAGCTCTATGCCGATGCCGAGTCGCTCGGCGGCCAGACCGTCACCGTCGCCGGCTGGGTCAAGTCCGTCCGCGACATGAAGAACTTTGGCTTTGTTACGCTCAACGACGGCAGCTGCTTCCGCGACCTGCAGGTCGTCATGAACCGCGAGGCACTCGACAACTACGACGAGATCGCCCATCAAAACGTCTCGGCCGCACTCATTTGCACCGGCACCGTCAAGCTGACCCCCGATGCGCCCCAGCCTTTCGAGCTTTCTGCCACCTCCATCGAGGTCGAGGGCGTCAGCGCCCCGGATTACCCGCTGCAGAAGAAGCGCGCAACCGTCGAGTTCCTGCGCACCCAGCAGCATCTGCGCCCGCGCACCAACCTGTTCCGCGCCGTGTTCCGCATCCGCTCTGTCGCGGCTGCCGCCATCCACCGCTTCTTCCAGGAGCAGGGCTTTGTCTACGTCAACACCCCCATCATCACCACGAGTGACTGCGAGGGCGCCGGCGAGATGTTCCGCGTGACCACGCTCGACCCCAAAAATCCGCCCCTCACCGAGTCCGGCGAGGTCGACTGGAGCCAGGACTTCTTTGGCAAGCATGCAAGCCTCACCGTGTCCGGCCAGCTCAATGCCGAGAACTTTGCCATGGCCTTTGGCGACGTGTACACCTTTGGCCCCACCTTCCGTGCCGAGAACTCCAACACCACGCGCCACGCCGCCGAGTTTTGGATGATCGAGCCCGAGATGGCCTTTGCCGACCTTAACGACTACATGGATAACGCCGAGGCTATGCTCAAGTACGTCCTTAAGGACGTCATGACAACCTGCCCCGACGAGCTCAATATGCTCAACAAGTTTGTGGACAAGGGTCTGCTCGAGCGCCTGGACCATGTCGCCAACTCCGACTTTGCCCGCGTTACCTACACCGAGGCCGTCGAGATCCTGGAGCAGGCCGTCGCCGCCGGTCACAAGTTTGACTATCCCGTGAGCTGGGGCATCGACCTGCAAACCGAGCACGAGCGTTTCCTGACCGAGGAGCACTTTAAGCGACCGACTTTTGTGACCGACTACCCGGCCGAGATCAAGGCGTTCTACATGCGCATGAACGAGGACGGCAAGACCGTCGCCGCCGCCGACTGCCTGGTGCCCGGTATCGGCGAGATTATCGGCGGCTCCCAGCGCGAGGAGCGCCTGGATCTGCTCGAGGCCCGCATCAAGGACCTGGGTATGAATCCCGAGCAGTACAAGTACTACCTTGACCTGCGCCGCTACGGTTCCTGCAAGCACGCCGGCTACGGTCTGGGCTTCGAGCGCTTGGTCATGTATCTGACCGGCGTGGGCAACATCCGCGACGTCCTGCCGCACCCGCGCACCGTGGGCAACGCCGACTTCTAATCGTCGAACGCTAGCTCGCGTCGCCACACGCCAACGCTCATCGCACAAGCGTCTCTCGACATCGGTCGAGAGACGCTTTTTTCAACAGCATCCGTCAAGCTTTTGGCAAGTTTTTGGTCAGTTGAGCAGGGCTGTTGAAAACTCGACCCACCGTTTGCCGACGACCACCGACCGCCCAGAGCGCCCTGCGCCCCTGGGAAAGCCCCGCGTCCTAGGCTCCATACCGTCGCCACCCAAAACGGAAAGGACGTGGGCACCATGACCGAAGCCGCTGTTGAAACCTACGACACCACGACGAGGGGCGCCGCCTCGATGGCAGCCTATCGCGCCGTTCGTATCCTGCAGCTCTTGAGCGAAAACACCGGCGAAGACAAGGCCATGCTTTCCGATGAGCTGATCCGGCGCCTCGCCCATCCCGACGACCCCGCCCGCATGCCCATCTCGGCGGCGCGGCGCAGCATCTACACCGCCATCTCCGCGCTTCGCCATGCCGGATACGAAATTGAATACAAACGCGGCGTGGGCTACAAACTTCTTACCCGCCCGCTCACCGATGAAGAGATCATCCGGCTCCACGGTATGGTCATGCGCAACCGCTCCACGCCTATCGCTATCCGCAAGAGCATGGCGCAGCACTTAGTTGCCATGGCGAGCGCCGACGTTCGCGGCTACCTCGATACACCCGAACCCGCTCCAAGCGCAGGCAGCAAGGCTACCAAGGCAACACGCACGCCCATCAAGCGCATCGACACGTGCGAGCTCGTCGAGCAGGCCATCGACCACGGAACCACGGTGAGTTTTGATATTTCGAGCGTCACGACACGCGACGAAACCGAAGCAGCACGGATGACACTCCGTCCCTTTGCCATCAGGCAGCGCGATGGCATCTCGTATCTGCTGGGAACGGTCTACGACGCCCGAGGCACCGACGATACGCTGCGCACCGTCGAGATCGCCCGTATGAGAAACGTCAGCACGCGCCTGCTCGACGGCAAGAAGCTCTTCGCCGCCCTGGACGAGGACGACGCCTCCTCCGCCGCATAAGACCCTCCGCCGCCCATTCGACTACCCGTACCGCCCATCCGATTCTGTATTAAAAAACCCGCCAGGCTGTTGTAAAAATGGACATCAGCGCTACTATAGTCCCACTTGCACTTTGTCCCAGTGCAGTGTTTCCAGCCATTTTTATACTGGGGGTAATGATATGAAGGACATCACCATCAGTCGCAGGAGCCTTCTGGTCTCCGCCGGCCTGCTCGCGCTCGCCCCGCTCGCCGGATGCGGCGGCAACTCTGGTTCCGGCTCTGCTGCCGCCGGTTCCGACTACACCATCGGCGTTCTGCAGCTCACCGAGCACTCCGCGCTCGATGCCGCCAACGACGGCTTCGTCAAGGCCATCAAGAAGAGCGGCCTTAAGGTCAAGATCGACCAGAAGAACGCCCAGAACGACCAGTCCACGTGTAAGTCCATTGCCGACAAGTTTGTGGGCGACAACGTCAATCTGATTTATGCCATCGCCACGCCCGCCGCGCAGGCTGCCGCCGGCGCCACGGCCGATATCCCCATCGTGGGCTGTGCCATCACCGACTACGCCGCCTCCGGCCTGGTCCAGGACAACGACAAGCCGGGCACCAACGTCACGGGCGCTTCCGACCTCACCCCGGTCGCCGAGCAGCTCGAGATGATGCAGAAGGTCCTGCCCGACGTTAAAAAGGTCGGCCTGCTCTACTGCACCGCCGAGTCCAACTCCGACGTCCAGATCAAGGCCGCCAAGAAGGAGCTCGACAAGCTGGGCCTCGAGTACACTGACTTCACCGTCTCGAGCTCCAACGAGATTCAGTCCGTCGTCGAGTCTGCCGTGGGCAAGGTCGACGCGCTGTACTCCCCCACCGACAACACCATCGCCGCGGGCGCCTCGCAGGTGGGCCAGATCTGCAAGGAGAACAAGCTTCCCTTCGTGACTGGCGAGGAGGGCATGTGCATGGCCGGCGGCCTGTTCACCCTCTCCATCAATTACGAGGATCTGGGCTACGCCGCGGGCGAGATGGCCGTTAAGATCCTGAAGGGCGAGGCCAAGCCCGAAGACATGCCTATCAAGCACCTCTCGAGCAAGGACCTGGTCGTCGTCAAGAACGACGAAATGGCCGAGGCCCTGGGCATCGACCTTTCCGCTCTGGACGCGTAATGCCATACGCGGCATGCGCCTAGAGCCCGTGCTCGCGCTTTAGCCGCGTTATTCAATATCTGAGCCACAGGGGCGGGCGCTGTAGACCGGCGTCCGCCCTGCTTGTTTCAGGTAAAACAAAACGTCTGTCCGCAGCTCTTCTATGCATTGTTACCGCTATTATGGTGAATCACGTGTCCACCCTATCCTAGGAGGTATGAAGCATGCTCATTGCATTGCAGGGCGCCGTTTCGCAGGGCGTCCTCTGGGGCATTATGGTGCTTGGCGTGTTTATCACGTTCCGCCTGCTCGATATTCCCGATATGACCTGCGACGGCAGCTTTGCCCTCGGCGGCTGCGTCTGCGCTGTGCTCATCGTCAATAACAACGTCGACCCGCTGCTCGCCGTGCTGGCCGGCATGTGCGCCGGCGCCATCGCGGGCGCCGTCACGGGCATTTTGACCACCGTCTTTGAGATTCCCGCGATCCTCGCCGGAATCCTCACCCAGATCAGCCTGTGGTCCATCAACCTGCGCATCATGGGCAAGTCCAATACGCCCATTCTTGCCAAGGGCACCGTGTTTTCGGCCGTCAGCAATATGACCGGTCTGCCGCAGTCCACCGTTGCCATCATCTTGGGCATCCTGCTCGCCGTGGCTATCGTTGCCATCCTGTATTGGTTCTTTGGCACCGAGATCGGCTCGGCGCTGCGCGCCACCGGCAACAACGAGTACATGATCCGCGCCCTGGGCGTTAACACCAACTCCACCAAGATGATCGCCCTCGTGCTCTCCAACGCCCTCATCGGGCTTTCGGGCGCGCTCATCTGCCAGAGCCAAAAGTACGCCGACATTGGTATGGGCACCGGTGCCATCGTTATCGGTCTTGCCGCCATTGTTATCGGTGAGGTGCTCGGCCGTCTGCTGCCCGGCGGCCTCACGCAGTTTAGCGTCCGTCTTGCCTCCGCCGTCTTTGGCTCCGTGGTGTACTTCCTTATCCGCGCCATCGTGCTGCAGTTGGGCATGGACGCCAACGACATGAAGCTGCTCTCCGCCGTGATTGTCGCTGTGGCCCTGTGCGTGCCCGTGGTTTGGGAGCGCTATAAGCTCCGCAGCTCCTACACGAAGGGGGATGAGGCAGATGCTTAAGCTCTCGCACGTCAAGAAGACCTTTAACAAGGGCACCGTCACCGAGAAGCGCGCGCTCACCGGCGTCGACCTCACCCTGAATGACGGCGACTTTGTAACCGTGATCGGCGGCAACGGCGCCGGCAAGTCCACGCTGCTCAACATGATCGCCGGCGTGTACCCGCTCGATTCGGGCGTTATTGAGCTCGACGGCACCGACATCTCGCGCCTGAGCGAGTCGCAGCGCGCCAAGTACCTGGGCCGCGTGTTTCAGGACCCCATGCGCGGTACCGCTGCCGACATGCAGATCGCCGAGAACCTGGCCCTCGCCAAGCGCCGCGGCCAGCGTCGCGGTCTTTCGTGGGGCGTCACCAAGGCCGAGAAGGACGAGTACGTTAAGCTGCTCAAGCGCCTGGACCTTGGTCTGGACACGCGTCTCAACGCCAAGGTCGGCCTGCTCTCGGGCGGCCAGCGCCAGGCACTCACCCTGTTGATGGCCACGCTCACCAGGCCGCGCCTGCTGCTGCTCGACGAGCACACCGCGGCCCTCGACCCCAAGACGGCCTCTAAGGTGCTCAACCTGACCGAGGAGATCGTCGACGAGAACCACCTGACCACGCTCATGGTCACGCACAACATGAACGACGCCATCCGTCTGGGCAACCGTCTGATCATGATGCACGAGGGCCATGTGATCTACGACGTGGCCGGCGACGAGAAGAAGTCGCTCACCGTGGCCGACCTGCTGCAGAAGTTCGAGGAGGTCTCGGGCGGCGAGCTCGCCAACGACCGCATGCTGCTGAGCTAACGACTTAGAAAACCACCACAAAGGGGACAGGCACCTTTGTGGTGGTTTTTGTTAAGGACTAAGGAAACTGCCACGAGAAGCTCTCTTCCCCGTCTTGCCTTGACCGCCGCACTCCTTGCCGGCGTGCTCGCCGGCGCCCCAGCTTACGCCACCGCGGCCACCCCATCTCAAGTTATCCGCCCGTCCGAATTTGATCGGACGGGCTTCTTGGTGGGTATCATGGTTGGACGATCATTAGGAGGTTTTCCCTACATGGAATTGTTTGAGCCGATTCTTCATTTCTTTGAGCAACGGTGGGTCCACAACATCATCTGGGCCGTCATCTTGGCGATAGGCACCGCCGTCGCCGCCAAGGTCGTATCCAAGACCCTGAACCATCTGCTCAACCGAGACGATAACCCGCTTCCGGCATCGAGTATCTTCATCAACATCGCGCGCGCCGTCATCTGGATGATTGGCGGCAGCTTTATCCTCGACAACTGTTTTGGCATTAACGCAAACGCCCTCGTCGCCGCTCTTGGCGTCGGCGGCATCGCCATCTCGCTCGGTTTTCAGGACACGCTGTCAAACCTTATCGGCGGGATGCAGGTGACGTTTATGGGCATCATCAAACCCGGCGACAATATCGAGGTCGGCGGCGTATCCGGCGTGGTCCAAGACATCACTTGGCGCCATACAACGATTGAGGATGCCTGTGGACAGACCATCATTGTGCCCAACTCCAACATCTCCAAGAACACGCTCGTGCATTTGATGCCCTTTGGGCGCGTGGCCGTGCCCGTTGCCGTAAAGGACACGTCTAAGTGGGCTTCCCTTGACGCGCTGGCAGACGAGCTCACGAGCGCAACCAAAACGGCCGTCTCGCCCATCTCGGGCTTTGACAAGGAGCCCTACGTACTCTTTAGCGAAATCGGCGACTTTGGCATCAAAGGAAAGATCATCTTTATCGTCAGCGACGACAGCACTACTTTCACGGCAGCCGACGCCTGCATCCGCGCCATCGCCCCCATCATCGCCTAAACCACCGCAAAGGGGACAGGCATCTTTGTAGTGGTTTTCATTCGTGGTACCATGGTTCATATCGTTGTTTAAACGACTAAGGGAGTAGACACCATGGAAGAGGCCTATCGTCAAGCACGCAAGCGCGGCGAGCAGGGACGCCGTCGCGCCATTAGCCAAAGCGAGCATCCATACCTTACGGACCTCGATAGCTTGGTTGCTCAGCTCCCCTTAGGTCAGCGAGTGAGCGTCGGCCTGCGGGATATTCCGCTCGAAATGGTCGTCGGCACGGTCACCAAAGGCCGTCAGTCCGCCTTTTCATGCAACTTTATGCCCCTGCTGCCGTTTAACACCGAGTTCGCCCGCAAGTGGTCCAACCTCTACGACATCCAGGTAACCGAGGGCTATCGCGACCCCATCATCGTCACCGAGTTCATGCATCGGTTCTATGTCCAGGAAGGCAACAAACGCGTCAGTGTCCTCAAATTCCTGGACGCTCCAACGGTTTCGGCCAGGGTCACCCGTCTCTACCCCGGCACATGGGATTCCGTCGAAAGCCGCCTGTACGGTGAATTCTGCGCGTTTTGGCGCGTCTGCCCCCTATACGAGATCGAGTTCTCGCGTGAGGGAAGCTACGAGACGCTCGCCAAGATGCTCGGTCAGAACCTTATCGAAAAATGGCCGCAGAAAAAGGTCGACTACCTGCGCCACACCTTCCTGCTCTTTAAGCGCGCCTACCTTCGCGCAGGCGGCGACCACCTGGACATTACGCCCGCCGACGCCATGCTCGTCTACCTCAATGTGTACAACCAGGACCGCCTGCTGGATACGCCGACGGATATCGTCGTAAACCGCCTGTGCAAGATTTGGCGCGAGCTGGTCATTGCCGGCAAAAATGACGAGGACAAGGTCGATCTTGTCGAAGCGCCGAACGTCGATGAGGAGGAGTCGCCCGCCAAGTCCACCTCCGGCGTGCTCAACTTCTTTATGGGCAAGACTGTCTATTCGGCGGCCAACCCCCTGCGTATCGCCTTTATCCATGAGTTCCCCTGTGCGACGTCGAGCTGGGACAGTCTGCACGACCAAGGACGTCAGTATCTCGATGAGCACTTTGACGGTATCGTGCACACCGAGGCGTTCGAGGACTGTCACGATCCGGACGTGTTCTACGCCGCCGTGGAAACGGCTGTCAAACATGGAGACAACGTCATCTTCTCGACCTCGCACCGCCTGATGGAATACACGCTCAGAGCTGCCGTTGAGTATCCCCAGGTTCGGTTCCTTAACTGCTCTATCGGCCTTCCCCACCAAAGCGTCCGTTCGTACTTTGGCAAGATGTACGAGGCCAAGTTCCTCCTGGGCGCCCTTGCCGCCAGCATGGCGGACAACCATCGCATCGGCTACCACGCGTCGGTCTTCGCATCCGGCGCGCTCAGCGAGATCAATGCCTTTGCCATCGGCGCCTCGCTGCTCGACCCCCGCGCGCAAATTATCCTCACCTGGGGCGATGTGCCCGCCGGCGGTCTTGCCGAGGCCATGTGCCGCGAAGGCGTGAGCGTCATGACCGGCGCTGACATGTCAAAGTCGCTCGAAGACCCTACGGCCTACGGACTCCACCGCCTGGTCGATGGCAAGGTTTCCGGCATCGCCATGCCGGTATGGAACTGGGGCCGTTACTACGAGCTCATCGTTCGCAGCCTTCTGCACGGCACGTGGGACGAGACCAGCGATGACAACCAAGTGCGCGCCGTCAACTACTGGTACGGCATGAGCTCCGGCGTTATCGACATCCGTTACGCTCCGGGCCTACCCTACCAGACGCGCAAACTCGTGCAGTTGCTCCGCAACGGCATTGTCGAGGGATCCATCAACCCCTTTGGCGGCGAGCTCCACAGCCAGAACGGCGTGGTACAGATCGAAGGCTTCCCTCCGCTGCCGAGCACGCAGATTGTCGAGATGAATTGGCTGGCGGATAACGTGGTAGGCACCATTCCGCAGCTCGACGATGAGCCGGGAGTTACCGCCCTATGAAAATCCTTGCCATAGCCGATACCGAAGAACGATGCCTTTGGGAGTGCTTTCGCAAGGAACGCTTTGAGGGCGTCGACCTGATTTTGTCCGCCGGCGATCTGGACCCGGACTATCTTGAGTTTTTGGTTACGGTCATCAACAAACCACTCATCTACGTGCGTGGCAATCACGATGACCGCTACGCACGTCATGCACCGGGCGGATGTATCTGCGTAGAAGACAGCGTGTACACGTACCGAGGGATTCGCATTGCGGGCCTTGGCGGGTCCATGCGTTATCGCGACGGCGCCAACATGTACACCGAACGCGAGATGGCCAGGCGTATGCGCAAGCTGTCCCGTAAAGTGAGGATGGTCGGCGGCTGCGACATTCTGCTTACCCATGCACCCGCCGCCGGTATGGGTGATCTGGACGATCTGCCGCATCGAGGGTTTGAGTGCTTTAACACGGCGCTTGAGTCCTGGGGGGCCGACTACATGGTGCATGGGCATGTACACCAAAGCTACGGTTACGATTTTCAGCGCAAACGGCAGCATGTGTGTGGAACGACGATCATCAACGCCTGCGGCTATACGCAGTTTGAGCTCGACCAGACGCGCTACCCCATCCGTGGCTGGCAGGCAGCCTGGCTCAATTCGCAAACCATGCGCCGCGAGCTCAAACGCCACGATGCCATCGAGTCCTCAACAGCCAGAACACCCTGGTAACCACCACAAAGGGGAGACCGTCCCCTTTGTGGTGCTTTTGACGCGATAGCAAGAAACCCGGTCCTGCACAAGGCAGAACCGGGTTTCTGTAGCAATGCTTGCTTTGCTCAGGCAGTAACTAGCAGTTACTCAGCCAGGAAGTCACGCTGGACAGCGGGATCGACCTTGACGCCAGGGCCCATGGTAGAAGACACGGAGATGGACTTGACGTACTTGCCCTTAGCAGAAGAGGGCTTGACGCGCAGGATCTCGGTGTACAGGGCAGCGTAGTTCTCGACGAGCTGCTGCTCAGAGAAGGACTTCTTGCCCAGGGGCACGTGGCAGATGCCGTAGCGGTCGGCGCGGTACTCAACGCGGCCAGCCTTGAGCTCGGAGACCATCTTAGCAACGTCCATGGTCACGGTGCCGAGCTTGGGGTTCGGCATGAGGCCACGGGGACCAAGGATCTTACCGATGCGGCCAACCTTGGCCATCATGTTCGGCGTAGCGATAGCGGCGTCGAAGTTGATCTCGCCCTTCTGGATCTGGGCGACGAGCTCGTCGGAACCGATGATGTCGGCGCCGGCAGCCTCGGCCTCGCGGGCCTTCTCGCCCTCGGCGAAGACGGCAACACGAACGGTCTTGCCGGTGCCGTGGGGCAGGGAGATGGAACCACGGATGTTCTGGTCAGCCTTACGAGTATCGATGCCCAGACGGAAGTGGGCCTCGACGGTCTCGTCGAACTTGGCGGTGTCGAGCTCCTTGATGAGCTTGGCAGCCTGAAGGGGGGTGTAGAGCGTGGCGCGGTCGATCTTCTCGGCAGCGGCGTTATAGCTCTTACCATGCTTAGCCATGTGCATTACCTCCTGTGGTTAAACGGGCGTGAGCCCTCCCACATCGTATCGTGTGCCCTATTGCACACATTTAACGGACGCCCCGGTCGGAGCACCCGTCGTTACCATAAGAAATCGCTACTCAGCGATGGTGACGCCCATGGAACGGGCGGTACCGGCGATGATCTTCTTGGCGGCGTCAATGTCGTTGGCATTGAGGTCCGGCATCTTGATCTCGGCGATCTTGGTGAGCTGCTCCTGGGAGAGCTGACCAACCTTGTCGGCCTGGGGCTTAGCGGAACCAGACTTGAGGTTCAGCTCCTTCTTGATGAGGTGAGCCGCCGGCGGGGTCTTGGTGATGAAGGAGAAGGACTTATCCTCGTAGACAGAGATCTCAACGGGGATGATGTCGCCCTTCTTGTCCTGCGTCTCGGCGTTAAAGGCCTGGCAGAACTGCATGATGTTCACGCCAGCAGCGCCCAGGGCGGGGCCGACGGGAGGAGCGGGGTTAGCTGCACCAGCAGGAATCTGGAGCTTAATGACGTTGGCAACCTTCTTCTCAGCCATGGTCATTCCTTTCGAATCACGAGTGTGAAGTACTTGCTATATCGTAAGCACGCACGTGTTAGAAGCACTCCTGAGATGAGCAGTCACAGAAGAAGCACGCTCGCGCGAACGGACGAAAACTTAAGCGATGACAGCGACCTGGTTAAAGTCGAGCTCAACCGGCGTCTCGCGGCCAAAGATCATCAGCGTGACCTTGAGCTTGCCAGCCTCGGTGTTAACCTCGGAGACCTTGCCATCAAAGTCGGTAAGCGGGCCATCGGTGACGCGGACGGACGTGCCGACCTGAATATCAACCGAGGTGCGCTTGGGCGAATCGCCCTTACCGGGACGACGAGTCATCTTGTTGTACTCGTCACGGGAAAGCGGAGCGGGCTTGCCGTTGCCGCCTAGGAAACCGGTGACGCCGGGCGTGTTGCGAACACACGTCCAAGCATCGTCATCCATCTCCATGCGGACCAGGACATAACCCGGGAAGATCTTGGAATCCTTGGTCTCGCGCTTGCCACCCTCTTTGATCTCGGTGACGCGCTCCATAGGAATCTCGATATCAAAGATACGGTCCTGCATGCCCATGGTCTCGATACGATGCTCGAGATCGGACTTTACGCGGTTCTCGTATCCGGAGTAAGTGTGAACGACGTACCAACGCTTAGACATGGTTTAGCCCCTCAATCCAGAGAACAGAGCAAGAGCCTCGCCAAAGCCAGCATCGAGCAGAGCGATGACGACGCCGACGACGACCAGAGAAGCGCAAACGACGACCGAGTAGTTCACGAGTTCCTTCTTATCGGGCCACGTGACACGCTTCATCTCGGACTTGACCGAAGCGAAATACTTCTTGGTGCGGGCGAAGAAACCAGGCTTCTCGTTCTTCTTGGACTTCGCAGCCTTCTCGTTCTTCTTGGCAACGGCCTTCTTGGCCTCAACCTTGGAGTTGGCGGCAGCGTTGTTGGCAGGTGCCGGCTGCTGAGCCTTCTTCTTGTTCTTCTTGTTGGCCATTTGGGTTACCTCCGCGCAATGCGCTTATACATGAGTAAACCGTAAGCCCCCAAGTGGGAGCTTACGGAATAATGACTGGCACGCCAGGAAGGACTCGAACCCTCAACACTCGGTTTTGGAGACCGATGCTCTACCAATTGAACTACTGGCGTATGTGACTAGAGACTAGCGGGTCTCTTTGTGCAGCGTGTGGTGACGGCACCAGGGGCAATACTTCTTGATCTCCATACGATCAGGCATGGTCGACTTGTTCTTGGTGGTCGTATAGTTGCGGCGCTTGCACTCAGTGCACGCAAGAGTAACTAGAGTACGCATGTATCCTGAACCTTTCATTTCCGCCCCGTACGGGCACGAGTTGATACTTTATCAGCTCCACGTAAGTGCTGTCAATGAAAACCTCGAGTCAATTGGTTCTCGGTGGATCCATTCATATTTGGAACACATCAATGAAGCCATCGAGAGCTAATCGACGGTGCATCCAGGACCATTATCGATCCTCTCGACACCAGCAACGGCTCAATATCCATTGCAGAAAAGAACCCGGCACCCATATAAGTGCCGGGTTCTCTAAGTCAGCTATATCAAAGAGCTAATTTACTCAATGATCGTGGAGACGATGCCCGAACCGACGGTGTGGCCACCCTCGCGGATAGCGAAGCGCAGGCCCTCCTCCATGGCGATCGGGTGGATGAGGTCGCCCTCGATGGTGATGTGGTCACCAGGCATAGCCATCTCGGTGCCCTCGGGGAGCTTGACCGTACCGGTAACGTCGGTGGTACGGAAGTAGAACTGAGGACGATAACCATCGAAGAACGGGGTGTGACGGCCGCCCTCCTCCTTGGTCAGAACGTAGATCTCACCGGTGAACTTGGTGTGCGGGGTAACCGAACCGGGCTTGCAGAGAACCTGGCCGCGCTCGATGTCCTCGCGCTTGATGCCGCGGAGCAGCAGACCGACGTTGTCGCCAGCCTCGCAGAAGTCCATGGACTTACGGAACATCTCGATACCGGTAACGACGGTGTTCTGGGTATCCTTGATGCCGACGATCTCGACGGGCTCGTTGAGCTTGAGCTCACCGCGCTCGACACGGCCGGTAGCAACGGTACCACGGCCGGAGATGGTCATAACGTCCTCAACGGCCATCAGGAACGGGAGGTCGTTGTTACGAGCAGGCGTCGGGATGTACTCGTCGACGGCGTTCATGAGCTCGCGAATGGCGTCCATCCACTTGGCGTCGCCCTCGAGAGCGCCCAGAGCGGAACCACGGATGACGGGGATGTCGTCGCCGGGGAAATCGTACTCGGAGAGGAGCTCACGGGTCTCCATCTCGACGAGGTCGATGAGCTCGTCATCGTCGACCATGTCGCACTTGTTCAGGAAGACGACGATGTAGGGAACGCCGACCTGACGGGCGAGCAGGATGTGCTCGCGGGTCTGAGCCATGGGGCCGTCGGTAGCGGCGATGACCAGGATAGCGCCGTCCATCTGAGCAGCGCCGGAGATCATGTTCTTGACGTAGTCAGCGTGGCCCGGGCAGTCAACGTGAGCGTAGTGACGGGCAGCAGTCTCGTACTCGACGTGGGAGACGGAGATCGTAATGCCGCGCTCGCGCTCCTCGGGAGCCTTGTCGATGTTCTCGAACGCAGTGAAGTCAGCCTTGCAGCCCTCGGTCTCGGAGAGAACCTTGGTGATGGCAGCGGTCAGCGTGGTCTTGCCGTGGTCGACGTGACCAATGGTGCCGATGTTAACATGCGGCTTAGTGCGCTCAAACTTCTCTTTGGCCATAAAGCCCTCCTCTAAACAGGTCGTCCCCGGACGGGACTTTGCCTTTATACCATAGTGGCCTCTCAACATACTATTGAGAAGCCACCGTGTTACCTATGGTAGCGGTGACTGGATTCGAACCAGTGACGCCACGGGTATGAACCGTGTGCTCTAACCAACTGAGCTACACCGCCGGATGGAGCCTGCAACCAGACTTGAACTGGTGACCTCTTCGTTACCAACGAAGTGCTCTACCGACTGAGCTATACAGGCACTTGACGGGTGGGAGCTATAGGATTCGAACCTATGTAGGCAGAGCCAACGGGTTTACAGCCCGTCCCCATTAACCACTCGGGCAAACTCCCAATCGTTCAAGTATCCGCAGGTTCTTTAGTCTTTTGGACCGCCGCCCCCGCGAACGAAAAAGATAATACGATGCAACCTTGGGGGCTGTCAACGAAAACCTCTAGATACACGGCCCCGGGCGTATCTATATGCCCGTGACCTGCGGTTTTGTTGAGTTTGGATATGAAGGACGGTGGTTTTGGATACAGAGGTGACGTTTCCCAAGGTAACACTTTGCTGTAGTGGAGTACACCTTCAGTATCGGACTTCGATAACGGCTTATTTGCACCTATATATAGGTCGAGATCGGGGCTTCCCAGACAGAATCGAGCGTGGATAATCTCCCACTTTTGGCGTGGCTTCGAGTCCAAAGTGGGAGATTATCCACCCTCGTATGTCCGGAAATCCTCACTCGACCAGGATGACTGGGACCGGTCCGGCCTTTGTCTCGATCTGTAACAGTAAGAGGGTTATTCCTCCCCCATCTGTTACAGATCGAGATATTACGCAGAGACACCAGCTTACGTCTCATTCTGTAACAGTAAGAACGGTTTCAGCCTCTTCGTGTTACAGATCGAGATATTATCGGCCAACCCTTGGCATTGTCTCAATCTGTAACTATAAGGAGGGTTTTCAGCCCACCCGTGTTACAGATCGAGACAAACCTGAAGCTTGGTGGGAGTCAAACCCGCTTACATGTCGACATAAATAGAAACGGGCCCTGTCCCACAAGGAACAGAGCCCGAAACTTTCATGGAGCCAGTGACAGGAATCGAACCTGCAACCCACTGATTACAAATCAGTTGCGCTACCGTTGCGCCACACTGGCACACTTGGCGCTTTCGCGCGAAGCCTGTTTAGGATAAAGGAATTGCGGACGAGGCGCAACAGGCCCTTCACCCGACCACATCTCAAAACTATTCGCCAGAACGAATAGTTTTAATTACAATTGTTATATATAAAACTATTCGTTCTGGCGAAGGGTTTCGCGATGTTGACTACAAAGGAAGCAGCCGAGCTGCTCGGCATCACCCCGCGCAGGGTGCAGGAGCTCATAAAAAACGGAGCACTTGAGGCCCACAAAGCTTCTGGTGTATGGCTCATCGACAAAGACAGCGTCGACACGCGACTCCGCTCCGTGACCAAAACGGGGGGACGTCCCCGCCGCGGCCACGGTAAGAACGAGATCGCGTTCACCCTCATGAACCGCACGCACGAAGTCGCTCAGCTGGTCTACAGCACATCGCGAAAAGACTTTACCCACATCGGTGCCGACATAGATTACGCCCACGCCCCTATTGGAGTATTTGGCCCTAATAGCCCCATATCGCTCGACTCCTTCCGCATCTGGTGGCGCGGCCGCGGTATCCCGCTCGCACGCATCGGGCTAGCCTCCCTGCTTGCAGAAGCCGCAGTCGATGTTCCCGATGAACTCGTACAGCGAAATCTTGGCCTCTCCTTATCCGACCAGTATTGGATTAGGCCCCAAGGCTCCGGTCTCGCGTGGGAAGACATTAATTTCTTCAATAACGCCTTTGATGACGTCTCGCTGTCCATTGCGCCCTTTGCCCCAGAGGGAAAAGCGGCTGCCGCAAAGCCCGATAACACCTCGGACGGCAATCTTCAAAAGTACTGGACGTGCGAGGGCGGGCGTCGAATTCTGCATAAGGCAGGAGCGCACCTGAACCAGGAACCTTATAACGAGCTGGTGGCGACCGCGCTCCACCGTCGCATCCTAAACGCCTGCGATTATGTGCCTTACTCGCTCGAGGGCACGGGCACTTCCGCCCTGAGCATATGCGATGTCTTCTTAACTGATGAAGAAGAGTATGTCCCTGCGTTCTATGTAAACCAGCACGCAAACGCAGATGAACGGCTAACCGACTACGAGCGATACGTAGCAAACTGCGAGGAGCTCGGGGTGACAGGCGTTAAGGATGCCCTTGACCGCATGATCGTATGTGACGACATCATCGCCAACTATGACCGTCATTGGCGTAACTTTGGCCTTGTGCGAAACGTCAACACGCTAACCTGCAGACCAGCCCCCATCTTCGATTCGGGCTCATCGCTCTGGTGCAACATATCTCTAGAGGAGCTTAGGGCAGGAGAGCACAGTTTTGCCAGCGCGCAGTTCCATTCAAGTCCCGCGAAACAAATGTTGCTTGTTGAGGATATGAACTGGTTTGACGGGGACAAACTCGAAGGTTTTGTCGACGAGACAATCGAAATTCTGTCTAAAAACGATGCCCTAGCAGCGAGACTGCCTTATCTAAAAGAGGCGCTAACGTGGCGCCTCGAAAGAATGATCGACATCGCTGAATGGAGTTAGCGAGGCAGCATTGCCCCGCCAACTCCCCTACCGGCCACGCAGGGCCTTGAGCTTGGCCAGCGCCTCGGGGCTCAGGCGGCTGCCCAAGGTCATCTTGATCTGCGGAGCTTCCTCTGCCTCGTGAACGTCGTTATCGATCTGTTTGATCTCGTCCACCAGCATACGGCTCGAGATGCGCGTAACGCCCTTCCCCATGACGACGGCCTGGATCGTACCGTCGCTCGATACCACGGAGCACGCGCGGCCTTCCTCACGTGCCTCGATGCAGAGCTTCTGCACCACGGTATCGGCAGAGACGCCCGTCGGCGAAAACTCGATGCGCACGCCACGGGCCGGCAGATTGGGGCGCTCGCTGGAGATATTGCCCGCGCCGTCAAACACGATTACGGCCTCGTAGCGGCCCTGGGCAAACGCCGCCACGTCGTTAATGAGGGCAGTGCGCGCCATATCGTGAACGTCGCTGGAATACGGATCGTCGGAATGGTCGTACACGAGCTTTTCGTAGCGCGGCGTGCAGTGGATCACGTTGTAGCCGTCGACCACCAGCAGCTCGGGCTTGTTGGAGTGCACCGTCGAGACCGGGTCGGCGATGGCCTGCGCAAACGCATTGCCGCCCACGCCATAGGTCGCGGCCGAAACAATCGGCTTGGCCGAGCCCTCGCCAAAGCGCTTGGCCTTGGACTTGGCACGGTTCTTTTTGGACATGCGCTACTCCTCCCCCATGAGCTCGCCGGCGTTGCGGCGCAGCCACTCAAAGCACAGCGCCGTGGTCGCCTGGGCAACATTGAGGCTCTCGGTCATGCCGCGTTGGGGAAGCTTGGTCAAAAAGTCGCATTTCTCAAGCACCAGGCGCGAGATGCCGTCGCCCTCGGAGCCCATGACGAGCGCCACGCGGCCCTCGAAGGGAGCATCCCAGCAACTGCCTTCGGCGTGCTCGGAGGCACCGCCCACCCAAAAGCCAGCGGCCTTAAGATCGTCGAGCGCACGGGCGATGTTGGGCACCTGCGCGATAGGCAGATGCATGACGGCGCCGGCTGAAGTCTTGTAGCTGCCCACGGTCACGCCGGCGGCGCGCTTATTAGCAATGACGACGCCCGCCGCGCCCACAACCTCGGCGGAGCGCACGATGGCGCCAAAGTTGCCGTCGTCAGTCACGTGGTCGAGCACCACGACAAGTGCCGGGCCCTCGCCTGCGCGGCCGAGAATATCGGCGACATCGGCATAGGGGAAGTTGCCAACCTCGAGCGCAATGCCCTGGTGGGCGCCATGGCTCGACAGCGCATCGAGCTGCGCGCGCGGCACATACTTAATGCGGACACCCGCGGCGTTGAGGTCGTCGACCAGGCGCGACAAGGCGGCATCGCGCTCCCCGCCCTCGGCAATGAGCGCGCACTTGATGGGAAAACCGGTGCGCAGCGCCTCGGCAGCAGCACGGCGACCCTCGATGAACTCACCCTTGGGAGCCTGAACGTTGTCGCGGTTGCGATCGCGCTGCGGACGTGCGGCCTGGGTACGATCGCGCTGGCCCTTGGGAGCGGCAGCGCGGTCGTTGCGGCGAATCGGACGCGAGCCAGAAGCAGCCTGCTTGCCACCACGAGGCGCACGCTTGCGATTGTCGGCCATAAAGCGACCTCCTAAATACAACTATCAAACGAAACAAATAGACCGACCGCCCGAGGTGCGGCAGATTGCCTTGAAAGAGGAGGGCATAGACCTTGAGGTCATGCCCGACGATTGAAAGGCAAGGTGCCGCACCTCGGGCGGTCGGCACGGGTTTTCCAAGTGTCCGAGATAGCCGTGAAAGAGGAGCGACGCGTACTTGAGTACGCGAGCGACGGTTTGAACGGCAAGGTCGGGTGCTTGGGAAACCCGCGGGGATTAGAGAGATTTGATACGGGTGCCGGCGGCAGTATCCTCAATGGTGAGGCCCAGGTCCTTGAGTTGGTCGCGGATGGCGTCGGCCAGATCCCAGTTCTTGGCGGCACGGGCCTCGGCGCGGGCCTCGAGAATCTTGGCAGCAGCCTCGTCCACGTCGTCGCCCGTATAGGCAAACAGACCGGCGGCAACACCCAGCAGACCCAGCGGCAGCTCAACCTTGGGCTCGGGGAGCTCAACACCAAACGTATCGAGCAGCTCGGCCAGCGTGTCGGCGGCGGCAAGCGCGGCGGCCTTGTCGGCAGCGTCGCCCGCCTGCTCCAGGTACTGGTTGCACTCGGTGACAAAGCCAAAGACGGCACCCATGGCACCAGCGGTGTTAAAGTCGTCGTCCATACACTCCTTAAAGGTGGCACGGGTCTCGGCGGCCTTGGCGGCAAACGCCTCGGCGGCAGCCGCATCGGCATCGGCCGTCGCATGGTTCGCGGCCCAGCGCAGGTTCTCGACCGTACCGGCAATACGCGTGAGCGAGTTCTCGGCACCCTCCAGGCGCTCCCAAGAAAAGTCGAGCGGCGAGCGATAGCTCGTCTGCAGCATCAGCAGGCGCAGGGCGGCAGCGGAGTGCTGCTCGAGGACCTCGGCCAGCGTAAAGAAGTTGCCGAGCGACTTGGACATCTTCTCGCCGTCAACCAGTAGCATGCCCGTGTGCATCCAGGTGTTGGAGAAACCCTGGTGCCAGGCGCAGGTGGCCTGGGCGCACTCGTTCTCGTGATGCGGGAAGGCAAGGTCGGAGCCGCCGCCGTGGATGTCGATCGGAGTGCCCAGGTAGCGATGCACCATAGCGGCGCACTCGGTGTGCCAACCGGGACGGCCCTCGCCCCAGGGGCTCGGCCAGCTGGGCTCGCCGGGCTTGGCGGCCTTCCACAGGGCAAAGTCGAGCGGGTCGTTCTTGTCCTCGTTCTCCTCGATGCGCGCGCCAACCATAAGGTCGTCGATGTTGCGGCCCGAGACCTGGCCATAGTTGGGATCGCTGCGCACGGCAAAGTACACATCGCCGTTATCGGCTGCGTAAGCGTGGCCCTGCTCGATAAGCGTCTTGATCATGGCGATCATGGGGCCGATCTCCTTGGTGGCGCGGGGACGCACATCGGGATCGAGCACGTTGGCAGCGCGCATGACGCCAATGAACTTGTCGGAGAACTCCGTCGCGACCTCGGCGGCCGTGCGGCCCTGCTCGTTGGCGCGCTTGATGATCTTGTCATCGACATCGGTGAGGTTCTGGGCGAACGTGACCTCGTAGCCGCTCGCGATGAGCCAGCGACGAATCACGTCAAAGCTGATGAACGTGCGGGCATTGCCGATGTGGATGTTGTCGTAGACCGTGGGGCCGCACACGTACATGCGGACCTTGCCGGACTCGATGGGCTGGAACTCTTCCTTTTTATGGGTAGCGCTGTTGTAGATACGCATTCGTTACTCCTTAACGGTTTTCTGTAGCAGGCAGACGGCCCAGGCGCCGATTCCCTCGCCCTGGCCTTCCCAACCGAGCTTTTCGGTCGTAGTGGCGGCGACGCCCACGTTTTCGACGTCAACACCCAGGGCATGGGCAAGGTTGGCGCGCATGGCATCGCGGTGCGGGGTGATCTTGGGTTGCTGACAGGCAATGGTGCAATCGGCATCGACAAACTCGAAGCCCAGCTCGCGCGCATAGTCCATCACGCGAGCGAGCAGCACCATCGAGTCGGCGCCCTCATAGGCGGGATCGGTGTCGGGGAATAGCTTGCCGATGTCTCCCCCGCGGCAGGCGCCCAGAATGGCGTCGGCCAAGGCGTGCGCGAGCACATCGGCATCCGAGTGGCCCAGCAGGCCGCGCTCGTAGGGAATGTCGACACCGCCGATGATACATCGACGCCCCTCCACCAGACGGTGGACGTCGTAGCCATGGCCAATGCGCAGGTTACTGAACATGGGGAAGGTCCTCTCCCTCGGCCATGCGACCGAGCAGAATCGCGGTTACAGGACGCAGGTCCTCAGGCACCGTCACCTTAAGGTTGTCGCGCGGGCTCTGAACGCAACGGACGCGTCCGCCCATGCGCTCGACCAGTGACGAATCATCCGTGCCGATAAAGCCCTCGGCAATCGCCGCGGCATGGGCGCGCTTCATGGCGTCGACGCTAAAGATCTGCGGCGTCTGCGCGGCCCAATAGAGCTCACGCGGCGGCGTCTCGACGATATTATCGCCGTCAACGATCTTGAGCGTGTCGATCGCGGGTTGACCGCACACGACACCGTCGAGCGAGCGGTCGCCCACAAGCACGTCGATCGCATGATCGATGGCCTCGGTCGTGATGAGCGGACGAGCGCCATCGTGAATGGCGACGTATTCAAAGCCCGCCGGCACCGCGTGCACGCCGGCACGGGTGGAGTCCTGGCGGGTATCGCCGGCATCGGCAAAACTGATGGGCGTGTCATAGTCAAACGGGTCGATGGCCAGGCGGCGCATCTCGGCACGACGCTCGGCAGGGCAAACCACGACGATGTGGCCGACCTTATCGCTACGGTCAAACGCGCGGATGGACCAGCTCATAAGCGGACGGCCCGCTACATTGACGAGTTGCTTGCCACCGGGGTTACCAAAGCGCTGGCCGCTGCCACCGGCAACGACCACGGCGCATACGGGCGCCATTATGCGTTCCCCTGTTTGGTGCCCTTCATGCGGTACAGGGAGTCCGCAAGAATGGCAGGGTTGTTAACGCCAAAGTCGCCCAGGCGCTCCGGATCCTCGCTGATGTCGTCCATGAGTTCCTGCAGCGAGCCGTACTCGTCGACGATCTTCTCGGCCACGCCGTCGCGCACGACGGACACGCGAGAAAGCGTGCGCAGGCCCAGCGGCGTCATGACGGAGTCCTCGTCCAGGTCGTCATAGCCCAGAACTGCCGCCACGTGCTGCGGGTCGGAGAGATCCTTAGGCGTCATGCGGCTCAGCTCGGCGCGGATCTTCTCGGCGTTGGCCTCAGAGGAATCGCTTGCGTAGTCGCGGATCATCAAGTCGTATTCGGTATCCATGCTGGAGCCCGCGAGCTGCTCGAGCTGCATCTGCACGAGCTTGCCCTGGTTGCCCAGCTTGACAATGCAATCCTTAAGCTCGGTCTTTGCCTGCTGCATGATCTCGAAGCTCGAGAAAATACCGGTAATGTCGGCGAGCGTGACGTAGTCGTCGAGCTCGAGGGCCGTCAGGCGCAGCAGGGAGCGGTCGAGCGACTGACGGGTAGTCTGGAGCGTGGCGACGAGCTGGTTGACCGAGCTCATGATGGTGGTGACGGGCTGGATCTCGTAACTCTTGCCGTGGACGTACACGTTAACGACGGCGCGACGAGCCGAAACCGAGATCACGATGGCGTCGGTGAGCACCGACATGCGAGCGGCAGTACGGTGACGCATGCCCGTCTCACTCGTGGCGAGCGAGGGATCGGGATTGAGGTGGAAGTTGGCGCGCAGGATCTGGGTGAGGTCGCCATCGATAACGATGGCGCCGTCCATCTTGGAAAGCTCGAACAGGCGGTTCGAGGTAAACGAAATGTTGAGCGGGAAGCCGTCGTTACCGGCAGCGAGCACGTTTTCAGTGTCGCCGACGCAGATAAGGGCACCCAGGTGACCGGCAATGATCATGTCGAGGGCGGTGCGGATCGGCTGACCAGGTGCCGTCAGGCGAATGGCCTGTTCCATACGCTTTTGCAGCTCGTTCTTATCCAAGGCATCGCTCCCATCGTATACGCTCCATAAACGCCAATAAGTTTCTCACGGTTTGTCCCCGCAACGCTTGCGAAATCCGATGCTTACAGAATGAGCGAACACCGCTTAGGTAGCTCATTTGGGACGGGGCTCTTTTAGCTGCTCATGTGGTAGCATCGGGTTTCATATAAATGAGGGAGTAGTCGTGTAATCGGGTTCGCCCGCAAAGAGGGAGCCAGACTATGGGACTCGCAGAGCTCATGTTGCTCGCCGTTGGCCTTTCGATGGACGCCTTTGCCGTTTCCATCTGCAAGGGTCTTGGCATGAAAAAGATCAACCTTAAAGTCGCCGTGGTGCTCGGTCTGTTCTTTGGCGGGTTTCAGGCCGGCATGCCCGTGATCGGTTGGGCACTCGGCAGTCAATTCATGGGCATCATCGGACCCATCGACCATTGGATTGCCTTTATCCTTTTGGCCTTTATCGGCGGCAAGATGCTGTGGGAAGCCTTTACCGAAGACGAGGATGAGGATGAAGGCGACGGCAAGGATGCCGAAAAGATCGACCTGGGCGAGTACCTAATCCTTGCCATCGCCACCTCGATTGACGCGCTCGCCGTGGGCATCTCGTTTGCCGCGCTCTCGGTCGATATCGTTCCCGCTGTATCGCTTATCGGCGTCACAACGTTTATCTTCTCCGTCGCCGGCGTAGCGATCGGCCACACCTTTGGCGCGCGTTACGAAAAACCCGCCACCATCGTGGGTGGCGTCGTGCTCATCCTCATCGGGCTTAAGATCTTGCTTGAGCATCTGGGGATTTTGGCGCTGTAACGCCAAACACAATCGCTCAAAACTCAACGCCAGCACAAGGCCTTATGCAGAGTTTTGCATGAGGCCTTTTCGTGCAGACTTTTGCATGTCATACTGATATGCAAAAGTCTGCACGTTAGGAGATCGCCGTGGATACTCTTCCCATCACCACACCGCGCCAAGCTGGCATCTACGTGCGCCAGGCACGCGAGTCGCAGGGAATCACCCGTGCGGCCCTCGCTAAAAAAGCCGGTGTTTCGGAGCGCCTGCTCGCATCGCTCGAGCTGGGCGACGCTACGGGTATTCGGCTCGATAAGTTGCTGACGATTTTCAATGCTCTTGGACTGGCACTCGCCGCTCAAGGGGATATCGGCGAAGCGAAAAACGAGCGACCAGTCGACGCCCCGCATGCCAATCCGCTGCCTCGCAGCATCCCTAGGCGCCATCACGCTCAACGTCCTCATCATCGCAACCGTCGTAGTACCGCCATTCCGGCTCTTGCAGATGTCCCCTTTACATCCGCACTCTACGACGAGGTCTTCGCCGATTTCGCCATGTCCAATCTCGGAGTCTCGATTGCCGCAAACGCATCTAGCCAAACCAAGCCCGAAGGGAAATAGCCAATGGCCAGAACATCACTTCGGACCATTATTTGCGGCGTGCCTGCGGGAACGCTCACGCAAGATGAGAACGGTCTTATCAGCTTTACCTACGATCATGACTATGACGGGCCAGCCCTATCGACCAACATACCCCTATCGAATCGCACATACGGACAACAGGTCATGAATCCGTACCTGTTTGGCCTTCTACCCGACAGCGAAGACCAACGAAAAGCGATTGCCGCCGAATTCGACGTTAGGCCCAACAATCCCGTTGCGTTGCTCAGCCATATCGGACTCGACTGTCCGGGCGGAGTGCAGTTTTGTGCCGAAGAAGATGCCGACGCCGTCCTGCATCGCGTTGGCGAATACCGCCCTATAGACGACCACGAAATTGCTCTCCGTCTCAAGTCGATCAGAGATGACCGCGATGCATCGTGGATGGGTCTAGATGAAAGTTGGTCACTTGGAGGCAACCAGGGCAAGTTCGCGCTCGCGTTCATAAACGGCCGCTGGTGCGAATGCATGGGCTCCTCGCCCACGACGCATATTTTAAAAAATGGCGTTATCGGATTTAAACTCGAGGCTCTCAATGAGTTTGTCTGCATGAAAAGCGCCCAGCGCGCCGGTATCGCAACGGCAAACGTCGAATATCGAATGTTTGAGGACGAACCTGCCCTCATTGTTGAGCGCTATGACCGCGTGAAAGTCAAAGACGGAACGATCAGGCGTCTACATCAAGAAGACCTCTGTCAGGCACTTGGGGTGATGCCCGCCCAAAAGTACACGGCAGACGGCGGCCCGACCGCACGCGATATTCAGGAACTCCTCGTCAATACGAGCCACCATCAACTTAACCTGTATCTGTTTACGCAGATACTTTTCTTTAACGCCATCATCGGCGCACCGGACGCGCATGCGAAGAACTATTCCCTTCTTCTTGGAAACGGCGGCACAGCTATGATGGCTCGTATGTACGATGTCGCGTCGGGTTTGGCGTATGAGCGCATGCGCCGCCGGGCGCGCCTTGCCATGAGCGTTGGCGGCGAAAATCGTGTGGGGCGCATCGGTCCAGGCGCTATCCGCCGATACCACGGTATGGGTGACCCCGCGTTGGAGGCGGCGCTCACCGATGCCGGGCTATCCGAGAAGTTTTGCTTTGCGACCATGATGGACCTCGCCTACGAGATACCCATTTGCATAGAAGAGGTCATGGACGAATACGCCGACCTGCCCGGCATGGCGGACCTGCGCGAGCATATGCTCGGCCCCGTCCGCGAAAACTGCCAACGCACCCTCGACCTCATCAGGGCAGAAATGGACTAGGTGGCTGTAATTTCGCAATTATCAAACAAAAGAGAGGGGGCACCCGTCGCAAAAGCTCGGATGCCCCCTCTCGTAATGTCATTTGCAATCCGCTAGCACGTGACTCGGACTGCTGCTAGCGCAACCTTTACGCGGCAAGGCGCTTGAGGACGTCGATGAGCAGTTCGTAGAAGCGCTCGGCAGAAGCGAGCTCCATGCTCTCGTCCGGGGTGTGGACATCGGAGAGCGTCGGGCCCACGGCGATGGCGTCCAGGCCGTGCAGGGCCTCGGCAAACAGGCCGCACTCAAGGCCGGCGTGAATGGACTCGATGCGCAGCTCGGAGCCAAAGAGCTCGCGATAGCTCTCGACAAAGACGTCGCGGACCGGCGAATGCTCGGCATAGCTCCAGCCGGGATACTCGAACTCAAACTTGGCGTCGAAGCCCAGGACATCGGCCAGCGTCTGCAGGCGGTCCTTGAACTCGTTCTGCAGCGAGGTGATCGAGGAACGCGGGGACAGCATGATCTTGACCTCGTCGTCAGAGGTGGCAACCACACCGATGTTGGAGGAAACCTCGACGGAGCCGTCGGTGGCGACGTTGCGGCGGATCACGCCGTTGGGGGCAAGACGCAGGGCGCGGATGAGGGCAAGCGCGGACTTCTGGTCCATGGCCTCAACCTCGGCGTCGTCGGCAATCTCGACGGTGCAGGTAAAACCGGGGTCGAAGACCTCGAGCTCGGCGGTGACGTCGGCGATGATGCCCTTGGCGACCTGCGCCGCGGCTTCGGCCGCAGCGTGATCGGCATAGACCAGAACGGCCTTGCACTCACGGTTGATGGCGTTATCCTTGGTGCCGCCGTTAAAGCTGACGATGGCGGGCTCGCCGGCAACCATCAGGCGGTCGATGATGCGGGCCATGATGAGGTTGCCGTTGCCGCGCTCCAGGTTGATATCGCTGCCGGAGTGACCGCCCAGCAGGCCGGAGATGTCGAGCGTGAGGGTGCTACCGGTCTTGTGCTCGCGCACGATGGGGCAGGTGTAGGTAACGACGACGCCGCCGGCGCAGCTGACGGTGGCAACGCCCTCTTCCTCGGAGTCAAGGTTGATCATAGTGCGGGCGCTAATCTGGGACTTGTCGAGCGTCTCGGCACCGACCAGGCCAGTCTCCTCGTCGGTGGTGAATACGCACTCGAGGGCCGGATGGGCAATCGAATCGTCGTTAAGCACGGTAAGCATAAGCGCGACGGCGATACCGTTGTCGGCGCCCAGCGTGGTGCCGTTAGCGGTGAGGACGCCGTCCTTGACGACCAGGTCGATACCATCGGTCGTGAAGTCGTGCTCAACGGAGCCCAGCTTGTCGCACACCATGTCGATATGGCCCTGCAGCATCACGGTCGGGGCATTCTCGGCGCCGGCAGATGCGGGCTTGCGAATGATGACGTTGTAGACCTCGTCCTGGTACACATCGAGGCCGCGCTCCTTGGCAAACGCAACCAGGAAATCGCTGATGCCCTTCTCATTGCCAGACCCGCGGGGAATCGCGCTGACCTCCTCAAAGAAATGGAACAGCTGGGCGGGCTCGTAGCCGGTGATCTTGTAGTCCATGGTGCCTCCTTGGCGCAACTGGTTAGACAATAAGACATGCGACTTGTATATTCCCAGACTTCCTTTGCATAAACCAGTCGAAAACGCCGAGCGCTCTCGCATCATCGGCTAACGGCGGACCGCATATCGTAACGGCCACAATCACCGCAGCTCTACAAATCGAGGCGCCCTTGCAAGAGCGCCTCGATTGCGCGTATCAAATTGTCGCCACGCCCTACAGCGCGCCGGAACCGGCTTGCATCATGCCGCCGGGGCCCGAGGTCACGCCGCCGCTTACGGGCGCGGCGTTTCCGGTGTGCGGCGCTGCCGGAGCGGTATCGCCCCCGAGCGCACCTGCCGGACGTGGCGCTGGGATCTCGCCTGTACCATGGCTAAAGACAAACTTGCCATCGGCCACGTCGCACAGGACGGTATCGCCCACGCCCCACTCGCCGGCCAGCAGCTCCTCGGACAGCGGGTCCTCGATGAGCTTTTGGATGGCACGGCGCAGCGGACGCG
The DNA here is from genome assembly GCA_902492935.1 of uncultured Collinsella sp. Classification (GTDB taxonomy): domain Bacteria; phylum Actinomycetota; class Coriobacteriia; order Coriobacteriales; family Coriobacteriaceae; genus Collinsella. Next base: position 9,992 of record CABUNJ010000006.1, on the reverse strand, counting down.
CACCGTTGGTGAGGTCGGTGCCCTCGGCCACGATCTTGTCGTAGGCCGCATCGGTGAGCTTGATGTTCATGCCATTGGCGATCAGGCGCTGACGCAGGTCGTCCACCAGCAGGTGCGCGATCTTGGTCAAGTTCTCGCCCGAGAGCTTCTGGAACACCACAATGTCGTCGATACGGTTGAGCAACTCGGGGCGGAACAGGCGCTTGAGCTCGCCCATCGCACGGCCGCGGATCTCACTCGACGTGAGGCCCTGCTCGCCAGTGGTGCCAAAGCCAACGATCGCATCCTGCGCAATCTCACGGGCGCCCACGTTGGACGTCATGATGATCACGGTGTTGCGGAAGTCGACCGTCTTGCCCTGGCTATCGGTCAGACGGCCCTCCTCCAGCACCTGCAGCAGGATATTGAAGATGTCGGGGTGCGCCTTCTCGATCTCGTCGAACAGCACGACCGAGTACGGGTGACGGCGAACAGCCTTGGTGAGCTGGCCGCCCTCGTCGTGACCCACATAGCCCGGAGGGCTACCGATAAGCTTGGAGACCTCGAACTCGCTGCCGAACTCCGACATGTCAAAGCTGATGAGCGCGTCCTTGCTGCCAAAGAGATACTCGGCAAGCGTCTTGGCGAGCTCGGTCTTGCCCGTGCCGGTGGGACCCAAGAAGATAAAGCTGCCGCCGGGACGACGCGGGTCCTTGAGCGGCGAGCGGCTGCGGCGCACGGCCTTGGCAACGGCCTCGACGGCCTCGTCCTGACCGATAATGCGGGTCTTGAGCACGCTTTCGGCCTGCAGCAGGCGACGGCTCTCGCTCTCGGTGAGCGAAGACACCGGCACGCCCGAGGTCACGGACACGATGTCGGCAATCTGGCTCACGTCAATAGTGAGCGGGCTCGCGTCGAGCTCGGCCGTCCAGGCAGCCTTGGCCTCGGCAAGCTCAATCTCGGCAGCCTTTTGCTGCTCAGTGATCTCGGCAGCCTTGTTCATGTCGTCGCTCTCGGTGGCCTCCTGTGCGGCAGCCTTGAGCTCCTCCACGCGATGCTCGGCCTCGCGCACCGGCTCGGGCGCGCGGTTGGCGGCGATGCGGGCGCGGGCACCGGCCTCGTCGATGAGGTCGATGGCCTTATCGGGCAGGAAGCGATCCTGGATGTAGCGGTTGGAGAGGTTCGCGGCGGCCTCGATGGCACCCTGCGTGTAGCGCACGTGGTGGTGCTCCTCGTAGCGCGGCTTGAGCGCGGTCAGGATCTTGACCGTGTCCTCGACGCTCGGCTCCTCGACATCGATGGTCTGGAAGCGACGCTCAAAGGCCGGATCCTTGGTGAGGTACTTGCGGAACTCCTCTGCCGTCGTGGCACCGATGATCTGGAAAGCGCCGCGCGCGAGCACGGGCTTGAGCATGGAGCTTGCGTCGATGGAACCCTCGGCAGAACCGGCACCGATGATGGTGTGCATCTCGTCAATAAACAGGATGACGTCGTCGGCTTCGGTTGCCTCCTGGATTACGTTCTTGAGGCGCTCCTCAAACTCACCGCGATACTTGGCACCTGCGACCAGACCCGGCAGATCGAGCGTCCAGATATTCTGGTCCATAAGGTTTTCGGGCACATTGCCGGCAGCGATCTGCTGCGCCAGGCCCTCGACGATGGCCGTCTTGCCCACGCCGGGGTCACCCAGGATGAGCGGGTTGTTCTTGGTGCGGCGCGAAAGGATCTCCATCATGCGCTGGACTTCCTTTTCGCGACCGATCACGGGATCGAGCTCGCCGTCGCGCGCCTTTTGCGTGAGGTTGGTGGCGAACTGCTTGAGCGTGTCGGCGCCGCTCCCCTTTTGCTGAGAGGCGTCCGAGCCGCTAAAGAACGGCAGGCCTGCACCGGGGCGACCGGCGCCGGCTCCGGCGAGCGGACGCTTCTTGTCCTGATCCTTGGCGGTAAGCTTCTCGATGGCCTTTTTGATAGAAGCAGACGACACACCCAGGCGCATGAGAATATCCATGGCCATGCCGTTGCCCTCTTCGACGATGCCGATGAGCAGGTGCTCAGTCGACACGTAGGTCTGGTTGTTCTCGCGCGCCACGCGGAAGGAGCGCTCCATCACGCTGATGACGAGCGGCGTAAAGGCGAGCTTAGCGGCCTCGGTCTCCTCGCTGGGCTCGGGAACGGTGGTCTGGACTTCTTTGAGCGTGTCCATGATGTCATCGTAGGAGATATCGAGCGAGCGCAGCGCCTCGGCGGCAATGCCCTCGTCCTCCTTAGCAAGCGCGAGCAGCAAGTGCTCGGTGCCCACCTTATTTGAGTGTAGATCGAGCGCCTCTTGCTTGGCCATGGACATGACCTTGCGCGCGCGATCGGTAAAACGGTCTAACATGCTAGTTCCTCTTAGACGAGCTAGTTTTTCAAACGCAAAGCGCCACTCGTGGCGGCGCTTTGGTCTCTTTACCCATATGGAGTATATGTTAACCGCTGGGGCCTTTTCCGCATGCAGCCATACGACAACGTCTACAAAAAAGGAATCGCCGGGTGCTGCGGGCGCTCTAGGTTAGAGGCTGTTGCCTAGCAGGCAGGCTCGGCGTCCATGCCCTCGGCAACGCCATTGACGGCATCGGCAACGGGAGCACCAGGCATGCGCACGAGCTCCATATGCTGCTCTTCAAAGACGGTTCCCATGGGGAAGGCGCGGCGGAAGACAAAACGAGCAACCGGACCGGCCACCAGCAGGTTCCAGGGCAAGGCCATGATAAAGTTGCGCGGAATGTTGACGAACCACATCATCGGCAGCGCCTGCAAATTGGCAAGCGGGCCACCGGGCATATGGAACAGGCCTTCACACGCGCCGTAGAACGACATGATGATGACCATGGGGACGACCATGCAGGAGCTGACGGCGAGCGTCATAGCGAGCGGCGAGCTCTTACCCGGCGTGACCAGGAATTTAAAGGCAAAGCCCTTGGCGAGGGGGCTGGCGATAAACCAGTCGCAGCACATGGCAAAGACGTAGGCAACGGGGAAGCCGAGCCATGCAGCGGCAACAACCTCGCCGTTGATGGCCCCATGTTGCAGGGCAACGTTGTAGATGCTCATCCAGAGCACCATGCAAAAGCACATGATAAAGGTGAACAGCAGGCTCTCTCGTTTGTTGATAGGCATAAAGGGCAGATTCCTCTCTGTGTTGCGTCGCGGCGCCGCCAACAAAAAAGGGCGGGCGAGATGGAGTTACTGGGACTTCATCTCGCCCGCCCGCGGTACGTGCGTCTGCGACTACTTATGTGGTGAAACCAGCCTAGCATGAAAGGCCTGCGCTTCGTAAGCGTTGAGTTTATGGAGATACAGGACACAAATAATCCCCCGACCCCATAAGTTGCGGTGGAATACGGACTGTTTTGACCCTTTAAGCAGCAATTCAGTCCCTATTTCACCGCAACTCATTTGGTGCAAAGTGACCTGTCCCCCTTGCACCAATTAGCTGGTGTGGCGCCAGCGAGGGTCGGTGAGTGTACGTGCCACACCCAGACCAACGGGCAAAAACGCCACGATGAGCACTGCACGCACAAACCAGCCGAGCATATTGACCGTATCGAAGGTGCACATGTAGTACATCGAGCGATACAGATACAGGCCCGGCACCATAATGACAATTGATGGCACCGTGAGGGCGATACGTGGGTAGGTGAGCTTGACTTCGGCCAAGCTTGCCAGCAGCCCCGATACCAGCGCGCCGATAAACGCTGCCGCCTCGGGAGGCATTCCCGCGCTGAGGCCCAGGAAGGGAAGCATCGTCGGCGCATCGACGAGCGTAAGGCGCAAGGTATTGGACACGGCGCCGATCAGCCCAGCTGCCGCGGCCATCTTTACCGGGCTGTTGAACATCACCGAGAAGCCGAATACGCCAACGAAGCTCATCACCACGCGCAGGAGCGTAAGGGCAAGCGGCGAAAGGCCGAGCGGGGCAAAATCATCCGGTGCCAGCCCCACACACTCGGCAACCATCCAGCCCACAAGGGTCGCCATCACAATAATCGACACAGCATACGAAAGACGCTCAATGCCGCTTCGCATATCGAGCTTAGCGATGTCGAGGCCTGCCGTAATGAGGGGAAAGCCGGGAATCACAAAGAGCATGGCGCCGATATAGCCTTCTTGGTGCGACATTGCCCCCGGTACGACCTGGCCAAGGCCGAGCAATGCCAGCAGATACGAAACGCAAGCGAGCGCAACGCCCGTCGTCAGCGCGCTGAACTGACCAAGGCCTTGCCTGAGGATATGGGAGCGGGCAAAGTTGCCGACACCTGCGCCCACGAACGCGCATGCCATCTCAATAGGACCGCCGCCGAGCAAAAAGACGAAGGCGCCGCAAGCACAGGCCGCCGCAAGGCCCTGTTGCCAGGGAGCGTAATCGGGCTTCGAGCTCTCAACGGTCTTGAGCATCTCGTGATACTCATGCACGGTAAACCGGCGCCCATACGTCTCGATTTCCTTTAAGAAGCTCTCCATCATCCAAATGCGATGGGTATTGACTCCCGTTGTGGGCAGGCTGACAACCTCGTTAAAGCAGTGACCATCTTCGATGCAGGTGCACTCAAACGACAGGAGACTCAGGTCGACGTGAATCGTGACGCCGAGTACAGCGGCAACACGATTCATGGTATCGCGCACGCGCCAGGCACCCGTTCCGCTTGCCAGCATAAGCATGCCGGTGCGGCAGATGATGGATGACTTATCGGTGAGCGGCGCATCGACGGCAAGCTCATCGCCTGCCGTCACGATCTGGTGCCAGTCAGTTTTCATATGGAGCGCGCCGGCACGGACACCGTGGTGCATGGGGGCTCTCGAAAGCAGCGAGTCAAGGCGCGAAGGCTGTGGGGGCTCCGTTAATTCGCCCTCGTCCTCGTCGGGCTCTTCATCAACCAGATCAAATGAGTCAAGCGATGCCGGCTCGCGACGATCGATTAGCTCCTCATCCTCATCATCAAAGTAATTGAACTGATCGAGCATGTCCTCTTCGATTGCACGCTCGCTCGCGTCGTCCATATAGACGCTCCCTTCCTACCGACTAACCCCCATCCTAGGCAGCAACGGCTAAAGGAAACATAAAAGAGACGACTGTCATGCATGGAAGGCGCAAACCCCCAATGCGTCGGTAGACCCTCGGCGAGATGAGAGTGGATAATCTCCCGTTTTGAGTCCACATCCGGGCCAAAAGTGGGAGATTATCCACTCTCATTCTGGACTAGTCATTGGGGACGTTCTTAAACGACCAGTCAAACAAGAACGTCCCCAACGACTAGTCGTTTAAGAACGTCCCCAATGACTACTTAAGTGTCAACCAAGTCAACGCCGCAGATAGAGGACGGACAGCGAGCGACGTCCAGAGCGAACAAGTTGGCATGAAAAAGGCAAGGCATAGACCTTCTGGTCATGCCTTGCCTTTTGAATGACAAATTGTCGCTCTGGGCGGCGCGCAGCGTCGAGCGGTTACGGCGTTTGGTAAAACGCCGTAACCCCCTAGTACATCTTTGCGCCGGCGGGGATGGAGGCGTCGAGCTGGATCAGGTTGAGACGCTCCTCACCATCCTCCTCGTGGATGGCGCTGATGAGCATGCCGCAGCTGGGAATGCCCATCATCTTGCGCGGAGGCAGGTTGGTGATGGCGAGCAAGGTCTTGCCGACCAGGTCCTCGGGCTCGTAATAAGCGTGAATACCGGAGAGTATGGTGCGGTCGGTACCGGTACCGTCGTCGAGCGTAAAGTTCAGCAGCTTCTTGGACTTCTTGACGGCCTCGCATGCCTTGACCTTCACAGCGCGGAAATCGCTCTTGGAGAAGGTATCAAAGTCGACGAACTCCTCGAACAGCGGCTCGATGGCAATCTTGGAGTAGTCGAGCGTGGGCTTGAGCGACTTGACGAACGGGCTTGCGACGTTGCCGGCCTCGGCAGCCTTGGCGGCAGCGGCACCGGACTGGAAACCCTTCTCGGGCTTCATGTGCGGGAACAGCAGGACGTCGCGGATGGAAGCCTGGTTGGTGAGCAGCATGACCACGCGGTCGATGCCGATGCCAATGCCGCCCGCGGGAGGCATACCGTACTCGAGGGCGCGCACGTAGTCCTCGTCGTACTCCATGGCCTCGTCGTCGCCGCCAGCCTTCTCGGCCATCTGGGCAGCAAAGCGCTCAGCCTGGTCGACCGGGTCGTTGAGCTCGGAGAATGCGTTGGCGTACTCGTGGCCGGCAATAACCAGCTCAAAGCGGTGCGTCAGGCGCGGGTCGTCCTCAAAGCGCTTGGCAAGCGGGCTGACCTCGATGGGGTAATCGCACACGAACGTGGGGTTGACGATGGTGTCCTCGCCCAGCTCATCGTAAATCTCGGCGATGATCTTGCCAGCAGTCCACTCGGGCTTGATCTCCAGGCCCTTCTCGCGCGCGGCGGCAGCAAGCTCCTCGGCCGGCGTGTCGATGGTGACCTGCTTGCCGAGCACGTCGGAGACGATGTCGGTCATGGGACGGCTGGCCCACTCACCAGAAAGGTCGATGGTCTGGCCCTGGTACTCGATGACCTCGGGGTTGCCGATGGCTTTGTTAGCCGCCTTAATGACACCCTGGGCGAGCGCCTTCATGCCCTCGAGGTCGGAGAAGGCACGGTAGGCCTCCATCGTGGTGAACTCGGGATTGTGGGTGAGGTCCATGCCCTCGTTACGGAAGATGCGGCCGATCTCGAACACGCGCTCAAAACCACCGACGATGCAGCGCTTGAGGTGCAGCTCGGTGGCAATACGCAGGTAGCACTCCTGATCGAGCGCGTTGAAGTGGGTAATGAACGGCTTGGCCGTGGCACCACCCTGGATGGTCTGCAGGATGGGGGTCTCGACCTCCATGTAGCCGTCGGACTCCATAAAGCGACGGAAGGTGGAGAGAATCTGCGAACGCTTACGGAAGGTCTCGCGAACGTCGTCGTTGGCGATCAGGTCGACATAGCGCTGGCGATAGCGGGTCTCCTTGTCGGAAAGACCGTGGAACTTCTCGGGCAGCGGACGAACGGCCTTGGAAAGCAGGGTCGCGCTCTTAGGGGCAACGGAAAGCTGGCCGCGCTGGGTGCGCACAACCACGCCGGTCACGCCCAGGATGTCGCCCAAGTCGAGGGCTTTGAGCGTATTCCAGGCAGCCTCGTCCATGTCGTTGATGCGGCAGAACAGTTGAATCTCGGCAGTCGCATCGCGCACGACGATGAACATGATCTTGCCCTGACCGCGCTTGGCGACCACACGGCCGGCGATCTTCACGACATCCTCGGTGTCCTCGCCATCGGCAAGATCGGCGTACTTAGTCTCGATATCGGCGACGTAGTCCTCAAGCTCAGAGTGCTCGGGATAGGGGTTCTGGCCCGCCTCGAACAGGGCGGCGCGCTTGGCCAGGCGGGTGGCGCGCTCGTCGTTGAGCGTCGATGCCTGATCGGCGGCGTTCTGGTTCTCTGCCATAAGTTAGCTCCTCAAACTAAAACGCTCCCCAGGATTCGGTCCCAGGGAGCGAAAACATACCTTTACGCGGGACCGTGGTCTAGCGTGCGATCTTGGCGATGGTGTAGACGCGAGTCTTGCCGGAAGGCGTAACGACCTCGACGGAGTCGCCCTCGCCGTGACCGATGATGGCGTGGCCGACCGGAGACTCGTTGGAGATCTTGTGCTCGAGCGAGTTGGTCTCGGTGGTACCGACGAGCGTGACTTCCATGACCTCGCCGTTGGGATCAATCAGCGAAACGGTGGAACCGATGGAGACGGTCAGGTCGCCCGTGGTGGCAGCAACCTGAGCGTTGGCGAGGATGGCCTGGATCTCGGCAATACGAGCGGCGTTCTGGGCCTGCTTGTCCTTAGCGGCGTCGTACTCGGAGTTCTCCGAAAGGTCGCCGAACGCGCGGGCTTCCTTGATGTCCTCGACGATCTCCTTGGCGTAATCGCCCTCACGCCAAGCGAGCTCCTCGACGAGCTTCTGGCGGCCCTCAGCGGTCAGTACGATCTGGCTTGCGTCCATACGGATATCTCCCCAACTCTGATCAAACAATCAACTGTCAACAAAACGAAAAAGACCGGCTAGCCTGCGGGCAAGCCGGTCAGGTGCTCACCCCAAAGGGATGGGACTACTCTGCGTCCGCGTCGCTGTCCTCTGCCTGCTTCTTCTTGGCAGCAGCGAGCTTGGCCTCGAGCTCAGCGATCTCCTTGTCCTCCTCGGACTGCTCGACCACGACCTCCTCGGCCTGCTTGGTCTCGGCCTTATCGTCGCCCTCCATACCCTCGCGGATATTCTTGACGGTAGAGCCGAGGGACTTGCCGAGCTTCGGCAGATTCTTGGGCCCGAAGATAATCAGGACAACGACGAGAATAATGATGAGCTCAGGAGCCCTCAGTCCAAACATGTAGACCTCCACAATACAGCGAGACAAGCTCGAATGAGTATACCGCGGGTATCGCGGTATCACAACAATAGCTAAAAAAAGGGACCGCAAGAAGCGGTCCCTCCTCATGCTCTGGTCGGGTTGACTGGATTTGAACCAGCGACCCCTGCGTCCCGAACGCAGTGCTCTACCAAACTGAGCCACAACCCGTTAGCTCGACTATAGTAACAAAGATTTTCGCCGCATGCTAGAGAAATTTTTATTTCTTTGGCGCGTCGATTTGAACCGTGTTGGGAATAAGCTCAGTCGCGCAGGCCCACCAGCCATTTTGCTGGGCAGCGTCAGCAAGCCTTTCGGCCGTGGCGGCGGTGTCGCAAATGGCAAACGAGCAAGCGCCCGATCCGCACACATCTACAGCAACGGTGCCGTCCTGTTTACGCAGCCAGTCGAGGACCGTTTGAATCTGCGGCTCCATCTGTGCGGAAATGACACCCAGGTTGTTATGGATGAGTGCATATGCCGTCTCGGCATCACCAGCACGCAAGGCAGAAGCTATCGCGCCGGGCTTGTCCGCAGGCACCGGGGCCTCGTCAAAACGTCGATAGGCCTCAATAGTCGAAACGCTTGCCTTCCGCGGCTTAACCAGCACGACGGGTGTCGCGGGTAGTGCGGGATACTCGGTTGCCAGCACGTCCCCCCCACCCACGTAGAACGCAGGGCTCGCGTGCAAAAAGAACGGGACGTCGGCGCCAATGCCCCGCGCAATGTCGTCGAGCGCGGGGTCGGTGCGATCAATTCCCCAGAGCTCCGCCAAGGCGACAATGACCGCGGCCGCATCCGTCGAGGGGCCGCCCAAACCGGCGCACAATGGAATGCGCTTCTCAATCGTCACGCAGATGTTTGCCTCGCGACCATAATGCTCGGCCATAGCAACCGCAGCCCGATACGCCGTATTCTTTTGCATGGGAAAATCTGATGCCGGAACCGTCTGGACGGTCGGCGCCTGCGCCGGCGTGACCGTCACGGTATCGGAAAGACCGACGGCTGCCATCAGGGAATCGACCCTGTGGTAGCCGCGGTCATCGCGCTCGGTATGAACCCCCAGGTAGAGGTTAATCTTTGCCGGCGCGGAAAGAGTCAGGGACCGATCGGTCACCGTTAGTGCTCCTCGAGCTGATTGCCGAGCGGGGTAAAGATATGCTCGCCGCTCTCGGGGTCGAACAGCTCGACCTGACCGGTGAGGACATCGATATACTGGTAGGACTGACGCGACTTGCGGCCACGACGCTCGTCAACCTCGACAATGAAGACGGCGGGGTGGACGCTCTTGATGGTGCCCATGCGCTCGACAACGCGGGTGCGGCCCATGTTGGCCTTCACCTTAACGCGATCGCCCACCATATCGGTCAGCTTCTCGTGGATGTCGTCGACGTGATTGACTTCCATCTCTTCCATGAACAGGGCCTCCAGAAGGTGCAATTCAAAAAGGGGATAATACCCCTAAGATAGACAAAACTCTAATACTATAGCACCCTGCTGCCGTCATACGCAAGTAGCTAAATAAGCCCCCTTGATTGTCATTTTCATTGCAACAGCCTCAGGACTCAGCGCAACGCGTTGCGC